>NZ_RSAJ01000725.1 GCF_003933965.1 Streptomyces sp. RP5T
TTACCGCCCCAAGGGCTCCCCCTACACGGTCAACGACCAGCTCATGGCCGCCACCGCCCTGACGATCGCGCACTGGAACAGGGAGCACGGACAGTTCCCCCGCCCCCTGCGCATCACCATGCCCGTGGACGACCGCCCCAGGGACGCGAGCATGCCCATCGGCAACGGCACCCGACTGGTCGAAGTCCCCTTCTCCTGCGAGGAGTTGCCTCACGACCAGAACCACATGCCCGAGTTCCTGCGCCGCACGGCCCAGCGGACCCGGGCCCTGAAATCCCTCCCTCGCCCCCAGCTCGGCCACGGCGCAGGCGTCCTCACGGCTCCGGTCACCCCGGTGACCTGGCGCGCCGCCCTCACCCGCGGCCTGCGCAGGGCGGCGGCCCCCTGGACCTCCACCACCCTCCTCAGCAACATCGGCCGCGTCCCGTACCCCCTGGACTTCGGCGAGGAGGCGGGCCGCGCGCAGGCCGTGTGGTTCTCGGCGCCCGCGAGGATGCCCCGCGGCCTCACCGTGACGACCGCCTCGACCGCGGGCCGGCTGCACCTCGCGCTGCGCTGGTCGCGGTCCCTGCTCGGCCACGGCGACGGCGCCCATCTGCGGGACCTGTTCGAGCACTACCTGCACACCACGGAGGTGGCCCCGTGAACACCACCGCACCCCCGCGCCGCGGCGGCCTGAGGGACTTCTACGAGGACCCCGCCGTCCCGGTCGCCTCCGGCACCCCCCGGTCGCTGCGCCAGGCCCGCATGCTGGCCGCGGCCCTCGGAAAGGCCGGGACCGTCCCGCGCACCGTCCTGGACATCGGCTGCGGCGACGGCACCGCGGCCGCCACCGCCGCCCCGTTCCTCACCGGCCATCGGATCGTCGGCGTCGACTGGTCCCAGGACGCCCTCACCCGCGCCCGCGCCCGGCTGCCGTACGCCGTGCGCGGTGAACTGAGCGGCGAGGGGCTGCCGTTCAAGGACGCCTCCGTCGACGCCGTGCTGTTCAGCGAGGTCGTCGAGCATCTGGTCGACCCCGACGCCGCGCTCGACGAGATCCGCCGCATCCTGCGCCCGGGAGGCCATCTCATGCTGTCCACACCGAACCTGGCCGCCTGGTACAACCGCGGGCTGCTGCTGGCCGGCGTCCAGCCGGTGTTCTCGGAGGTGAGCCTGCGGGCGATCCACGGGCGGCCGGGCCGGGAGGTCGTGGGCCACCTGCGGCTGTACACGGCCCGCGCGCTGCGGGAGTTCGTCGCGGCGGCCGGCTTCGAGGTCGTACGGCTTGAGGGGGCGCCCTTCCACGGCGTGCCGCGTCCGCTGCGCGCACTGGACCGGCTGGCGTGTGCCAGACCCTCGCTCGCGTCGATCCTGCTGCTGCACGCGCGCAAGACCTAGGGGGTGACCATGTGGTGGGGAGTGGCGGCGGCCCTGTTGGCGAACACCCTGTACAGCGTCGGATTCGTGCTGGAGAAGCGGGCACTGACCGCACTCCCTCAGGTGACGATCCGTCAACCTCTGCGACTGCTCGGGCTGGTGCTCAGAAGCCCGCTGTGGATCGGCGGTTCGCTCTCGCTCGCGGCCGGGTTCGGGGCGCAGCTCGCGGTCTACCGGACGCTGCCGATCGCGGCCGCGCAGGGCATCTTCGTCTCCGGTCTGGTGCTGCTGGTCCTGCTGTCGGCACGGCTGCTGGGCGAGGAGACCAGCAGCCGGGAGCGGTACGCGCTCGGTGCCATCCTCGCCGCGCTCCTCATGGTCGTGCTCTCTTTGAAGGAGGGCTCGGACCGGGTCAGCCGGGACGCCCCGTACCAGCTCATCCTGCTGGTGTGCGTACCGTCGCTGGCGGCGGGCGTGTGGCTGTACGGGTCCGCCGAGCGGCGCACCCGGCACCGGCACCGCATGCCGACGACCGGCGTCGAGTACGGCGTGGCGGTGGGCCTGCTGTACGGGGTCAGCTCGCTCGCGATCAAGGGCGTGTCGAGCTATCTGCCCTCAAGCGGTCTCGGCAGCGCGGTGGTTGCGCTGCTGGGCTCCCCGTATCCGTATCTCCTGTTGTTCACCGGGGCGTTCGGCCTGGTGATGTCCCAGGCGGCGCTCCAGCGCTGCCGGGCCTCGCTGATCGTGCCGGTGTGCACGACGGTGACCTGTCTGTACACCGCGGTGCTCGGCACGCTCTCGTTCGGCGAGTCCCTGCCCCACGACCCGCTGCGGCTCGCGCTGCGGCTCGCGGGCACCCTGCTCGCCGTCGCCGTGCTGCTGAGCATGCCCAAGCACGATTCGGCGCCCCAAACCCCCATCGGTGCCAAGGAGTTGACGCCCCCATGAACCCCGACGACCCGCTGCTGCAGATTCTGGCCTGCCCGCTCGACAAGGGCCCCCTGCACCTCGTACCGCCGGACGAGGCCCTCTACAACCCCCGGCTGCACCGCCGTTACCCGATCGTCGACGGCATCCCGCAGCTGCTGCCGGCCTCCGGCGAGCAGGTGACGGACGACGAGCACGAGGACCTGCTGCGCCGCTGTACTGGGGGTTCTCCCCAGACCCCCGGGATGACTCCATGACGGGGCCCGCGCGCACCTGGGCGGCGCGAGTCGCCCCTCATCTGCCCACCCGTCTGGTGGCGGCGGTCGCCCGGGCCGTGTACCCGCGCTTCGAGCCGGAGCTGGCGCGGCTGCCCGAACTGTGCCCGGCCGGCTGCCGGACGGCGGTGGACGTGGGCGGCTGGTACGGGCCGTGGACGCGCCGGCTGGCCGGGCGGGCGCGGCAGGTGGTGACCGTCGAACCGGTCCCTCATCTGGCCCGGCTGCTGACCTCGGCGGCCCCGGCGAACGTCCGGGTCGTCCAGGCCGCCGCCACCGACCGCCCCGGCACCGCCCGGCTGTGGCTGCCGCCCGGCGACGAGGGCGACCGCGGGGTGTCCTCCCTGGTCCGGCGCGACATCCACGGCCGTGCGGTGGAGGTCCGCTGCGTCACGCTGGACGGACTGGGCCTGAAGGACGTCGGTTTCATCAAGATCGACGTGGACGGGAACGAGTTGGCGGTGCTGCGCGGGGCCGCCGGGATCCTCGCGCGCGACCGGCCCGCGCTCTTCGTGGAACTGGAGTCGCGGATCCAGCCGATCGCGCCGGTGGTGACCCACCTCGCCCTCCTCGGCTACGACGGCTGGGTGCTGCCCCGCACCGCCTGGGTCCCGCTGTCCGGCTTCCCCCTGGAGGCCCACCAGGAGACGGCCTCGTACGTCGTCGGCCAGGGACTGCTCCGCCGGGTCCTGCCCTTCGTGCGCCGTCCCCGGTACGTCAACTCGGTGCTCTTCCTGCCCGACGGCCGCAGGCCCGGTGTCAGTGCGGTGGGGGACGATGGGGACCATGCCCTCCGGAAAGCCCCCGGCCAGTCCCTTCACCGTCCATGACTTCCAGCTGGTCCTGCTGCGCCGCATGGCCGACCACAACCCCGGCCCGGTGGAGGACGTCCGGCACACGCTGGGGGTGTCGATCGCGGACATGCGGGAGGCCAACAAGCGCTGGCAGGCGATGGTCCGCTCCCCGCGGGCCCGCGCCGCCGCGTCCCGGTACCGCTCGGTCCTCGGCCCCCCGGAGACCGTGCTGACCCGTGCGGTGGGCGACCTGGAGTGCGAGGCCTGGCTGTGGCCGGTCCCGCTCTGGCCCGACCTCCGTTTCGAGGTCCTGCTCTCCCCGACCGGCGCGGTCTGGAACGAGTGGCTGATCCGCGCGCCGGTCGGGGAGAGCAGGACCTCGAAACGGAGGTCGGGCCAGAGC
>NZ_RSAJ01000726.1 GCF_003933965.1 Streptomyces sp. RP5T
CCCGCTCGGTGCCCGGCTCGATCACCACCAACCCGTCCGGCTTGGCCTGCTCGGAGGCGATCTTCGCGAGCATCTTGGACGCGGCCAGCCCCACCGACCCCGTGAGTCCCGTGACGGCCCGTATGTCGGCCCGCAACCTCGCCCCGACCAGTCGCGCGGACGCCTCGTCCCAGGCCGCTCCCCCGGCCTCCAGATCCACGAACGCCTCGTCCAGGCTCAGGGGCTCCACCAACGGCGACAACTCCCGCAGCAACCCCATGACCTGCTCGCTGATCGCCTTGTACAACCCGAAGCGCGGCACGAGATACGCGGCGTTCGGCGCGAGCCGTCTCGCCTGGCCCATGGGCATCGCCGAGTGCACCCCGAACACCCGGGCCTCGTAGGACGCGGTGGCCACCACACCCCGCGGCCCCAGCCCGCCCACGACGACGGCCTTCCCGCGCAGACTCGGCTTGGACGCCTGCTCCGCCGAGGCGTAGAAGGCATCCATGTCGAGATGCAGGATCGTGGGCGCTTTTCTCACATGTCCGATGCTGCCCTACGCCACTGACAATGCCCCGCGGGTCCGGAGGGGCAGGCCTCAGACCGCCCGGTTGCGGCGCCTGGCCAGCTCATCGGCGGGGTTGTGCCCCACGAGCGTCTCCCCGGTGTCGATGCGCTCCCCGTGCAGCTGCGACAGGGCGCTCTCGACGTCCCGCCACACGACCCCCACGGCGATCCCGAAGACGCCCTGGCCGCCCTGGAGCAGCGCGTGGACCTCGTCGGGCGAGGTGCACTCGTAGACCGTGGCCCCGTCGCTCATGAGCGTCATGCGCTCCAGGTCCTGGAAACCACGCTCACGCAGGTGCTGGACCGTGGTGCGGATGTTCTGCAGCGACACCCCGGTGTCGAGGAACCGCTTGACGATCTTCAGGACGACGACGTCCCGGAAGCTGTAGAGCCGCTGTGTCCCCGACCCGTGGGCCGGCCGCACGCTCGGCTCCACGAGCCCGGTGCGTGCCCAGTAGTCCAGCTGCCGGTAGGTGATGCCGGCGGCCGCGCATGCCGTGGGACCGCGATAGCCGATCTGCTCGGACGCCATGGACGTCGCCCCTCCGCTGCTCGGCACGGCCGCAGGTCGCTGCGGGACGTGATCGGCCGCGCCGCCCTGAAACGGGCTGCTTGGAAGCGGGTACGGACCGCTCGCCCCGAGACTCCGTCCGGGGGCACCCCCAGCCGTACCGTCGCCGCTGCTTCTCACGCCGACCTCCGTCCTTGACCTGCCTTCACGACGGTAGGCAGTCACCAGGGGTGCGTCAACGATCGCCACACTCGGCACGCCGAGTGATAATCACCCAAGGAGTGGTTTGCCGTACCCCACCGCGGGGAAAGGCTAGCCGAATGCGCTCCGAACGGGCCGCAGGACGCTCTCACGCGCCGGTGGCAAATGCCGGCATTTCCGTGACGACCGGACACGGCCGGCCCGTCACGGATCACTGATCCGCCGGCCGGCCGCTCTGCCTCACTGACTGCTGGTGCCGAAGTCCTCGGGGGAGATCTGGTCGAGGAACTCGCGGAACTTCTCCACCTCGTCCTCCTGCTCGTCCGGAATGGCGATACCGGCGTCGTCGAGCACCCCGTCGCTGCCGTAGATCGGCGTCCCGGTGCGCAGGGCCAGCGCTATGGCGTCGGACGGCCGCGCGCTCACCTCGACCCCGCTGGCGAAGACCAGCTCCGCGTAGAAGACGCCCTCACGCAGATCCGTGATGCGCACTTCGGTGAGCTCCTGACCGACCGCCTCCAGCACGTCCTTGAACAGGTCGTGGGTCAGCGGTCGTGCGGGGGCCATGCCCTGCTGCGCGAAGGCGATCGCCGTCGCTTCCCCCGGCCCGATCCAGATGGGGAGGTAGCGGTCGCCTCCCACTTCACGCAGGAGCACGATCGGTTGGTTGGAGGGCATTTCCACCCGGACACCTACGACATCGAGCTCGTTCACACAGCAACCCTAGGCCGTGCCCGGGACGTTTGGGTAGTCGGGCAGGAAACGGGTGGCGATCCGGTGCCCGGAGCAACCTCAGGGAAGGCGTACGCCGAGCGCGGTCTGCACGAGGGCCGCGTGCAGCTTCACCGTGAGCCCCGCGAGTTCCTTGGCGCGGGCTTCCGCGTGCGCGCGGGTCTGCGGGTTGCGGTGGCGCTTCAGCGGGGCCACCACCTGGTCGACGAGCCCTGCCTCACGGTCGGCGGCCGCCTTCATCGCCCGCAGGTGCCGCGGCTCGATCCCGAACCGCCCGAGTTCCACGACGAGCGCGGCCACGGTCACCGCCTCGGCGTCGTAGGCGCCGTCCGGCAGCGGCGTGATGAGCCCGTACGACTCCCACTCGGCCAGCTCCGCCTCGCCGATCTCGGCGGCGGCGAGCAGCGCGGCCCGGCCGATCCGGGCCGCGGTGGGGCCCTCCGAGACCTCCAGGACCGTTTCTCCGTCCCGCTGGCGGCCCACCGTGGGCGGCGCGACGGCCTCACCGCGTTCCATGGCGTCCAGGTGCTCCCGGATCACCTTGAGCGGCAGATAGTGGTCCCGCTGCATCCTCAGGACGTGGCCGAGGCGCTCGACGTCCCGGTTGCTGAACTTGCGGTACCCGGAAGGAGTCCGCTGCGGCTCGATGAGGCCCTCGGACTCCAGGAAACGGATCTTGGAGATCGTGACTTCGGGGAACTCGTCGCGCAGCACGTTCAGCACCGTGCCGATGCTCATCAGTCCACTGTCCGTGGCGGCGGTGCCGTGTCCGGCACCGCCGCTCGGTGTTTGAAGCATGGACCTTCCCTGGGAGGGTCAGTAGCCCTGCTGGCTCGCGTAGAACACCAGCCGGTACTTGCCGATCTGCACCTCGTCGCCGTTGTTCAGCGCGACCGAGTCGATCCGCTCACGGTTGACGTACGTGCCGTTGAGACTGCCCACGTCGGACACCGTGAACGAGCCGTCCTGACCGCGGCGGAACTCCACGTGCCGACGCGAGACCGTGACGTCGTCGAGGAAGATGTCGCTCTGCGGGTGCCGGCCGGCCGTGGTCAGCTCGCCGTCCAGCAGGAAACGGCTGCCCGAGTTCGGCCCGCGGCGCACCACCAGGAGGGCGGAGCCCAGCGGGAGCGCGTCGACGGCCGCCTGTGCCTCCGGGGAGAGCGCCGGCATCTGGGTCTGACCGGTGACCTCTGCGTCGTAGGCCTCAAGACCCGAGATGGAGATGGTGGAGGTCGTCTCCGAGGGGCGCTCGGGCACGGCCCCGGGCCGCAGCGGGGCGCCGCAGTTGGAGCAGAAGCGGCTGTTCTCCGCGTTGCGGTTACCGCACCTCGTACACACCAGGGCCGACATAGGGGAAAACCCTCCACCCGTACTTGAGGTTGACGGCTGCCCGAAACCTATGCCGCCGGACTGGGCAGGGTCAACAGACGGCACGCCCTGACCTCCGGAAATGTCACCACTCTGACCGGCGACCTGGTCCCGGAACAGCGGGCGCTGGCCCTCGGCGTCGGGCTGTGCGCGATGGCGAGCGGTCGCGTTGTCGCTGCCTTCTCGCGCGCTCTTGCCGAACAACTTCGCAAACAACTTCACGGGCGATTCCCCTTGACCGAAACAGACCCGCCCGTGGGGCAGGACGAACCCTGATTGAACACACCGGTCGACCCGGACATCCTCACAACGTCCGTTGCCACCAGACAGTTTCCACCACGCACCACCCATTCGGTGCGCCGACCCCCCGCAACCTCATGCC
>NZ_RSAJ01000727.1 GCF_003933965.1 Streptomyces sp. RP5T
GTCGTGGATCGGCTGCGGGCCCGGTGGGGGCTGGTCGCGCAGTTCCCCGCGCCCCTTGGTGGGTGGGGTGCGGGCCGGGCGAGCTGTACCGATCCGGTGGTGGACCTCGTGCCGGGTACCGTCTAGGCATGTCCCCGACCAGCGAGACCCTGACCGCCGAGCGCATTCTCGAAGCCACCGAGGAGGTGCTGCGCCGTCACGGGCCCGCCAAGGCCACCGTGGTCGACGTGGCCCGCGCGCTCGGCGTCAGCCATGGCAGCGTCTACCGCCACTTCCGCACCAAGGCGGCGCTGCGGGAGGCGGTGACCAAGCGGTGGCTGGACCGGGCGACGGGCATGCTGGCCGGGATCGCCGAGGCGGACCGCGATCCGGAGGCCCGGCTGCGGGACTGGCTGGCCGCGCTCTTCGAGGCCAAGCGCCGCAAGGCGGGCGACGATCCGGAGCTGTTCGCCACCTACACGGTCCTGACCGGTGAGAGCGTCGAGACGGTCGTCGAGCACCTCGCCGAGCTGACCGGTCAGCTCACCCGCATCGTCCGGGACGGCACCGACGCCGGCGCCTTCACCGTCGCCGACCCCGCCGTGGCGGCCCGGGCCGTCTTCCAGGCCACCGGCCGCTACCACGACCCCGCCTACGCCCGGGAGTGGGAACAGCCGGGCGCGGAAGCGGAGTTCACGGCGGTGGTGGACCTGCTGGTGCGCGGCCTCAGGGGCTGACCGCCGCTATGTCTGCGACGGGTCCACCGTCGCCTGGTGGGCCTCCGCCAGATGCTCCTCCGCCTTCAGCCACGGCAGGAACTGCGCGGCTCTGCGCCACCCGCAGGTGGCGCATCTGATCGTGCGCTGCGGGCCCTTGCGGAGCACCTGGACGACATGCTCGCGCCCGTGCTGGTCCCACCGGCTCACCTTGCTCGTGCTGGTCTGCACCATGACGCCTCGCCTCCGACGAGGAGTGTGCTGCAAGACCAACATCAACAGGGGCACCCTCACCGTGAGTTGGTCGAATCGTGAGCGGGCTCAGTCGACGACACGCGGCAGCCGCAGGCTCAGCAGCCCCGTCAGCGCCACCCCCGCCAACTGCACGAGCAGGGTCGTCACCAGCGCGTCCCGCATGCCCATGCCCGGCACCAGGGCGAGGAAGAGACTGCCCAGCGTGGCCACGCCCAGCGCGAGGGCGGCCTGTTGGGTGGTCACCATCACGCCACCGCCCACCCCGGCCCGCGCGGGCGGCACCTCCGACAGCACGATCCGGAAGACCACGGGCAGCTGGAGCGCCTGGCCCACCCCGGCGATCGCACCGCCGGGCAGCAGCGGCAGCAGTCCGAGGTCGGGCCAGGAGGAGCGGGCCGCCAGGATCATCAGCCCCAGGCCGAGCCCCTGGATCACCGCGCCCGCCGTCACCACCCGGGTGCCGAAGCGGGAGATCAGCCTCGGCCCCGCCACCGACGTGACCAGGAACGTCACCGCCAGCGGGACCAGCGCGAGGGCCGCCTGGACCGGGCTGCGGCCCGCCCCCTCCTGCAGGGCCACCGCGATCACGAACATGAAGCCGGCGAAGCCCATCGAGAAGGGCAGGATCAGCAGCAGGCCGCGCCGCAGCGACACCAGCCGGAACAGGCTCGGCGGGACGAGCGGCGTACGGCCCTCGCGGTCCGCCCTGCGCTCCACCGCGAAGAACGCCCCCGTGAGGAGCGGGAACGCCGCCAGCGACAGCCACGTCCACAGCGGCCAGCCCGCCGCCCTGCCCTCGGTCAGCGGGGCGAGCAGCGCCAGCAGGGTCGCCGCCAGCAGGACCGTGCCCGGCCCGTCCACCGGCTCGGGGCGGGGGGAGCGGGTCTCCGGGATGGTCCGGGCCGCGAGGACCAGGCCCACCAGGACGACCGGCACGTTCACCAGGAACGCCGCCCGCCAGCTCGTGCCCGCGATGTCGGCCGCCACCAGGACCCCGCCGAGGATCTGGCCGGCGACCATGGCGAGGCCCGCCGTGGCGCCGTACAGGCCCATCGCGCGGGCCCGGCGGGACCCGCGCGTCGCCGACTGGATGGTGGCGAGGACCTGCGGCAGCATCGCGGCCGACGCGGCGCCCTGCGCGACCCGCGCCGCGACCAGCGTCCAGGCGGTGGGCGCGAGCCCGCACGCCAGCGAGGTCAGCCCGAAGGCCAGCATGCCGCCCAGGAACAGCCTGCGGCGCCCGAAGAGGTCGCCGAGCCGGCCGCCGAGGACGAGGAGGACGGCGTACGCAAGCCCGTACCCCGCCACGACCAGTTCCAGGACCGACTCGCTCGCGGACAGGTCCGCGCCGATGCTGGGCAGGGCTACGTTGACGATGAAGAAGTCGATGAGGGGCAGTGCCGCGGCGAGCAGCACCGTGAAGAGTCCCAGGCCGCCCAGCTCGGCCGGCACGGCGGAGCGGACGGGGCGTGGAGTCGTGGTTTCGGTGGTCACGTCCCCGAGCCTGCGCCCCCTCCCAGACGGGTACCAGAGTCTTCTTATCCTGGTAGAAGAACCACCTGGCAACAGGGTCCCGGTGCGGGCAGGCTGGAGGCATGACGACGATGGCCCAGGAGACAGCCGTACCGGCGACCGCGTCCCTCTCGGTGATCCGGCGCCACGAGCTCGCCGCCTTCCTGCGCCACCGCCGCGAGCACATCACGCCCGAGCAGGTCGGCCTGCCCCGCGGCCGCAGGCGCCGCACCCCGGGCCTGCGCCGGGAGGAGGTGGCCCAGCTCTCCGCGGTCGGCGTGACCTGGTACACCTGGCTGGAGCAGGCCCGGGACATCCAGGTCTCCGTGCAGGTCCTGGACGCCCTGGCCCGCGCCCTGCTGCTGGACCCGAGCGAGCGCTCGCACCTCTTCCAGCTCGCCGGCGCGGTCGACCCGACCCCGGCCACCGTCTGCCCCTCGATCACGCCCGCCATCGCGCACGTGCTCGAACAGTTGGAGCCGCTCCCGGCCTGCGTGCAGAACAGCCGCTACGACATCCTGGCCTACAACCGCACCTACGGCCTGCTGCTGTGCGACCTGGACGCGGTGCCGCCCGAGGACCGCAACTGCATGGTCCTCTCCTACACCAACGACGACTGGCGCTCGTCGATCGTCCACCTGCCCGAGGTCCACCGCCTGATGGCCGCCCGCTTCCGCGCCACCATGGCCGGGCACCTCGCCGAGCCCGGCTGGAAGATGCTCCTGAAGCGGCTGCGCACCGAGTCCCAGGAGTTCCGCGAGGTCTGGGACCGCCACGAGGTCATCGAACACCGCGGTCGCCGCAAGGAGTTCATCAACCGGTACGTCGGCCGCGTCCGCCTCGACCACACCGACCTGTGGCTCGGCCCCGAGGCGGGCCCCCGCCTGGTGACGTACGCCCCGGCCGACGAGGAGTCCCGGCTGCGCCTGGAGCGGCTGCACGCGATCGCCCTGGAGCGGGCCCCGCGCCTGCCTGCGTGACGGGGCGGCGCCTGACTGTTTGCCGCTGGTGCGGGTGAGTGTCCGGAGTGCGGGAACCCGGACGGTCCCAAGGACAAATCACCACATGCGGGGCGAACCATGGCCGAGCAGAAGTCGTCGCAGCAGGCAGCGGAATCACGGTCACCGGCGCAGGGGCTCCCGCAGCCGCTGCGGGCCGCCGTGTCGGTGCTGGGAAAGGTGCCCGGGGCCGGGACGGTGGGCCGGGTGGCCGAGGGGACGCTGGACCGGATCGGGGCGGTGTCCCCACGGGGGCGGCGGTTCGCGGTGTACGCC
>NZ_RSAJ01000728.1 GCF_003933965.1 Streptomyces sp. RP5T
GTCCGCCCCCGCACGGAGCGCCTTCCCTCGTACGACGTCGCGCACACCGTAGCGAGCGGGCGCACCGCGGCATTAGGGAGGCCCGCACCGCACCCCTCCCGAGTGGGCATTGCGGGCATATCGACCTTATGGTCGATGCTGAGTCACCTCTGGAAGGAGCTCTGGATGGGCATCTTCGACAGGTTCAAGAGCAACCGCCAGGTGCGGGACAAGACCAAGGACATGTCCGACATGGCGGAACGCAAGGTCAACGACAGGACGGGCCACAAGTACGAGGGCCAGGTCGACGACGCGCAGCAGAGGATCGAAGGGTCGCTCGGCATGGACCGCGACCGGCCCGACCAGCGGTGAGCCAGGCCCCACACAGGACAAGCGGGCACCAAACCGCTCCGGGCCCGCCGCACCGCGGCCCGGACCGGCTCCCCTCACCCGCTGAACGAGACGCCGTCCGCGCAGGTCCGTCCCGCGCGGGCGGCTCTCCCGTTCCGCGACGGCGCCGCGGGCTCGGGCTCCCTCCCCCGCGTCACGACCCCAGGATCGACGTGAGGAACTCCCCCACCCAGCCGAGCAGCTCCCGCCCGACCAGCGGCTTTCCGCCCACCTTCGCCGTCTTGGGGCGCGGCACCAGCACCTGGTGCGCGGCCGGCTTGATGACGGTGCCCGGGTAGAGCCGATTGACCCGCAGCTCCTGCGACTCCCGCAACTCCACCGGCGCGAAGCGGATGTTGGTGCCCTGGAGGACGACCTCACCGACGCCGCACGCGCGTGCCAGCATCCGAAGTCCCGCCACCAGCAGCAGGTTCTCCACCGGCTCGGGCAACTTGCCGTAGCGGTCGACGAGTTCCTCGCGTACGGCCTTGATGTCCTCCTCGGTGTTGGCCGAGGCGATCGCACGGTAGGCCTGCAGGCGCAGCCGCTCGCCCGGCGCGTAGTCGTGCGGCACGTGCGCGTCGACCGGGAGCTCGATCTTGACCTCCAGCGGCGGCTCCTCCTCGACCCCGCCCTCCAGGGAGGCCCGGTAGTCCGCCACGGCCTCGCCGACCATGCGGACGTACAGGTCGAAGCCGACGCCCGCGATGTGCCCGGACTGCTCGCCGCCGAGGAGGTTGCCCGCGCCGCGGATCTCCAGGTCCTTCATCGCCACGTACATGCCCGCGCCCATCTCGGTGTGCTGGGCGATCGTCGCGAGCCGTTCGTGCGCCGTCTCGGTCAGCGGCTTCTCCGGCGGGTACAGGAAGTAGGCGTAACCGCGCTCCCGTCCCCGTCCCACGCGGCCGCGCAGCTGGTGCAGCTGGGACAGGCCGAAGTTGTCGCCGCGCTCGACGATCAGCGTGTTCGCGTTGGAGATGTCGATGCCCGACTCGACGATCGTGGTCGACACGAGCACGTCGAACTTCTTCTCCCAGAAGTCGACGACGACCTGCTCCAGTGCCTGTTCCGACATCTGGCCGTGGGCGGTCGCGATCCGCGCCTCGGGGACGATCTCGCGCAGCCGGGAGGCCGCCCGGTCGATCGACTCGACCCGGTTGTGGATGTAGAAGACCTGGCCCTCGCGCAGCAGTTCACGGCGGATGGCCGCGCCGATCTGCTTCTCCTCGTAGGGCCCGACGAAGGTGAGCACCGGGTGGCGCTCCTCCGGGGGCGTGGTGATCGTCGACATCTCGCGGATGCCGGTGACCGCCATCTCCAGGGTGCGCGGGATCGGGGTGGCGGACATGGTCAGCACGTCGACGTTGGCGCGCAGCTTCTTCAGCTGCTCCTTGTGCTCGACGCCGAAGCGCTGCTCCTCGTCGACGATGACCAGGCCGAGGTCCTTGAACTTGGTCTCCGAGGAGAACAGCCGGTGGGTGCCGATCACGACGTCCACCGAGCCCTCGCGCAGCCCCTCCAGGACAGCCTTGGCCTCGGTGTCGGTCTGGAAGCGGCTGAGCGCCTTCACGACCACCGGGAACTGCGAGTAGCGCTCGCTGAACGTCCCGAAGTGCTGCTGCACCAGCAGCGTGGTGGGGACGAGGACGGCCACCTGCTTGCCGTCCTGGACGGCCTTGAAGGCGGCCCGTACGGCGATCTCGGTCTTGCCGTAGCCGACGTCTCCGCAGATCAGGCGATCCATGGGGACCGACTTCTCCATGTCCTCCTTGACCTCGGCGATGGTGGTGAGCTGGTCCGGGGTCTCCGCGTACGGGAAGGCGTCCTCCAGCTCGCGCTGCCACGGGGTGTCCGGACCGAAGGTGTGCCCGGGGGCCGCCATCCGCGCGCTGTACAGCCGGATCAGGTCGGCGGCGATCTCCTTGACGGCCTTCTTCGCGCGCGCCTTGGTCTTGGTCCAGTCCGCGCCGCCGAGCCGGTGCAGCGTGGGGGCCTCGCCGCCGACGTACTTGGTGATCTGCTCCAGCTGGTCGGTGGGAATGTAGAGCCGGTCGCCGGGCTGGCCGCGCTTGGCGGGGGCGTACTCGACGACGAGGTACTCGCGCGTGGCGCCCTGCACGGTCCGCTGGACCATCTCGATGTAGCGGCCCACGCCGTGCTGTTCGTGGACGATGTAGTCGCCCGCCTCCAGGGTGAGCGGGTCGATCGTCTTGCGGCGCCGGGCCGGCATCCGGGCGCCGTCCTTGCCGGCCGCCTTCTGCCCGGTCAGGTCGGTCTCGGTGAGAACGGCGAGTCTGAGCGCCGGGTCCACGAAGCCGTACTCGATCGAGCCGCACGCCACGTGCACGACGGACGGGCTCAGGGAGGTGAGTTCGGCGTCGAGGCGGGCCGCGATGCCCTCGCCGCCGAGCACCTCGACGGTCCGGGCGGCGGGGCCGTGCGCCTCGGTGACGAAGACCGCGCGCCAGCCGTCGGCGAGCCAGCCCTTGGTGTCGGCGAGCGCCTTGGCGGTGTCGCCGCGGTAGGTCTCGGGCGCGTGCATGCCGAGCTTGAGGGTGTCCGCCTCCAGTTCGAGATCGGCGGCGAACGGCGACACAGACCACCACATCATGTCCAGCTCGCGCGCGCGGTCACGCACATCGGCGATGGACCACAGCGAGGCCGCGCCGACGTCGATGGGCGCCTCGCCGCCGCCCGCGGTGGCCGCCCAGGACGCCTGGAGGAACTCCTGCGAGGTGGCCACCAGGTCGGAGGCGCGCGTGCGGACCCGCTCCGGGTCGCACACGACGGCCATGGCGCCCTTGGGCAGGACGTCGAGCAGGAGCTCCATGTCGTCGACGAGGACGGGAGCCAGGGACTCCATGCCCTCCACGGCGATCCCCTCGGCGATCCTGCCGAGCAGTTCGCCGAGCTCCGGGTGCTGCTCGGCGAGGGCACGCGCGCGTGCGCGTACGTCGTCCGTCAGGAGCAGTTCGCGGCAGGGCGGGGCCCACAGGCCGTGCTCGGCGACCTCCAGGGAGCGCTGGTCGGCGACCTTGAAGTAGCGGATCTCCTCGACGTCGTCGCCCCAGAACTCGACGCGCAGGGGGTGTTCCTCGGTGGGCGGGAAGACGTCGAGGATGCCGCCCCGGACGGCGAACTCGCCGCGCTTCTCGACGAGCTCCACGCGTGCGTACGCGGCGGCGGCGAGGGCCTCCACGATCGCGTTCAGGTCGGCGGTCTGGCCGGTGCGCAGGGCCACCGGTTCCAGGTCGCCGAGGCCCTTGACCTGGGGCTGGAGCACGGAGCGCACAGGTGCGACGACCACGGAGACCGGTCCGGTCTCGGGGTCGTCGGGGCGGGGG
>NZ_RSAJ01000729.1 GCF_003933965.1 Streptomyces sp. RP5T
GGGCGGAGTCACAGGGGGAGCCTCCTCGGCGGGAGTCGGGTCGGTCAGATCAGGTCGGTTGTCGCGTACCGCTCGACCGCGGCCATCGGCACCTGCAGCCAGTCCGGGCGGTGCCGGGCCTCGTAGACGACCTCGTAGATCGCCTTGTCGGTCTCGTACGCCCGCAGCAGCACCGGATCGGTCCGCGGGTCCACGCCGCTGACCTCGGCGTAGCCGGAACAGTACGCGGCCCGGCACGCCTCGGCCCAGCCCGGCACGGGCAGGTCGGTGGAGTGTGCCGCGTAGTCGAAGGAGCGCAGCATCCCGGCCACGTCCCGGGCCGTGGGCTGCGGCAGCCGGCGTTCGGAGAGCGGCTTGGACGGCTCGCCCTCGAAGTCGATCAGCGACCAGTGCCCGGTGGCCGAGCGCAGGCACTGGCCGAGGTGCAGGTCACCGTGGATGCGCTGCGCGGTCCAGGTGGTGCCCTCGGCGGCGAGATCTCCCAGCGCGGTGAACGCGGAGCGCAGACCGGGCTCGTGGGGCCGCAGCGCGGGGACCGCCTGGACGGCCGCCTCCAGCCGCTCGATCATGCCGTCCACCAGCAGGCGCAGCTGCTGGTGGCCCAGGGTCACGGTCGGCAGCGCCCGCGAGAGCGCGGTGTGCACCTCGGCGGTGGCCCGCCCGAGCGCGTGCGCCTCGGCACTGAAGTCCTCGCCCTTGGCGAGCTCCCGCAGAGCCAGCTCCCAGCCGTCCGAGGCGCCCTGCACGAAGGGCTGGAGCACTCCGAGGGTGTACGACTCCCCGGCCAGCTCCGCCCGTACCCACCCCGTCGGCGCGGGCACCCGGGGGCAGCCCTCGCGGGCCAGCGCCAGCGGCAGCTCCAGGTCGGGGTTGACGCCGGGCACGATCCGGCGCAGGAGTTTCAGGATGAACGTATCTCCGTAGACGATCGACGAGTTCGACTGCTCGGCGGTCATCACCCGGGCCACCAGGCCCTCCCGGATCTCCTGGTGCGGGTCCCGCTCGAAAAGCAGCCCGCCGATCCGGGTCCCGGTGCGGATGGCCTCCAGGAGCAGTTCGGCGGGCAGCGGGTCGTGGAGGGCGTCGTACGCGGTACGACCGGTGAGCGGGCCCTCCTCGACATGGCCGATCAGCGCGGGCGCCAGCCGGGGCGGCAGCGCCTCGCGCACGCCTATGAGCAGCTGGTAGCAGTCGCCGGGGTGCGGCGGGGCGCCCACGGTGAGCGGCTGCTGGGCCCGGACCAGCAGGTGGTACAGGCCGAGCTTGGCGGTGGGCGGCAGCAGTTCGGTGGCCGCCACCAGCGAGAATCCGGTGACCGGCCGCCCCTTGCCCGCGAACCACCGCTGCCGCGGCAGCCACTCGCGCAGAAGTGGATCGAGGGAGGCGAGGAGGCCGGGACTTGTCGTGGCGGTACGGGTGACGGCTTCCGACATGGCGTGGCGTCCTTTCCCCGGGCTGGCTGGTCGGGGTGCTACTGATGCGTGCCCCGGGCGGGCCGGTGGAAACACCGCCCCGCCCGGGGCCTCGTCGGCTACGCGGCGTCCTTGCGGAGCCGGAACCAGTAGAACCCGTGTCCGGCGAGGGTCAGCAAGTACGGCAGGTCACCGATGGCCGGGAACCGCACCCCGCCGAACAGCTCGACCGGATGCCGTCCGTTGAAGGCGCTCAGGTCCAGTTCGGTGGGCTGCGCGAACCGGGAGAAGTTGTGGACGCACAGCACCAGGTCGTCCTCGTACTCCCGCAGGAAGGCCAGCACCGCCGGGTTGGAGGACGGCAGCTCGGTGTAGGAGCCGAGGCCGAACGCCGGGTTCTGCTTGCGGATCTCGATCATCCGGCGGGTCCAGTGCAGCAACGACGAGGGCGACGCCATGGACGCCTCGACGTTGGTGACCTGGTAGCCGTGGACCGGGTCCATGATGGTCGGCAGATAGAGCCGCCCGGGGTCACAGGAGGAAAACCCTGCGTTACGGTCCGGTGTCCACTGCATCGGGGTGCGGACGGCGTCCCGGTCACCGAGCCAGATGTTGTCGCCCATGCCGATCTCGTCGCCGTAGTACAGGATCGGCGAGCCGGGGAGCGACAGCAGCAGGGCGGTGAACAGCTCGATCTGGTTGCGGTCGTTGTCGAGCAGGGGGGCGAGCCGGCGCCGGATGCCGATGTTGGCGCGCATCCGTGGGTCCTTGGCGTACTCGGCCCACATGTAGTCGCGTTCCTCGTCGGTGACCATTTCGAGGGTCAGCTCGTCGTGGTTGCGCAGGAAGATGCCCCACTGGCAGTTCGACGGGATGGCCGGGGTCTTGGCCAGGATCTCCGAGACGGGGTAGCGGGACTCGCGGCGGACCGCCATGAAGATGCGCGGCATGACCGGGAAGTGGAAGGCCATGTGGCACTCGTCGCCGCCGGACTCGTAGTCGCCGAAGTAGTCGACGACGTCCTCCGGCCACTGGTTGGCCTCCGCCAGGATCACCGTGTCCGGGTAGGACGCGTCGATCTCCTTGCGGACCCGCTTGAGGAACTCGTGGGTTGCCGGAAGGTTTTCGCAGTTGGTGCCCTCCTGCTGGTACAGGTACGGCACGGCGTCGAGGCGGAAGCCGTCGATGCCCAGGTCCAGCCAGAACCGCAGGGCGGAGATCATCTCCTCCTGCACGGCCGGGTTCTCGTAGTTGAGGTCCGGCTGGTGGGAGAAGAACCGGTGCCAGAAGTACTGCTTGCGGACCGGGTCGAAGGTCCAGTTGGAGGCCTCGGTGTCCACGAAGATGATCCGCGCGTCCTGGAACTGCTTGTCGTCGTCGGCCCACACGTAGTAGTCGCCGTAGGGGCCGTCGGGGTCCTTGCGGGACTCCTGGAACCACGGGTGCTGGTCGCTGGTGTGGTTCATGACGAAGTCGATGATCACGCGCATGCCGCGCTGGTGGGCGGCGTCGACGAACTCCACGAAGTCGGCGAGGTCACCGAACTCCGGCAGCACCGCGGTGTAGTCCGAGACGTCGTAGCCGCCGTCCCTGAGCGGTGACTTGAAGAACGGGGGCAGCCACAGGCAGTCGATGCCCAGCCACTGGAGGTAGTCGAGTTTGGCGGTCAGGCCCTTCAGGTCGCCGACGCCGTCGCCGTTGCTGTCCTGGAAGGAACGGACGAGGACCTCGTAGAAGACCGCCCGCTTGAACCAGTCCGGGTCACGGTCCTTGGCGGGGGTGTCCTCGAAGGTGTCGTGGACGGGCTCGTTGACGATCATGTTGTGGGTGACCCTCCGATCTGCGGGGTGGACGGTCGCAGGACGGTGAGGATGTGCGCGGGGCGAGTGCCCGGTTCGAGACGCACGTAGTTCGTCCTGCCCCAGTGATAGGTCTCGCCGGTGAGCTCGTCGCGCACCGGCACCGACTCGTGCCATTCCAGGCCGAGTTGCGGCATGTCCAACGAGACCGTGGCCTCCTGGGTGTGGTGCGGATCGAGGTTCACGACCACCAGAACCGTGTTCGAACCGCTCCGCTTCGAGTACGCGATCACCTCGTCCTTGTCGGCGTGGTGGAAGTGCAGATCGCGCAACTGCCGTAGGGCTGGGTTCTCCCGCCTGATGGTGTTGAGCTGGGTGATCAGGGGGGCGAGGGTGTCGGGGGTGTCCCAGTCGCGGGTCTTGATCTGGTACTTCTCCGAGTCCAGGTACTCCTCGCTGCCCTCGCGCAGGGGGGTGTTCTCGGCGAGTTC
>NZ_RSAJ01000072.1 GCF_003933965.1 Streptomyces sp. RP5T
GTGTAGGGGTGGGTGGGATGGTCGTAGATCTCGGCGTCCCGGCCGATCTCCACGATCCGCCCGAGGTACATCACCCCGACCCGGTCCGAGATGTGCCGCACGATCGACAAGTCGTGCGCGATGAAGAGGTACGACAGCTCGAACTCGCTCTGCAGCCGGTCGAGGAGGTTGATCACCTGGGCCTGCACGGAGACGTCGAGGGCGGAGACCGGTTCGTCGGCGACGATGACCTCCGGGCGCAGGGCGAGCCCTCGCGCGATGCCGATGCGCTGGCGCTGGCCGCCGGAGAACTGGTGCGGATAGCGGTTGATGTACTCGGGGTTGAGGCCGACGACGTCCAGCAGGTCCTGGACCTTCCTGCGCCGGTCGCCCTTGGGGGCCACCTCGGGGTGGATGTCGTACGGCTCCCCGATGATGTCGCCCACCGTCATCCGGGGGTTGAGCGAGGTGTACGGGTCCTGGAAGACCATCTGGATGTTCCGGCGCACCGACTTGAGCGCCTTGCCGGAGAGCTTGGTGATGTCCTCACCCTTGTACCTGATCGCCCCCTCGGTCGGCCGTTCGAGGTTGACCAGCATCTTGGCGACGGTCGACTTGCCGCAGCCGGACTCCCCGACGATGCCGAGGGTCTCGCCCTTGCGGAGCGTGAAGTCCACGCCGTCCACGGCCTTGACGGCTCCGACCTGCTTCTTGAACAGCACTCCCCGCGTCAACGGGTAGTGCTTGACCAGTCCACCCACTTCCAGGATCGGCTCAGCCATTGAGGCACTCCGTCCAGAAGTGACAGGCGCTCGTCCGTCTGTCGTCGACCTCGTACAGAGGAGGCACGTCCGTCCGGCACACGTCACGGGCCATCGGGCACCGGGGGTTGAAGGCGCACCCCGGCGGGATGTTCATCAGGTTGGGCGGCAGTCCCTTGATCGCGTACAGCTCCTGGCCCTTCTGGTCGAGACGGGGGATGGAGTCGAGCAGTCCGCGCGTGTAGGGGTGGGCCGGTGACTTGTAGATGTCGTGGACGGGGGCCTGTTCGACGATCCGGCCCGCGTACATGACGGCGATCCGGTCGGCCACGTCCGCGACGACACCGAGGTCGTGGGTGATGAGGATGAGCCCCATGTGGTACTCGCGCTGGAGCTCGGCGAGCAGCTCCATCACCTGCGCCTGGACGGTGACGTCGAGCGCGGTGGTCGGTTCGTCGGCGATGATCAGCGCGGGTTCCAGGGCGAGCGCCATCGCGATCATGATGCGCTGGCGCATGCCGCCGGAGAACTGGTGCGGATAGTCCTTGACGCGCTCCTTGGCGGCGGGGATGCGGACGTGGTCCATCAGCTCGGCGGCCTTCGCCCGGGCGTCCTTCTTCGACATGCCCCGGTGCACCACGAACATCTCGCCGAGCTGGTCGCCGACGGACAGCACGGGGTTGAGGGAGGACAGCGCGTCCTGGAAGATCATCGCCATTTCGGCGCCCCTGACCTTGCGCCGCTCGTCCTCCTTGAGCTTCAGCAGGTCCCGCCCCTGGAAGACGATCTCGCCCCCGGCGATCCGTCCGGGCGGCATGTCGAGGATCCCCATGATCGCCTGCGCGGTCACCGACTTCCCCGACCCGGACTCCCCGAGCACCGCGAGGGTCTCCCCGGCGTCCACCGCGTAGTCGACCCCGTTGACCGCCTTGGCGACCCCGTCCCGGGTCCTGAACTCCACGTGCAGATCACGCACTTCGAGCAACACGGCGACTCACCTCGGCTTCGGGAAGGGACGCGGCGCGGCCCCGCGGGTGGAGGGACACGGGGTGGCTGGGGTGGACCTGGGCCCGCGGCGAGGTGGGGGCGGCCGCTCGGCCGTGGAGCACCTGCTGGCCGGCGGCCGCCGCACGAACCGGCTCGGGCGTCCCGCGTCGCGCCGGGCACACGGGTCCCGCGGCCGGCCGCACCGGACGTCCGCCCGCGGCCCGGACACCCCGGAGCGGTTCGCGCCGGGCGGTCAGGGCGCCGCCCTCCACGTCAACGCCGGTGCCGGCACCGGCCGGCTGCGCGCCGGCCCGGAGAAGACGCTCGCCGCCTGTCCGCAGGTCCAGGTGCGCGACCTCGCCGACCACGGGAACCCGCACGCCGCCCCGGCGCCTCCGGGCCCCGGGCACGGGTCCGGCACGACCGCCACCGGGACCACCGCGGGGACACGGGCGGCAGGCGTGGCCCGCTTCCGTGCTCGTCACCACGTCCGCTCACCTCAGCTTCGGGTCGAGGGCGTCGCGGACCGCGTCGCCGAGCATGATGAAGGCGAGGACCGTGATGGCCAGGGCGCCGGCGGGCCACAGGAGCATGTGCGGGGCGTTGCGGATGTAGGGGGAGGCCGCGGAGATGTCGATGCCCCAGCTGACCGTGGGCGGTTTGAGACCCACGCCGAGGTACGACAGGGTCGCCTCCAGCGAGATGTACGTGCCGAGGGCGATGGTCGCCACGACGATCACCGGGGCGACGGCGTTCGGGGTGATGTGCCGCAGCAGCAGGCGGGAGTTGGAGGCGCCCAGCGCCCTGGCCGCCTGCACGTAGTCGTTCTGCTTGGCGGTGATCACCGAGCCGCGCGCGATGCGGGAGATCTGCGGCCAGCCCAGCAGCACCATGAACCCGATCACCGGCCACACCGTGTTGCTGGTGACCACCGACAGCAGCACCAGACCGCCCAGTACCACGGGGATCGCGAAGAAGATGTCGGTGGTGCGGGACAGGATCGAGTCCGAGAAGCCCCCGAAGAACCCCGCGAGACCGCCGAGGATCGACCCGAGGATCGCGACGCCCAGCGTGGCGCAGACGCCGACCGTCACGGACGTACGGGCCCCGTACACCGTGCGCGTGTAGACGTCGCAGCCCTGGCCGTCGAAGCCGAAGGGATGCCCCGGCTGCGAGCCTTCCTGGGCCTTCGACAGGTCGCACTTCAGCGGGTTCTGGGAGGCGATCAGCGACGGCCACAGGGAGATGACGACCAGGAAGAGGATCACCAGGGCGGAGATGATGAAGACGGGGTTGCGGCGCAGGTCGCGCCAGGCGTCGGACCACAGGGAGCGGGGCCGGTCCTGGGGGCCCGTGCCGTCGGGGCCCTTCTCCAGGGTGGTGGCCTCGCTCACCGCGAGATCCATCGCACCGCCTGCTCCGGTCCCGGCGATGGCGCCCTCTGTTTCCTGGTATTCAGGCATAACGGATCCTGGGGTCGAGGACGGCGTACAGGAGGTCGACGATCAGGTTGGCGATCAGGAAGACCAGGACGAGGACGGTGACGAAGCCGACCACGGTCTGGGTGTTCTGGCGCAGGATGCCCTGGTACAGCTGGTAGCCGACGCCGTGGATGTTGAAGATGCGCTCGGTGACGATCGCCCCGCCCATCAGGGCGCCGATGTCGGTGCCGATGAAGGTGACGACGGGGATCAGCGAGTTGCGCAGCAGGTGGCGCGTGATGACCCGGTGCCGGGGCAGCCCCTTGGCGACGGCGGTGCGGACGTAGTCGGAGCGCTTGTTCTCGGCGATCGAGGTGCGGGTCAGCCGGGTCACGTACGCCAGCGACACGGACGCGAGGACGAGTCCCGGCACGATCAGTTCGCCGAACGTGGCCTCCGTGGACACCGACGGTTTGATCCAGCCCCACTCGACGCCCAGGAGCAGCTGGAGCAGCAGGCCGGTGACGAAGGTGGGGACGGAGATCACGACGAGGGTGAGCAGCAGGACCGAGGTGTCCACCGGTCGCCCGCGCTTGAGGCCGGTGACGACACCGAGGGTGATGCCGATGACGATCTCGAAGAGGATCGCGACGATGGTCAGCCGGATGGTCACGGGGAACGCCGACTTCATCAGCTCGGTGACCTCCTGACCGTTGAACGCGGTGCCGAAGTCGCCGGTGAAGACGTGCCCCATGTAGGTCAGGTACTGCTGCCAGACCGGCTTGTCGAGGCCGAACTCCTTCTTGAGCTGGGCGGACGTCGCCGCGTCGCACTGCTTGTCGCCGCACAGGCCCGCGATGGGGTCGCCCATCACGTTCACCATGAGGAAGATCAGCAGGGTCGACCCGATGAACACCGGGATCATCTGGAGCAGCCGACGGACGACGTACCGTCCCATGGCGGGGTCAGCCGACCTTGATCTCGTTGTAGACGGGGACGCTGAACGGGTTGAGCTTCACGTTGGAGAGCCGCTCCGAGTAGCCCGCGCTGCCGTTCTGGTACCAGAGCGGGATGGCGGCCATGTTGTCCCGTACGACCTTCTCGGCCTCCTGGAACGTCTCGACGGCCTTGGCGGTGTCGGTCTCGGCGTTGGCCTCGTTGACGAGCTTGTCGAAGTCCTTGTTGGACCACTTGCCGTCGTTGGAGGAGGCGTTGGTGTAGTAGAGCGGCTGGAGGAAGTTCTGGATGAGCGGGTAGTCCATCTGCCAGCCCGCCCGGAAGGGGCCGCTCATCTTCTTCGCGGTGATCTGGCTGCGGAAGTCGGCGAAGGTGCCGACGGGGTTGCCGACGCAGGCCTTGTCGTTGCCGAGCGCGTTGTTGATGGAGTTGCAGACGGCGTCGACCCACTGCTTGTGGGAGCCGGTGTCCGCGTTGTACGTGATCTTGATCCCGCCGCCGGGGAGTCCGCCGCCCTCCTGGACGAGCTTCTTGGCCTCGGCGGGGTCGTAGTCGCAGGCGTCCCCGCACAGACCCTCCTTGTAGCCGCCGTCGGCGCCGAGGACCGGGGAGGTCCAGTCGGTGGCGGGGGTGCGGGTCTTCTGGAAGATGGTCTGGGTGATCTGGTCGCGGTTGATCGCGCGGGACAGGCCGGTGCGGACCTTCTCCATGCCGGCGGTGTTCCACTGCTTGTCGTAGAACGGGAAGGCGAGGGTCTGGATGATGCCGGCCGGGGTGTTGATGTACCGGTCGCCCAGGTCGCTCTTGACGTTCTTGAGCTGGGCGGCCGGGACGTCGTCGACGAGGTCGAGGTTGCCGGCCATCAGGTCGGTGTAGGCGGTGTTGTTGTCGGTGTAGACCTTGAGGGTCACGCCGCCGTTCTGGGCCTTGTCGCTGCCGGGGTAGCCGTCCCACTTCTTCAGGGCCATCTGGGAGCCCTTGGTGTACGACTCGATGGTGTACGGGCCGTTCCCGACCGGCTTCTTCACCCAGGCCGCGTGGTCGGTGAAGAAGGCCTGCGGGAGCGGGGCGTAGGCGGGGTAGCCGAGGGTGTCGGGGAAGGTCGAGAACTTCTGGTTGAGCTTGACGGTGAAGGTGTTGGTGCCGGTGACCTTCAGACCCGAGAGGGTGTCGGCGGTCTGCTTGCTGCCGTCCTCGGGGTGCGTCTTGTCGTAGCCGTCGATGTAGCCGAAGAAGTAGGCGTTCTTCTGGTTGTTCTTGAGGGAGGCCCCGTAGTTCCAGGCGTCCACGAAGGACTTGGCGGTGACCTTCTCGCCGTTGCTGAAGGTCCAGCCGCTCTTGACCGTGATCGTGAAGTTCTGCGAGTCGCTCGTCTCGATCTTCTCGGCGAGCATGTCCTCGGCCTTGCCGGTCTCCGGGTTGTACTTCTTCAGGCTGCGGAAGATCATGTCGAGGACCTTGCCGCCCTGCACCTCGTTGGTGTTGGCCGGCTCCAGCGGGTTCTGCGGGTCACCCCAGGACGAGCTCAGCACCGCGCTGCCGTCACCGCTGCCGCCACTGCCGCCACCGCTGTCCCCACCGCCGCAGCCCGTCGCCGCGAGGGCTGCTGCCGCCGCACATGCGGCCCATCTGGCGTGCGTGGCTCCGCGCATGGAGTGCCTCCTCAGACTGATCCGTTACCGGCCAATATCGGATCAGAAAAGACATTCCGCACGCCTGACTAGGCCTTTGGAGCAGAAGCCGCGACCGCGGGGAGGGGGACGGCGGCCATGACGTCTCCGGCCCCGGTCCAGGGGTGCATGAGGTTGCCAGCCCATTTCGGGCGCGCACGTCGGCCGTTGGCGGGCACGCCCCTGAACGGTGCCGACCGCCGGGCACCCAGGAGCCGTACCGAGTCGTCGGCCCGGAGAGGTGCGTGGGCCTGCGCCGCGTCAGTCGCCGGGAGGGACCCGTATGGGCGGCGCTCAGGTCCGTGGGCATACGGCGACTGGTGACGGGGAGCATCACGCCCCCGGCCTCGGCCCAGGCCTGCGCCGGGTAGATGACTCCCGCCGACCAGAACCACCGCGGAGACACGGCGCACCGCATCTCCGCCCCCGGTCCCGGAGCCGTGCCGAGCCGTCAGCTTCACGACGGACGCGCAGGACTGTGACGACTGAGCGGCCGGGCGGGGCCGAGCCTCGGCGCCCACGAGGTCCGCGAGGGCCCACGACGACCGGCATCACGCCCCCGGCCTCGGCCCAGGACTGTCGGCCGTGGCGGGCACGCTGGATCAGATCCACCGCAAAGACGCAGCACAGCGCACCCCTCTCCCCTGCCCCGGAGCCGTGCCGGGTCGTCAGCCTCATGACGGGCGCGCAGGGCTGTGGCTGCTGAGCGGCCGGGAGAGGCCGAGCCTGCCCACGAGGACTGGTGACGCGGGACATCACGCTCCGGCCCCGGCGCAGGTGGACACAGCTCCCCTGCGGCCCCGTTCAGGGCCTCACCCGCCCGCGGTCACATCGGCCCTGCCCCCGGAGGGAAACGCCTCGGCCGGGGGCGGGCGGCGTTTGCCTCCCGCCCCCGGCCGGGGGTCGTGCTGGGGGTCAGTCCTTGGCGGGGGTGTCGGACTCCGCCGACTCCTCCAGGGCCTTCAGGGCGGGATCCATGATCACGTCCGAGTCGCGGGCCTCGGTGGTCGGGTCCTCCGGGAAGTGGCAGGCCGTCAGGTGGCCGACCTTGTTGCCGGAGATCTGCACCAGCGGGGGCTCGTCCGTGGCGCACTTGTCCTGCGCCTTCCAGCACCGGGTGCGGAAGCGGCAGCCCGACGGCGGGTGGATCGGCGAGGGGACGTCCCCGAACAGACGGATCCGCTCCCGGCCCTCGCCGCCCTCCTCCAGCTCCACCTCGGGAACGGCGGAGAGCAGGGCGTGGGTGTACGGGTGCCGCGGCCGGTTGTAGATCGAGTCCCGGTCGCCGACCTCGACCACCTTGCCGAGGTACATGACCGCGACGCGCTGCGAGAAGTGCCGTACGACGGCCAGGTCGTGGGCGATGAACAGGAACGCGATGCCGAGCTCGTCCTGGACCTTCTTGAGCAGGTTGACGACCTGCGCCTGGATGGACACGTCGAGCGCGGAGACCGGCTCGTCGGCCACGATCAGCTTCGGGTTCAGGGCGAGCGCGCGGGCCACGCCGATGCGCTGGCGCTGACCGCCGGAGAACTCGTGCGGGAAGCGGTTGTAGTGCTCCGGGTTGAGGCCGACGAGCTCCAGCAGCTCACGGACCTTCTTCTCCCGGCCGCCCTCCGGCTCGATCCCGTTGACCTCCATCGGCGACTTGATGATCGAGCCGACGGTCTGGCGCGGGTTGAGCGAGGAGTACGGGTCCTGGAAGATCATCTGGATCTCGGACCGCACCGGCGCGAGCTGCCGACGCGAGGCGTGGGTGATGTCCTGCCCCGCGTAGGTGATCTTGCCGGCGGTCGGCTCCAGCAGGCGGGTGATGAGCCGCCCGGTGGTCGACTTGCCGCAGCCGGACTCGCCGACCAGGCCGACGCTCTCGGCGACACCGACCGAGAGGTCGATGCCGTCCACGGCCTGCACCGCGCCGACCTTGCGTTTGATCGGGAAGCCGCCGTAGATCGGGAAGTGCTTGGTCAGGCCCTCGACCTTGAGGAGTTCCTCGGTCGAGGTGCCGGTTGAACCCTGCTGGGCGGGGAGGGTGAGGTTGTCGCTCATGTCTCGGTTCTCCCTAGCGCAGCCGGGGCTGGATCTTGTCGATGAAGATGGTCTGCTTCTGCTCCGCCGTCAGGTGGCACGCGGAGGCCCGGCCCTCGGCCAGCGGAGGCCGCGAGTCCGTGCACAGGGTGCCGGGCACCTCGTCCTTGAAGGCGCACCTGGGGTGGAACGGGCAGCCCGAGGGCGGGTTGAGCAGCGAGGGCGGGGAGCCGGGGATCGGCACCAGTTCCTCGTTGACGTCGCTGTCCAGCCGCGGCATCGAGCTGAGCAGACCCCAGGTGTAGGGGTGGCGGGGCGCGCGCATGACCTCGCGCACGCTGCCGCGCTCCACGGCCCGGCCGGCGTACATCACCAGCAGGTCGTCGGCCATGTTGGAGATGACGCCCAGGTCGTGGGTGATGAAGACGATCGCGGAGCCGAACTCCTGCTGGAGGTCCTTGAGCAGGTCCAGGATCTGGGCCTGCACGGTGACGTCCAGTGCGGTGGTCGGCTCGTCGGCGATCAGCAGCTCGGGGTCGCACATCAGCGCCATGGCGATCATCGCGCGCTGGCGCATACCGCCGGAGAACTGGTGCGGGTAGTCGTCGAAGCGCGTCTTGGGCTGCGGGATGCCGACCTTCTCCAGCATCTGGACGGCCCGGTCCTTCGCCTCCTTCTTGGAGGCGCCGCGGTGCTTCATGAACGGCTCGGACAGCTGGCGGCCCACCGTGTAGAACGGCGACAGCGCGGTCAGCGGGTCCTGGAAGATCATCGCCATCTTGTTGCCGCGGAGCTGCTCCAGCTCGCGCTCGGTGGCGGTGACGAGTTCCTTGCCGTCGAGGACGATCTCCCCGTCGATGGTGGTGGTGCGCGGGTTGTGCAGGCCCAGGACCGTCAGGTTGGTGACGGACTTGCCGGAGCCGGACTCACCGACGATGCCGAGCGTCTTGCCGCGCTCGACGTCGAAGGAAAGACCGTCGACGGCCTTGACGATGCCGTCCTCGGTGGAGAACTGCACCTTCAGATCGCGCACTGAGAGGAAGCTGTCCGAGCCGGAAGGGGCCGGGGCGTCCTCGGTCTTGGTCAGTGTGGTCACGGTGGTTCGTTCTTCCTAGGAGAGACGGACGCGCGGGTCGATGACGGCGTACGCGATATCCGTGAGGATGTTGACGATCAGGATGAAGAAGGCACCGAACAGCATGACGCCCATCGTGAGCGGCAGGTCCTTGTGGACCGCGCCGTCCACGGCGAGGCGGCCGATCCCCTGGAGGGAGAAGGTCAGTTCGGTGACCACGGCGCCGCCGAGCATCGAGCTGATGTCGATGCCGAGGACGGTGACGATCGGGATCATCGAACCGCGCCAGGCGTAGCGGAAGAAGACGTACTTGTTCGACATGCCCTTGGCGCGGGCGGTGCGGACGTGCTCCTCCGCGAGCTGCTCGATCATCGAGGAGCGGGACATACGCGTGTACTGCGCGGTGAAGATGGTGGCCATCACCAGCACCGGCAGCAGCATGCCGGTGAACCACTTCACCGGGTCCTCGGTGATCGGGTGGTAGGCCGGGTTGTCCATCCAGCCCGTGCTGTAGACGAAGATCAGCAGGACGATCGGCCCGAGCACGTAGATCTGGAACGAGCTGAGCACCATCGACACACCGGTGGCGACCTTGTCGATGAGGGTGCCGCGCCGGTAGGCGGCGACCATGCCGGCTCCGACACCGACGATGACGAAGACGACCGCACCTCCCGCGGTGAGCGTGAGGGTCGTCGGGAAGCGGTCCATGATGGTGGACCAGACCATGTCGCCCGAGTAGAACGACTGGCCGAGGCAGGGCGCGCTGCAGTGCCCGGTCGGGAAGTCACGGCCCATCACGATGCCGGACATGAAGTCCCAGAACTGCTGGTGGATCGGCAGGTTGAGGCCGAGTGCCTGGCGGATGTCCTCCAGTCTCGCGGGCGAGCAGTCCTTGCCACAGGCCAGGGAGGCGTAGTCGGAGGGCGCGGCGACGAACAGGAAGAACGTGGCGGCGCCGATGAGGAAGAGGGTGACCAGGGCACCGACCGTGCGCCGGAGGATGAACTGAAACATGGCGGGAGGGCTGCTCTCTGCGGAGACGGTGGGAGGTTTCACGGAGGTGCGGGGGTGCGCTCCGCCTGGTGCGCACCCCCGCGATCAGCCGTAGAGAGTTACGACTTCACGTACAGACGGGTGATGTCGATCAGGCTGGACACCGAGCCGTAGCGGGCGCCGCCGATGTTCGACCCGGAGAGCTGGAACTGCTTGGTGTACCAGAGCGGGGCGGCCGGGACGACCTTCTCCAGCAGGTAGTGCTGGGCTTCCTTCCACGTCGCGGCGGCCGCGGTCGGGTCCTGGGAGAGCGCCTTCTTGATCAGGGCGTCGACCTTCGGGTCCTTGACGTGCGAGTAGTTCGAGGAACCGTCGGAGACCTGGGTGCCGTCGTAGATGGGCGTGATGACCGTGCCCGCCGACGGCCAGTCCTGGCCCCAGCCCGTGATGTAGATGTCGTACGGGTTGTTCAGCTTGCCGATCTGCTCGTAGTAGCTCGCAGCGTCGACCTCCTTGGCCACGACGTCGAAGCCGACCTTGGTCAGGGCGTCCTCGATGGCGACCTTGCGCTTCTGACCGGCCTCGCTGTTGGCGTAGGCGAAGACGACCTTCTTCTCGGCGGCCGGGACGCTCTTGAGCATCTCCTTCGCCTTGGCGATGTTGCCCTGCGGCGTCTTCAGACGGCCGTAGGGGTCGTAGTTCGCCTCGTAGCCCGGCAGGGTCGGGGCGAAGTAGTTCGGGGCCACGTCGCCGCCGTACGCGCCACCCTCACCGGCGATGAGGGACTTGGAGTTGACCGCGTAGGTGATGGCCTGGCGGACCTTGAGGTCCTTGACCCGGTCGAGGTTGAACGTCAGCTGCATGACGTAGGGCTGGTAGCCCTTGACCGTGCGCTTGCTGACGGCCGGGTTGCCGATGACGTCCTGGATCTGCGTGGACTCGACGCCACCGGTGAACTGGATGGCGTTCTTGTCCGCGCCCTGGTCGGCGATCAGACGCTTGGTCTGGGTCGACTCGGTGATGCCGAACTGGAAGTCGAACTTGTCCGCGTACTGGTGACGGACGGAGTCGGTCTTGGGGTCCCAGTTGGTGTTCTTGGCGAGGACGAGCTCCTTGCCCACCTTGTTCGAGACGATCTTGTACGGGCCGGTGGCGACCGGAGCCTTGTCGTACGCCGCCTTCGTGTCCGTCTTCTCCGGGACGATGGCGTAGCCGGCCATGGCCAGCGTCTGCGGCAGGTCCGGGCGCGCCGTGTCGAAGTGGAAGACGACCGTCTTGTCGTCCGGGGTGTCCAGGACCGAGGCCGGCAGGTGCTTCTTGCCGAAGCCGCCGTCCGGGAGGGCCTTGCGGTAGTCCGACCCGCTCAGCCAGGTCTGCAGGTAGGTGGGGCCGTCGAAGATGAAGCTGGCGTACTGGCGCTCGACGGTGTGGCGGACGTCGGCGGACGTGATGGCGTTGCCGTTCTGGTCCTTGACGCCGTCCTTCAGCGTGAAGGTCCAGGTCTTGCCGCCGTCCGAGGACTTGCCGGAGTCGGTCGCGAGGTCACCCACGACCGAGACGCCGCCCTTGCCGTCCTCCTTGAACTGGGTCAGGCGACGGAACAGCAGGTTGGCGACCTGACCGGCGTCGGAGACGTAGATCTGACCCGGGTCCAGGTGCGAGACACCCGCCTCCTGGTACACGTTGATCGTGCCACCGGGCTTGGCTCCGGCGACCTCCTCGGCGGGACCCGTCGAGCCCGCGGCGTCGGCATAGGTGACCGCCTTGGACTGGACCGACGCTTCGCTCTGGTCCTTCTTCGAGTCGGTACCGGAGTTGCCGCCCTCGTTCTTGGAGCAGGCCGTGAGAGCCAGGGAACCGGCCGCGAGGGCGACGACGACGGCGCGCGCTCTGCGCGAACTGATGGGCTTCATGAGGCGAATACCTACCTGTCGGTTGTTATCCATGAGTACTGCCTGACGCGGCTGGTAGGCCGACGCGGGGGCGGCAGCCACCCCCCACCAATGGACGAGTTACCGCCCGGACTTGGGGTCGAAAGCGTCCCGGACCGAGTCTCCGAGGAGGTTGAAGGCCAGAACGAAGATCACCAGCGCCAGACCGGGGAAGAAGAGGAACGCCGGGTCCTGCTCGGTGTAGTTGGCAGCGGCGGCGAACAGTCGTCCCCAGTCCGGAGTCGGCTCGACGAACCCGACTCCGGCGAACGAAAGGAAGGCGATGGTGAGGATGGTGCTGGGCAGCGAGTACGTGAACTGCACCAGGATCGGCGTCACCACGTTCGGCAGGATCTCCTTGCGGACGATCCGCCAGGGCGAGGCGCCGGAGACCTTGGCGGCCTCGACGAACTCGCGCTCACGCAGGGACAGCACGGTGGAGCGGACCAGTCGGGCCATGCCCATCCAGCCCAGCAGCCACAGCACGATCAGCATCGCCAGTGCGCGGAAGTACGTGGGGGTCTCCTCCCGCGGGTCGACGAAGAACGCGGTGACCACGGGCATGAAGGCGATGAAGAACAGCTGCTGGGGGAAGGACAGGAAGAAGTCGGTGACCCGGCCGATCCAGTAGTCGGTGCGACCGCCGAAGTAACCGCCGATCAGACCGATGATCACGCCGGTGGCCATCAGCAGGACGGTCACGCCCAGCGCCATGAACAGCGACGTCCGCATGCCGTACACGAGCATGGCGAACAGGTCACGGCCGTACTGCGGCTCCACACCGAACCAGTGGTCGCCCGAGACGCCGCCGAAGTAGCCGAGCGGAAGACCGAACTGGTCCAGGACCGGCTTGTCCGCGTAGGTCGGGTCCTGACCGTACAGGGTGTACGGGTCGGTCCCGCTGAGCTTGACCAGCAGCGGCGCGGCCAGCGAGACCACGAAGTACAAAATCACTACCACGGCGCAGATGACACCGGTACGGTCGCGCTTGAAGCGCTGCCACATCAACTGGCCGGGAGAACGACCCTCGAGCTTCTGCTCGGCCTTGACAGGCTCGGCGTTCGACTCGAGCTCGGGGTCCAAGGCGACTGGACTGGTCATGTGTGTACTTCCCCCGGGGGGTTGGAGAGTTGAGCGCAGCACAGATACCGGCAGGTTCTGTGGTTTGGGGGAACTTTCGCCAAAGTGTTCAACGCGCGTCAAGGGCGGAAGGCATAGGGATCTCCCTACCGGCCATATTTTGAGGAAAAATTGCAAAGATTGACACCTGGTCGCGCTTGACACGTGAGACGACAGACCGTCAAATCGGACATACCGCAATGGATTTCGGTTCACATGTCCGAAACACGATCGGGGTCTTACCGATATCCGGACGGTGTCTCATAGATCGCGGACAGGCTTTCGCGGGCACACCGAAGGCCCGGTTCCCCGCGGGTCGAGGAACCGGGCTGCCGACGACCGCCGGCGGGTCGGATCAGCCGTGCTTGGCGCGGCTCGCGGCGCGGGCGCGCTCGCGGGCGTCCAGGTTCACCTTGCGGATGCGCACCGCTTCCGGGGTCACCTCGACGCACTCGTCGTCGCGGCAGAACTCCAGGGACTGCTCCAGGGAGAGCTTGCGCGGCGGGACGATCGCCTCGAACGAGTCGGCCGAGGACGACCGCATGTTCGTGAGCTTCTTCTCCTTGGTGATGTTCACGTCCATGTCGTCGGCGCGCGAGTTCTCACCGACGATCATGCCCTCGTAGACCTCGGTGCCCGGGTCCACGAACAGCACGCCGCGCTCCTGGAGGTTCGTCATCGCGAAGGCGGTGACGGCACCGGAGCGGTCGGCGACCAGCGAGCCGTTGTTGCGGGTCTGCAGGGTGCCGAACCAGGGCTCGAAGCCCTCGTGGATGGAGTGCCCGATGCCGGTGCCGCGGGTCTGCGTCAGGAACTCGGTCCGGAAGCCGATCAGACCGCGGGAGGGCACCACGAACTCCATGCGCACCCAGCCGGAGCCGTGGTTCGACATGTTGTCCATGCGGCCCTTGCGGACGCCCATGAGCTGCGTGACCGCGCCCATGTGCTCCTCGGGCACGTCGATGGTCATGCGCTCGACGGGCTCGTACACCTTGCCGTCGACTTCCTTGGTGACCACCTGCGGCTTGCCGATGGTCAGCTCGAAGCCCTCCCGGCGCATGGTCTCGACCAGGATGGCGAGCGCGAGCTCACCACGGCCCTGGACCTCCCAGGCGTCGGGCCGCTCGGTGTCCAGGACGCGCAGCGAGACGTTACCGATCAGCTCGCGGTCCAGGCGGTCCTTGACCTGACGGGCGGTCACCTTGCGGTCCTTGACGGCCGCCTTCGCGTCGGCGCCCTTGCCGGTGCCGCCGCGGCCGACCAGCGGCGAGGTGTTCGTCCCGATGGTCATGGAGATCGCGGGCTCGTCGACCGTGATCAGCGGGAGCGGGATCGGGTTCTCGGGGTCGGCGAGGGTCTCGCCGATCATGATGTCCGGAATACCGGCGACCGCGCAGATGTCACCCGGGCCGGCCTTCTCGGCGGGCTTGCGGGTGAGCGCCTCGGTCATCAGCAGCTCGGTGATGCGCACGTTGGACATCGTGCCGTCGCGCTTGATCCAGGTGACGGTCTGGCCCTTGCGCAGCTCGCCCTGCTCGACGCGGAGCAGCGCGATACGGCCGAGGAAGTTGTCGGCGTCCAGGTTGGTGACGTGCGCCTGGAGCGGGGCCGTCTCGTCGTACTCCGGAGCCGGGACGTGCGAGAGGATCGTGGAGAAGAAGGGTTCCAGGCTGTCGCTGTCGGCCGGGACGGTGCCGTCCTCCGGCTTGGTCAGCGAGGCCACACCGTCGCGCGCGCAGGCGTAGACGATGGGGAACTCGATCTGGTCCTCGTCGGCGTCGAGGTCGAGGAAGAGGTCGTACGCCTCGTTGACGACCTCGTCGATGCGCGAGTCGGGGCGGTCCGTCTTGTTGATGCAGAGGATGACGGGCAGCCGGGCCTGCAGCGCCTTGCGCAGCACGAAGCGGGTCTGGGGCAGCGGGCCCTCGGAGGCGTCGACGAGCAGAACCACCGCGTCCACCATCGACAGCCCGCGCTCGACCTCGCCGCCGAAGTCGGCGTGGCCCGGGGTGTCGATGATGTTGATGGTGACGACCTCGCCACCGTCCTTCGGGTGGTACTTGACGGCCGTGTTCTTGGCCAGGATCGTGATGCCCTTCTCACGCTCCAGGTCGTTCGAGTCCATCATGCGGTCGTCGAGCGATTCGGCGGCGTGCGCGGCGAAGGCACCTGCCTGCTTCAGCATGGCGTCGACGAGGGTCGTCTTGCCGTGGTCGACGTGGGCGACGATGGCGACGTTGCGGATGTCGTGGCGCGTGGCCATTAAGGCGTACTCCTGGAGTGTGAGGAAGGCCGACGCGTACGTCTGTGTTACGCGGACCCTGCCGGGCTCAACATGCCACGGCCTCACCCCATCGTACGGTGCCTCCCGGGTGAGGGCTTCCCGGGCTCAGTCACCGGTGGGGGCGGCCGAGGCCTTCGCGCCCTTCTTCAGGAAGCCCATGTCCTCGTAGACCGGCGTCTGGAACCCGAAGGAACCGGCGTTCACCACGTCCTTCTTCGCCGCCGTCAGCTGGGGACGCTGATACAGCGGGATGGATCCGGCGGCGGCCCAGATACGGGAGTCGGCCTTGCGGATCAGGCTGCGGCTCTTGCCCTCGTCGAGGGTGGAGACGGCCTGGTCGAAGAGCTGGTCGACCTGGTCGGTGCCGACCCGGGTGTAGTTCTGCTCCACGTTCAGCGACCCGTCCGCGGCCGGTACCGGCTTGGCGAAGATCGGGCGGGCGTCGGTGGCCGGGAAGGCGGAGGCGGGCCAGGAGTACAGCGCGAGGTCGTACTCCCCGGAGGCGATGTGGTCCTTGAAGTAGCTCTCGTCGGAGACCTTGGAGATCTCGGTCCGGATGCCGACCTTCCCCAGCATCGCCGAGATCCGCCCGGCGACCGTGCGCAGCGTCTCGGACCCCGGCCCCGACGGGAGCACGAACCGCAGGGCGAGCGCCTTGCCGTTCTTGGCCAGCACCTTCGTCGCCGCGTCGGCCGGAGCCGCCGTGCCCTTGGGGGCGTACGCCCCCGGCGCGCCGCCCTGCTTCAGCCGGTTCACGTACTGCTTGCCGTCCTGGGCGAGATGCTGCGGCCCGTCTCCGCCCGCGCGGTGGTCCTCGGGGTCCTTGCCGTCGCTCTTGTCGTCCCGTCCGACGATGTAGTCCCCGTCCTCGGAGTCCCCGTCCTCACTCTTCTTCCCGTCCCCGGGCTTCCGGGTGGCCTTCTCGCCCTCGGTGCCCGCCGCCTTCTCGCCCTTCTTCTTCTCCTTGTCGAGCGGACCGCCCGGCACCCACCCGGCGTCCGCCAGCAGCGCCCTGGCCTCCTTGGCGTCCTGGCCGCCGAGCGCGCCGCTGTTGTCGGCGTAGGCGTCCTGGCCGGAGAGCGCGAGGTGGCTGCCGACGGGCTCGGCGGGCAGTCCGAGCGGGGAGAGGACGAGGCCGGCCAGGGCCTTGCGGTCGATCGCGCGGGCCACGGCCCGGCGCACCCGCTCGTCGGCCAGCGGACCCGAGGCGCCGTTGAGGGCGAGCTGGGTGTAGGCGGGCTCCAGGGACCTGCGGACCTCGTAGCCCTTCAGTGCCGCCTGCTCCCGCGCGTAGGCGGCGAGGGCCCTGCGCTTCTTCTGGCGGGCGCTGAGCTCGTCGCCGTCCTCCTCGTCGTCGCCGTGGGCCAGGGCCCAGGCGCGCAGCGCGTCGGCGGCCTCCAGGTTGCTTCCGGGGCGGCGGGCGGGGAGGCCGCCGGGGCCCGCGACCGGACTGGCGCCGGCCGTGGCTCCCGCGCGGGCGGCGACGCCGATGCGGCCGAGGGCCTCGGGGTCGACCTCGGCCAGTTCGATCGCGCCGGCGGCCAGCGCGGTGGCCCGCTTGTCGCGCGGCACTGCCCGCAGCACGATCTCGTTCAGCTTGGCGGGGTGGCCCCACCAGCGCGGATTGCGGGTGAGGGTGATCTCGTCGTCCTTGCGGTCGACCTTCTTCACCTGGAAGGGCCCCGCGGTGACCTTGAGCTTCTTGCGGGCGGAGTCGTTGAAGGAGTCCGGGGTGCCCATGACGTCCTTCGGGTACAGCGGGGAGAACAGCGAGCGCCAGTCGGCGTACGGCCGCGCGAAGGTGACCCGGACCTCCAGGTCGTTGGCGCCGCGTTCGATCTTCTCGATGCGCTCGTAGCCGGCGTTGCGGGCGGTCCAGTACGAGGAGTCCTTGCCGGACAGGGCGCGCCACTGGGCGGCGAAGTCGGCGGCGCCGATCTCCCGTCCGTCGCTCCACACGGCCTGCTGGTTCAGCTTGTACAGCACGACCTGCTTGGGCTCGGTGTCGACGACCTTGGCCGACTCCAGGTAGTCGGCGTTGACCTGCGGCCGCCCGTTCGCGTCGAGCCGGTACATCGAGGGCAGCACGGCCTGGGCGACGGTGGTGGTGGTCGCGTCGGCGTCCGCCTGGAAGGTGTTCAGGGTGTCCGGGACGGCGTCCACCGCCCAGTGCAGGGTGCCGCCGTCGGCGACCCGGTCGCGGGCGGCGGGCGCGATGTCCTGCTCAGCGAGCGGTTTGCTCCCCTTGTCCTCGGAACTGCACCCGGAGAGCGCGGTCACCGCGAGCGCGCCCGCGGTCAGGAAGCCGACCGAGCGCGTGACCGCGCGCAGTGCGACGCCGTTGTGGGACATCTCTGGTTACCTCCGGGAGCCGCGGGCGTTATGATCACTTTTGGCGGTATATGGAGCTGATCACATCTATTGCGGCCACTGAAGAGGAAAGGGTTCGGCAACGGACGGCGACACGGCGACAACGGCCAGGAAGCCCACCCGTGCGGCGCAATCGACGGCGCACGAGGGGCGCGCACGGAGGCACGCGATCCGCCAATCCATGCACGTCCCTTCACACCGGCAGGTGTGACGCGCAACACTCGCAGGCGCATGACCGTTCCCGTCCAGGGCATCCCCGCCCACGGAAGTGAGGTCACGTCATGTCCGTGAACGACGAACTGGCAGCGGCCCAGCGCTCGCTCGACGAGGTGCTCAGGTACGTCAAGCGCCTGGAGCAGCAGCTGGGCAGCAGCGGTCTGGAGATGCGCCGTGTGCGGATCGACGCCGACCGCCTGCGCGAGAGCCTCGCGCTGCTGAGGGAGACCGATCCGGCGCTCGCCAAGGCCCGCCGCCAGGATTTCGTCCCCATCTCCGACGCCCCGTACGACAACACCCTGTGGACGGACTCGGACGACGAGGGACTCGGCGCCCACCACCGCCACACCCCCTGAACCCGACCGGAGTCATGAGTTGGCCACTGGTACGGAACCCCCCGACACCGAATCCCATACCGCGAGCGGCGGCGTACGCACCGGTACGCGCGCCGCGATCGACGCCCCGCACCTGCGCACCGACCGCTGGTGGCTGGCGCCCGGGGCCACGGCCGCCGGACTGCTCGCCTTCATCGTGTACTCGACCTGGCGGGCGTTCGCCGACACGGACTACTACGCGGCCCCGTACGTCTCGCCGTTCTACTCCCCCTGCCTGGCCGAGCGCTGCGCGCCCATGCGGCACGGCCCCAACTGGGAGATCTTCGGCAGCTGGTGGGCCATCTCCCCCGCGATCATCATCCTGATCTTCCCGCTCGGCTTCCGCCTGACCTGCTACTACTACCGCAAGGCCTACTACCGGGGTTTCTGGGCGTCCCCGCCGGCCTGCGCGGTGGCCGAGCCGCACAAGAAGTACACCGGTGAGACCCGCTTCCCGCTGATCCTGCAGAACATCCACCGGTACTTCTTCTACGCCGCGATCGTGGTCGCCGGCATCCTGACCTACGACACCGTGCTCGCGTTCCGCGACGAGCACTACGCGTGGGGCCACATGGGCCTCGGCACCCTGGTGTTCCTGGTCAACATCGTGCTGATCTGGGCGTACACGATCTCCTGCCACTCCTGCCGGCACATCGTGGGCGGCAAGCTCAGGCACTTCTCCAAGCACCCCGTGCGCTACCGGGCCTGGCAGCTCGTCGGGAAGCTCAACGCCCGCCACATGCAGCTGGCCTGGGCGTCCCTGGTGAGCGTGGCGCTGGCCGACTTCTACGTGTATCTGGTCGCCTCCGGCGCCTTCGACGATCCGCGCTTCTTCTAGATTGAGGGTGCCTTCTGATGTCCGTGGTCGACCGGCAGGAATGGGACGTCGTCGTGGTCGGCGCCGGTGGGGCAGGGCTTCGTGCCGCCATCGAGGCCCGCGAGCGCGGTGCCCGTACGGCCGTGATCTGCAAGTCGCTGTTCGGCAAGGCGCACACCGTGATGGCCGAGGGCGGCATCGCGGCCAGCATGGGCAACGCCAACTCCCACGACAACTGGCAGGTCCACTTCCGCGACACCATGCGCGGCGGGAAGTTCCTCAACCAGTGGCGGATGGCCGAGCTGCACGCCCGGGAGGCCCCGGACCGGGTCTGGGAGCTGGAGACCTGGGGCGCGCTGTTCGACCGCACCAAGGACGGCCGGATCTCCCAGCGCAACTTCGGCGGCCACGAGTACCCGCGCCTCGCCCACGTCGGCGACCGCACGGGCCTGGAACTGATCCGCACCCTCCAGCAGAAGATCGTGTCCCTGCAGCAGCAGGACAAGAGGGAGACCGGCGACTACGAGTCCCGCCTGAAGGTCTACCAGGAATGCACGGTCACGAGGGTGCTCAAGGACGGCTCGCGGGCTTCCGGTGTCTTCGCCTACGACCGTGAGACCGGCCGTTTCTTCGTCCTGGAAGCCCCGGCCGTGGTGATCGCGACCGGCGGCATCGGCAAGTCCTTCAAGGTGACGTCGAACTCGTGGGAGTACACCGGCGACGGCCACGCGCTGGCCCTGCTCGCGGGCGCGCCCCTGCTGAACATGGAGTTCGTGCAGTTCCACCCGACCGGCATGGTCTGGCCCCCGTCGGTGAAGGGCATCCTCGTCACCGAGTCGGTCCGCGGTGACGGCGGGGTGCTCAGGAACTCCGAGGGCAAGCGGTTCATGTTCGACTACGTCCCGGACGTCTTCAAGGAGAAGTACGCCGAGTCGGAGGAGGAGGGCGACCGCTGGTACGAGGACCCGGACAACAACCGGCGCCCTCCTGAGCTGCTGCCCCGCGACGAGGTGGCCAGGGCGATCAACTCCGAGGTGAAGGCGGGCCGCGGCTCCCCGCACGGCGGGGTCTTCCTGGACGTCTCGACACGGATGCCGGCCGAGGTGATCCGGCGGCGGCTGCCGTCCATGTACCACCAGTTCAAGGAGCTGGCCGACGTCGACATCACGGCCGAGCCGATGGAGGTCGGGCCGACCTGTCACTACGTGATGGGCGGCATCGCGGTCGAGTCGGACACGGCGGCGGCACGCGGGGTGCCGGGGCTGTTCGCGGCCGGTGAGGTGGCCGGCGGTATGCACGGCTCGAACCGCCTCGGCGGCAACTCCCTCTCCGACCTGCTGGTCTTCGGGCGCCGGGCGGGCTTGCACGCGGCGCAGCACGCGACCGGGCTCGCCGAAAACCGCCCGCCGGTGGACGAGGCCCAGGTCGACGCGGCGGCGGCCGAGGCGCTCAGACCGTTCTCGGCGGAGGCCTCCGAACCCGCCGCGGGCCCCCCGGAGAACCCCTACACCCTGCACCAGGAGCTCCAGCAGGCCATGAACGACCTGGTCGGCATCATCCGCCGGGAGGGCGAGATGGAGCAGGCCCTGGAGAAGCTCGCGGATCTTCGGGTACGGGCCCGGCGGGCCGGGGTCGAGGGGCACCGGCAGTTCAACCCGGGCTGGCACCTCGCGCTGGACCTCAGGAACATGCTGCTGGTCAGCGAGTGCGTGGCGCGGGCCGCGCTGGAGCGGACCGAGTCGCGCGGCGGGCACACCCGCGAGGACCATCCGGCGATGGAGCGCAGGTGGCGCAACATCAACCTGCTGTGCCAACTGGCCGACCCGACGGGCGGGTTGGCGGCCACGGACCCGGTCCGGGGGCAGATCGACCTCACCCGTGAGACCACCGAACCCATCCGCGCCGACCTGCTCGCCCTCTTCGACAAGGAGGAGCTGGTCAAGTACCTCGCCGAAGAGGAGCTGTACGAATGAGCGGCTACACGGCCCACTTCAAGGTGTGGCGGGGTGACGTGAAGGGCGGCGGCCTGGAGGACTTCGAGGTCGACGTCAACGACGGCGAGGTGGTGCTGGACATCATCCACCGGCTCCAGGCCACCCAGGCGCCCGATCTCGCCGTCCGCTGGAACTGCAAGGCGGGCAAGTGCGGTTCGTGCTCGGCGGAGATCAACGGCCGCCCCCGGCTGATGTGCATGACCCGGATGTCGGTGTTCACCCCGCAGGAGACGATCACCGTCACTCCGCTGCGGGCCTTCCCGGTGGTCCGGGACCTGGTGACGGACGTCGGCTTCAACTACCAGAAGGCGCGCGAGGTCCCGGCGTTCGTGCCGCCGGACGGACTCGGGCCCGGCGAGTACCGGATGATGCAGGAGGACGTGGACCGCTCGCAGGAGTTCCGCAAGTGCATCGAGTGCTTCCTGTGCCAGGACACCTGCCATGTCGTGCGCGACCACGAGGAGAACAAGCCGGCCTTCGCGGGCCCCCGGTTCCTCATGCGGGTGTCGGAACTGGACATGCACCCGCTGGACGCGGCCGAGGAGAGTGGCCTGGACCGCAAGAAGACGGCCCAGGACGAGCACGGGCTCGGCTACTGCAACATCACCAAGTGCTGCACGGAGGTCTGCCCCGAGGGCATCAAGATCACGGACAACGCGCTGATCCCGCTGAAGGAAAGGGCCGTCGACCGCAAGTACGACCCGCTGGTGTGGCTGGGCTCGAAGATCAGGAGGAGGTCTTCCTAGCCCGGGCCGGTCTCATGACCGGCTTCGCGTGCACGCCGGTCATCGTCCCACGAGCTCCAGCACCCGGACCAGGTTGTGCTCCGCGATCTCCCGCATCCACCCGGGGTTCGGGAAGTCGCCCTCGATGAGGCGCAAGGGGCCCGCGACCAGGGAGAGGTGCATGGCGAGGCGGTAGAGGCGCATACGGTCCTCGTCCAGGTCGGGAGCGCCGAGTGCGTCGTAGTGGGGGCCGAAGCGGATCCGCAGGAAGACGTGCTCCCACTCGACGTCGAAGTACATGAGCCCTTCGATGTCGATGAGGGCGGGCATGCCCTGGTCGTCCAGCAGGACGTGGTCGGCGCCCAGTTCACCGTGGACGAGGGTGTGCCGGTCGCGGGGCCGTACCGCCGCCGCGAGCCGTCGTACGGTCTCCGCGAGGTCGTCCCGTACGGCGGCGATCCGCTCGTCGCGGTCGGCGGCCTGCTCGATGTGGCGCAGGGCGTCCTCGGTGACCCTCCGGGCGGCGGAACTCGACGACGAGGTACCGCCGTTGTCGACGAGCCCGGCCTTGCCGAGGGCGGGCCCCTCCTGCGTGTGCAGGGTCGCGAGTTCGGCGGCGAACCGCCGCAGGGCCACGCGGCCCGCGACCGGGTCCCGCTCCAGGAGGCCCTCCAGACTGCCGCCCCGCATGTCCTCGACGACCACCGCGTCCCTGGTGCTGTCGGCGTGCAGGAGGCGGGGCGTGCGGACCCCGGCCGCGGCGAGCCGGTCGTGCGCGGCGGTGAAGACATCGGGACTCGTGCCCGCGGAGAAGGGGTCGCGGGGGTCGGCGGGGCCGGCGTCCCAGTAGTCCTCGTCAGCCGACCAGACGTAGGCCACGGCGGTGGTGTCGTCGTCGAGGACCAGCCGGTAGACGCCCTTCTTGTTGCCGCCGCGCAGGCGGTCGACGGCGGCGAGCGAGCGACCGGTCGCCGCCCGGGCAAGGGGCGCGAGGTCGCCGCGGCTGAGGTGTCTGCGGGTACTGGTCACCCGGCAGATCGTCGCAGTGCGGTGTCCCGGGGCGCAGGTGGTTTTCTAGCGGACCCAGTCCCGCTCGTACGCCGTCCAGTCCGCCTCCGTGGCCGCGAAGTCGACGTACAGCGCCACGCCGAAGTTCGCCCGGTCCGCGTCCGTGCGGGACAGCCCGAGCCGGACACCCCGGACGGCGGCGGGCACGGTCTCGGCGTGGGCCCAGTGGTCGAAGTTGTTCTCCCGGTAGAAGGGCAGGCCCATCAGCAGGTCGGTGGAGTCGGGGGTGACCTCCAGGGCGAGTGAGGTCTGCTGGGCCACGTATCCGCCGTACAGGCTCTCCAGCGGTGTGCTCGTGTCGTACGACATCACCGCGATCTGGTCGACCCGGCGTGCGACCTGGCCGAAGAAGGCCTGCGACCACCACTTGGGGTGCCCGGCGAGCGTCCCCGCGACCGAGTGGAGTCCGGGCAGCGGGTCGATCTGGTGGGCGGCGACCGAGAGGGGGACGCCGTGGGCGCGGGTGACCCGGTGGAGGGCGTCGAGGAGGCCGAGGTAGTGCCGGTCGCCGGAGTGCAGGGGCTCCAGGTCGAAGTGGGCGCCGTCGAATCCGGTGGCGAGGATCTGCCGGGTGGACCGCACGACGGCGGCGCGGGTGTCCTGCTCAGACAGGCGCATGCCCTCCGGGCTCTCGGTGGCGAGCTTGTCGCCGAGCCAGGCCTGGACGCGGACGCCCGGGGCCGCCCTGTGCACGGCGCCGATCAGCCACGCCGCCTTCGGGTACGCCGACGCGGGCAGCGTGCCGTCGTGCTCCAGGGGGCCCGCGTGCACGTACAGGTCCCGGATGCCGGTGTCCCGCAGGCGCAGGGCGAGGGCGCGGACGTCGGCGTCGGTCCTGCGGCCGTCCACCCAGGCGTGCCCCAGCCAGATCGCGTCCTTGCCGCGGGTGCGGGTGCCGTCGGCGGGGTCGCCGGCGTAATTGAGGCGCAGGGCGGCGGCGACCGACAGGAGGGGGACGAGGACGACGAGCGCGAGCCCGAGAGCGGCCCGGCGG
>NZ_RSAJ01000730.1 GCF_003933965.1 Streptomyces sp. RP5T
GAGGGGGACGACGAGGGCGGCGGCCTGGTCTGGGACCTGCCGGACACCTATGTGCTGCGCACCACGGACCGGGTGCTGCTGGCGGCGACCAGGCGGGGCCTGGCCGAACTGCTGGGACGCAGGTCACGCCGGTCCTAGGAGCGCGGGGCCGTGTCGATATGCGGCTCCGCCGCGCGGGCGCGACCGCCCCCCGCGCTCCCGCGGTCGCGCCGCCTCCCCGCTACCCCAAGTGCCGCGCCGCGAAGTCCAGTTCCAGCCTGACCTGCTTGATCCGCTCGTCCACCACCAGCGAACCGTGGCCCGCGTCGTAGCGGTACACCTCGTGCACCGCGCCCCTGGACTCCAGCCGCTTCACGTAGTTGTCGACCTGCCGGATCGGGCACCGGGGGTCGTTGACCCCCGCCGAGATGTACACCGGGGCCTTGACCTGGTCCACGTACGTCAGGGGCGAGGACGCCTCGAAGCGCTCCGGCACCTCCTCCGGCGTGCCGCCCAGCAGGGTGCGGTCCATCGCCTTCAGCGCCTCCATCTCGTCGTGGTACGCGGTGACGTAGTCGGCGACGGGCACGGCCGCGATCCCGAGGGCCCACGCGTCCGGCTGGGTGCCGAGGCCGAGAAGGGTGAGGTAGCCGCCCCAGGACCCGCCGGTGAGGACGAGCCGCGCGGGATCGGCGAGCCCCGAGCTCACCGCCCACTCCCGCACCGCCGCGATGTCCTCCAGCTCGATCAGACCGACCCGGTGCTTGAGCGCGTCGGTCCACTCGCGCCCGTACCCCGTGGAACCGCGGTAGTTGACCCGGACGACCGCGTACCCGTGGTCCACCCAGGCCGCCGGGCCCGCCGCGAACGAGTCGCTGTCGTGCCAGGTGGGGCCGCCGTGGATGTCGAAGACCGTGGGCAGCGGTCCCGTCGCCCCCGCCGGCTTCTGGACCAGGGCGTGGATCCGGCCGCCCGGCCCCTGCACCCACACGTCCTCCACCGGCACCGAACCGGGGGACTTCAGACCGGGCGGGTCCAGGACCACCTCGCCCGTCGTCGAGCGCACCGCCGACGGCTCGGCGGCCGAGGACCACAGGTACTCCACGCTGCCGTCGGGGCGGGCCGTCGCCCCCGAGACCGAGCCGGGCGGGGTCGGGACCTTCTCCAGCTTGCCGCTCTCCAGGTCGTACCGGAACAGCTCGCTGCGGGCCTCGAAGCTGTGCGCGATGAGCAGGCCGGTGCCGTCCGGGTACCACTCGGCGCCCACGTCACCGGGCAGGTCCAGGGCGAGGTCGGTCTCCTCGCCCGTGGCCACGTCCCACACCAGCGGCTCCCAGCGGCCGCGCCGCTGATGGCCGATGAGCAGCCGGGTGTCGCCGTCCACCGGAGCGAAGCCGAGGACCTCCAGGCCCAGCTCCTCGGTGCCGCCCCGGGTGTCGTCGAGCTCGGCGACCGCCCTGCCGTCGGGGCGCAGCACGCGCAGCGCCGAGTGCATCGCGTCGCCGTGCTCGGTGTGCTCGATCGCGATCAGCGAGCCGTCGTGGGAGAGGTCGCCGACGCCCGCCGACTCGCGGTGCCGGTAGATCTCCACCGGGTCCTCGCCGGTGCGCACGAGGTGGACGGAGGTGCCCTCGTCGTCGGTCGAGCGGCCCACGACCGCCGTACGGCCGTCCCGGCCCAGGGCCACGCCCGCGGGGTAGGAGGGGTCCAGGCCCGGCGCGGCGAGCTGGTCCGCGCCGCCCTCGAAGGGCTGGCGGCGCCAGACGCCGAACTCGTCGCCGTCCTTGTCGTCGAACCACCAGATCCACGCGCCGTCCGGGGAGAGCACGCCGTCCGTGGTGCCGTTGGGCCGGTCCGTGACCTGGCGCTGGGCGCCGGTGATCCGGTCCCAGGCGTACAGCTCGTACGTCCCTGTGGCGTTGGACACGAACAGGGAGCGGTCGGGGACGTCCTCCGCCCAGTCGGGCAGCGACACCCGCGGCGCCCGGAAGCGCTTCTCCCAGTCCGGCATCTCGTTGTTCCGCCCGGCCGCGGCGGACCCGTTGCTCTCAGTCATGACCCCATACTGCCTGCCCTCACAGACAATCCGCAGACGAGGTCCCCAGCCTGTGGACAACTTCTACCGGCCGCTTACCCGAGCCGCCGCGACCAGGCCGGACGGGACGCCCCCGGCCGTTGTCAGTGGCGGGGTGCAGACTCGTCCTCATGACCGATCTGCGCAAGACCGTGGAGAGTTTCTGGGCCTTCGCCGAGGCCCGCGACTGGGCCGCGTTCGCGGACACCCTCGCCGAGGACGTCGTCTACACCCTGCCGCAGACCCGCGAGCGCATCAGCGGGCGGGAGCGGTACGTCGAATTCAACCGTGAGTACCCGGGCGACTGGCACCTGCGGATGGAGCGGATCGTCGCCGAGCCCGGCCAGGTCGTCACCTGGACGCACTTCACGGTGGGCCCGGAGGAGATGTACGGCATCTCGTTCTTCACCGGGGACGACAGCGGGCGCATCGCCACCGTCACCGACTTCTGGCCGGAGCCGTACGAGCCCCCCGCGGGCCGGGAGCACCTCGCCGAAAGGTTCTGACCCCGCGCCCCGGCGCTGCCGGGCGGCCCCGTACCGTGGGAGTGTGTACCGGTTTCTGCTGACACCTCGCTGGTTTGGCATCAACGTCTTCGTGCTGCTCGCCATCCCGTTCTGCGTCTTCATGGGGTCCTGGCAGCTGAGCCGGTTCGAGGACCGGATGGCGGAGAGCCGGGACGCGAAGCAGTCCGTCGCCACCGACGAGCGGGAGGCGGCGCGGCCGCTGGCCGAGCTGCTGCCGGTGGACAAGGCGACCTCCGGCAAGCAGGTCACCGCGACCGGCCGGTACGACAAGCAGCTGCTCGTCCCCGACCGACAACTGGACGACCGCGAGGGCTACTACGTCCTGACGCTGCTGCGCACCGACGGCGGCAAGGCACTGCCCGTGGTCCGGGGCTGGCTGCCGGGCACCCCGGACCCTGCGAAGGTGCCGGCCGCGCCGAAGGGCGAGATCACCGTCACCGGCGCGCTCCAGGCGTCGGAGACCCCCGGGGACAACGGCGTCAGTGCGCGGGGCGGGCTTCCGGCCGGGCAGACCGCGGCGATCAGCGCGGCCTCGTTGATCAACATCGTGCCCTACGAGGTCTACGACGCGTGGGTCACGCTCAACACCGGTGACTCCGGGATGAAGGCCGTGCCGGCGAGCGCGCCCTCCGGCAGCGGGCTGGACCTGAAAGCCTTCCAGAACCTCGGTTACACCGGTGAGTGGTTCGTCTTCGCGGGCTTCGTGGTCTTCATGTGGTTCCGTCTGCTGCGCCGCGAGGTGGAGTTCGTCCGGGACGCGGAGCTCGGCATCCTCCCGGACGACGACGGGCAGCCGTCCCAGGAGCAGCCGCAGGAGAAGGCGACCGCCTGACCGAGGCGTCCCCCGACGCCCTCGCGTCCCGCGACGGGACGGCACACGGTCACGACGAGGTGAGCACGCCCGTCCAGTACACGACCCCCGCGCACGCGTTGGACACCGTCGTGGACACCGACGGTCCGCCGCCCTCCGCCGTGTTCGTCACCAGGACGCTGCCGTCGACCGTGCCGTCCGTGAGGAGCTGGGTGGAGGTGCCGGTGTCGCCGCCGGTTGAGGAACCCTCGCCGGCCGAGGCGTCCGGGGAGGTGGACGGGTCGGGGCTGGGGTCGGCCGAGGGC
>NZ_RSAJ01000731.1 GCF_003933965.1 Streptomyces sp. RP5T
GTGCGGGGATGTGGGGGGCCGGCAGGTGTCCGGTGCGGTCGAGTTCCTGCGCCAGCCACAGCGGGAGAGCGGCCGGTTCGCGGACATCGTCGACGGGCATGTAGGTGCCTGCCTGGGTGGTGGTGCCGGGGGCGATGATGTAGCTGCCGTGGGCGCGGATATCGACCTGCCAGGCCAGCCCCCGGCCGGGGCTGGAGCCAGCAGAGGACTTCCACGGCCGGTTGTCGGTGGCCCGGTACCACACATGCAGGCCGCCAGACGGGGTGCGTACGCGCAGCGTGCTGGCGTCCTCAGCGGGGCTCTGTTGGCCGCGGAGGGCGGCCAGGACAGCGAGGGTGTGGAAGCCGTTAGCCAGGCCGGTGAGATCGATGTGGTCGCCAATGGGGATACCGGGCAGGATCCGGTCGCGGGCGGGGGGTTCGCTCTGGTGCGCGTCGATGTCGATGACGACCAGGCCGGCCGGACCGCAGGACACTCCCACACCGAAGTCAGGGTGTTGACCCCACCACTGCTGAATGCGGCCCTGGTTGAGGGTGGCCGCATGGAAGCTGTGGCACCAGCGACCTGCACGCAAGCACGGGCAGCCGACGGGCGAATGAGAACTTTCCCGACACTTGGGACAGTTCGCGACGGGAGTTTTCCGACCCGGAGACAAAGGGTGCACCGGCCAGCCACGGCGGGCACAGACCTGGGCTGTAGCGAGGCACGCAGCGACCGAAGGTCCGCTACCTGCGACTGCTCTTGAGTCGCTGCGGGAAAACTGCAGCTCAGCAGACATACGCACCCCCTGTCAGCGACCGAAGCGACTCAACGACAGACACAGACTAGCGAACTGAGCCGGGGGGATCGCGCAGCACATGCGGAACAACGGTGACTCCACCCCCGTCCTGCGGCTGTCAGACCAAGCCGCAGCGACTCAGCAAAGGCCCAGCGACTCAGGACGCTTCAGTCGCTGCTCCCCCAGCACGGCAAAATGCCTGTTCAGAGCGGCCTTCAAACCAGAACAGCGACTGAAGCGACTGAAGCCTGACATATATAACGCACACGCGCACACAGTTCCTGCTGCCGTATATATAGGCCAAGAGTCGCTTCGGTCGCTACTGCCACACATGAAGCTCTCTGACCTGCACTTCTTCCCCAGTCAAGCCTCAGCGACTGAAGCCCCCCCTGGGTCGCTGGCCTCTTCGATCGCTGTCTGGATACAGCAAGCGACCCAAGCGACTGAGAGCCAGACATGCAAACCTGCCACCACTAGCAGACCGTGGTTCGCCTTGCCTGTGCCTGAGATCTGGGTCACCCGGAGTCACGCCCTACTACCGAAGCGGTGTGCCTGAAAGGGATCAGCCCTGAGCAATGGCTGTGCTGCGCCCCCCCCGGCCCAGTTGCAGGTCACGGCCGACGAGTCCACCGCCGACACAACCAATGCGCACCTGCACGATCGCTGGATCTGTGCGCCGACGCCGCGCCAGACTTCGGGCCGGTCGGGCCAGTGCGTTGGCCGACCGCGGGCCGCATATGGCTCCCCCGGCGGATTCAGACCGACGAACCACTGCAACAACACCAGATCCGTGCCTGCACCTGGCCCATTACGAGTGCCACTCTGCGATCACCCTGTCGATCACGGACTGCAGTATGCTGCCGTTTCCCCAGCCAGCGTAGTAGTGACCGTGCACCACGATCTCAAGGAACTGGTCGACGGTGAACTCACCGGCCGCGCCCGCAGCTGCGTCTCTACCAGGTCGGTGCGGCCGAACATCGCAGTGATACCGACGCTGAACAAGCGCCGATACCGTAGCGTGAGGGGAGGACGCGCCAGACCTCGGCGAAGAGTTGATCGACGGTGCGGGTGATCGATTGGAATCCTGACCCCTTGGAGCATCTGCTTGCGGAAACCGTCGTCATAGATCCGGTCCATCAAGGTCCCCGCTCGTGCGCGTCGGCGGACAGAAGCCTGTCCAGAGCCCCCCTGTAGACCGCCGGCATGCAAGGCCGTCCGAGGTCGATCAGCGACCTTTGCAGTCCAGTGAGACCGGCCAACTCTTGCGCCACGGCGACATCCTTCTGCGCCAGATAGTGGGCCAAATTCATCTGCTCCTGAGCGGCTTGCAGCCCGCCAGCGAGCACCCCTGAGCAGAAACAGATGCTCGCTGCCTTCGTCCGCACCCTCGACCATGATCTGGAGCAGGTTCTCAAGCGTCACACCACCGACGCGCAACAGTGCGGAAGCCTCGTGGATAACCGCCCACTGCCCGTACATGATGGGCTTGCGTACCAGCTGCCCAACCTTGCCTGTGCCAGGACCGCCGCAGCGCAGGACCGCCTTGGCGAATCCGCGCAGGGCCGGCATGGCCAACTCGACAGCCTCGTCGGGACCTCCGACTATCACCACGAGTCCATGTTCTGCCGCACGCGCCTTGCCGGTAACGCCCGCATCCAACAGCGGCACACCCTGAGCGGAGCACAGCTCGGACAACCTGCGGACGGCCTCAACGGAGACCGTCGAGAGTAGAAGGACGATCAGGCTGTCGCCCCGCCGATCGAGAATCCCCCCTCCCCCGCCAACACGTAGTGCGCCTGATTCGCATTCACCACGGTGAGCAGCACGATGTCGCAGACTTCCGCGACCGCCGAGGCGGCCTGCGGGGGCACACCGTCGAGCGTGTCTGCCGAGTCTGGAACGGACGTCGCAGACCGTACTCGGCGCGTTTCCTCCCTTGACCAGGCTGAGCGACACACCGGTACCGATCATGCCGAGGCCGATCACTCCCACACGCTTCACGATGGGTTCCTCTCTCTGCCACTCCAGGGCGCCCCCTCTAGGTGACCGTGAGAACGGACATCAGCGACGTTGACGAAGTCATCATTTAATGCGCGACGCATTTTTGACCGCACTGAACGCCTTGTGATGGCCGCCTCTCAGCAACCCGCCAGTAACCCCAACTACTCCCAGCCGCACCACTCGTTTAACAGTCCCCCAGGGGGCAGCGGAGGCGCTATTCGTGCTGGCGCCGTGGCCCGGCTGGCGGGAGAATGGCAAGACGCCGGGCCACGGCATACGGGTCCCGGTCATGCGCACCGATACCCAGGGGATGGCAGCGAGTTGCCGTCTCCCGTTGTGAGTAGCCCGGCAGACAGCAGCCCGCGTCTTTATGTTCCCATCCGTCCGGAACTACGATGGCGACTGTCAGCGGGTTCTCTCTTCATCCAAAACTGGCTGAAAGACGTCTCTCTGGCGCAAAATGTCTGGTCAATACCGGGTACTGCACTCGACGGTACGGAAACCGGCTCAGCTCCGGTTGAGACCGGTTTGGCGGAATTCGTCACCCTCCGACGGCGCCACCAGGCCCGGATGTCCGATCAGCAGGAGGAGAGTTTCTCAGCTGGACTGGCTCAGCCGACCGACCAACCAACCAGCTGTTCAAACCAGTGGGCTTCTTCAGTAGTGCCTCGTGAGGGTGATGCCGTAGCAGGTGTTGACGACGCTCCCGAGCAGGGAGATTGCCGCCATGCTGGTCCCGGCTGTTGCTTCCGGCGTCACCCGATCGGTGGCCGTTCTGAAGAGGCTCAGCGAGTTCTTTCAGCGTTGCCGCTCCAGAGTGAGAACGGCTGCCGCGATTGACGTCGTTCGATTCGGGCTGCAATGCGCCTTGCGGGAGATCCGCCATCGTTTGAGTCGTGCCGGGCCGCGCTCG
>NZ_RSAJ01000732.1 GCF_003933965.1 Streptomyces sp. RP5T
GCGGACCACCGGGAGGCCGCCGCGTGTCTGGCCCCGTTGAAGAAGGCCGCGAAGGCCCTCGGCGGCGCCGGCTGGGTCGTGGGGCGGGCAGGGCTGTCCGGGTACGAGATCCGGCGCGGGACGGGGACGCGGGCGGCTCCGGCGGGGTACGCGGTGGCTGAGCCGGGCTGACGCGGCTCGGATCCGACAGGGCTCCGCCTGCTGCGCGCCCGTCGGCCGATGCGGTTCAGCAGCCCGTGCCAACCGGTGCCGTCGGCAACCTTGACGCTCCCCGGGGCCCGGTGAACACTTCCGGTGTCGGTCGACATCGCCGTACATTCTCGGCGTTCCAGGCACCACGCCGCGCGGGCCCCCACGTCTCAAGGCCCATACCCCCACGGGCGATTCGGCTGCGACGGCACGCTCGTCGCGGACGCCGGGCGGGGCGCGGGATCCTCCCTGCCCTCGGCAGTTCGCCAAGGGAACCGCAACCCTGCACGGAGGACCGGGGCGGGATCGTCCCGGGCCAGGGCCTAGGAGCCGCCATGAGCAACGGAGACGTATTTCTCGGTGAGGTCATCGGTACGGCGATTCTGATCCTCTTCGGCGCCGGTGTGGTCGCCGCCGTCGTCCTCAACTACTCCAAGGCGAAGGACGCCGGCTGGGTCGTCATCGCGTTCGGCTGGGGCTTCGGCGTGCTGGCCGGGGCGTACACCGCGGCGCCCCTGTCCGGCGGACACCTCAATCCCGCCGTGACCGTCGGGATCGCCGTCGACACCGGGGACTGGGACCAGGTGCCGGTCTACATCGCGGGGCAGATGGCCGGCGCCATGCTCGGGGCGGTCCTGTGCTGGCTGACCTACTACGCGCAGTTCCGGGCCAACGCCGAGGACGAGCTCGCCCAGCCGACGCTCGGGATCTTCGCCACCGCTCCCGCGATCCGCAATCCCGTGGCGAACCTGGTCACGGAGATCATCGCGACCGTCGGCCTGGTCCTGCCGATCCTCGCCTTCGGACTCACCAAGGGCCTCGGCGAGTCCGGCACCGCGGTCCTCGTCGTCGCCTTCCTGGTGGTCGGCATCGGCCTGTCGCTCGGCGGGCCCACCGGATACGCCATCAACCCGGCCCGCGACCTGGGTCCGCGCATCGTCCACACCCTGCTGCCGATCCCGAACAAGGGCACCTCGGACTGGGGTTACGCGTGGATCCCGGTGGCGGGACCGCTGATCGGCGGGGCGCTGTCCGGGGTGATCTTCAACGCGGCCTTCTGAGACCCGCCCGTGTGAAACACGCCTGTGTGAAACCGCGCCTTCCGGCAAACGCGGCCCTCGTGAAACGAAGCTCGTGCAGGAACCGACGAAGGGGACGTCATGACGGACAAGTTCGTCGCCGCCATCGACCAGGGCACCACCTCCAGCCGCTGCATCATCTTCAACCAGGACGGCGCGATCGTGGCCGTCGACCAGCGTGAGCACCGCCAGATCTTCCCCAAGCCCGGCTGGGTGGAGCACGACGCCACCGAGATCTGGTCCAAGGTGCAGGCGGTGGTCGCCGGGGCGATCGCCAAGGCGGGGCTGCGGGCCGACCAGCTCAGCGCCCTGGGCATCACCAACCAGCGCGAGACGACGGTCCTGTGGGACCGCGCCACGGGCAAACCCGTGCACAACGCGATCGTCTGGCAGGACACCCGCACCGCGGCCCTGACCAAGCAGCTCGGCGGCCGGGACGGGCAGGACCGGTTCCGCGAACAGACCGGGCTGCCGCTGGCCACCTACTTCTCGGGGCCCAAGGCGGCCTGGCTGCTCGACAACGTGCCCGGACTGCGCGCGCGTGCCGAGAACGGCGAGATCGCCTTCGGCACCATCGACTCCTGGCTGATCTGGAACCTCACCGGCGGCACGGACGGCGGGCGGCACGTCACGGACGTGACCAACGCCGGACGGACCATGCTGATGAACCTGGAGACGCTCCAGTGGGACCAGTCCATCCTGTCCGCGATGAACGTGCCCGCCGCCGTCCTGCCCGAGATCAGGTCCTCCGCCGAGGTCTACGGCACCGCGGTCGGCCAACTCGCGGGCGTGCCCGTGGCGTCGGCGCTGGGCGACCAGCAGGCCGCCGTGTTCGGACAGGCCTGCTACGACGTGGGCACGGCGAAGAACACCTACGGCACGGGATCCTTCCTGCTGCTCAACACGGGCAACCGGCCGGTGCCGTCGAAGAACGGGCTGCTGACGACGATGGGCTACAAGATCGGCGGTGAGGCACCGGTCTACTGCCTGGAGGGGTCCATCGCGATCACGGGCGCCCTGGTCCAGTGGTTCCGCGACCAGCTCGGCATCATCCGCACCGCCGACGAGATCGAGCCTCTCGCGGCCAGTGTCGAGGACAACGGCGGCGCGTACATCGTGCCCGCCTTCTCCGGCCTGTTCGCGCCCTATTGGCGCTCCGACGCGCGCGGAGTCGTCACGGGCCTGACGCGGTACGTCACCAAGGCGCACCTCGCACGGGCCGTGCTGGAGGCGACGAGCTGGCAGACGCGTGAGGTCGTGGACGCCATGTACCAGGACTCCGGGGTGCGGATCACCACCCTCAAGGTGGACGGCGGCATGACCAAGAACAACCTGCTGATGCAGCACCAGGCGGACGTGCTCGACGTGCCGGTGGTCCGGCCCAGGGTCTCCGAGACCACGTGCCTCGGCGCCGCGTACGCGGCCGGACTGGCCACGGGGGTGTGGAACGACCTCGACGAGCTGAAGGCCCACTGGCAGAAGGACGTCGAGTGGACACCGCACATGGAGGCGTCCGTCCGGGACCGCCAGTACCACAACTGGCGCAAGGCCGTGGAGAAGAGCTTCGGCTGGGAGGAGGACGGCGACAACTAGGCACGCGCGCGTGGTGCCGTCCAGCCGCGGCTCGTACCCCTGTCGGCGGGGGTACGGGCCGCACCCCGGCTCAGCTGGTGACGCTCTGCCGCCGGCGTGCCGAGTACGCCATCGCGTGCTGGACCACGCCCACGAGGACGTCCTTGACGGACTGCTTGTCCCGGGCGTCGCACAGCACCACCGGCACGTCCTCGTCGAGGTCGAGAGCCTGCCGTACGTCCTCCTCCGGGTAACGGGCCGCTCCGTCGAAGCAGTTGACGCCGACGAGGAACGGTATGGAGCGCCGCTCGAAGTAGTCGACGGCGGCGAAGCAGTCCTCCAGGCGACGCGTGTCAACGAGCACGACGGCTCCCAGGGCGCCCTCGGAGAGCTCGTCCCACATGAACCAGAACCGCTCCTGTCCGGGTGTGCCGAACAGGTACAGCACCAGGTCCTCGCGCAGGGTGATGCGCCCGAAGTCCATGGCGACGGTGGTGGTGCGCTTGCCCTCGACACCGCTCGTGTCGTCCACCGGGCGCCCTGCCTCGGTGAGCAGCTCCTCGGTGCGCAGCGGCCTGATCTCGCTGACCGCGCCCACGAACGTGGTCTTGCCCACGCCGAAGCCGCCGGCCACCAGGATCTTGAGCGTGACGGGCTCGACCGGGGGCTTGCCGCGCTCAGAACGCCCGAAGATCATTGGTCTCTTCTCCTGCTTGCTGGGGGTGTGGGGTCGGCGGCGGACCATGGCCCGCGCCGCCGCGGCCGACGCTGCCGGGCCGCGAACTCGTGGAGCGGTACGGGCATTCGCCGCTCCAGGGCTTCGGGGACGTCGGTGGAGGCGGGGG
>NZ_RSAJ01000733.1 GCF_003933965.1 Streptomyces sp. RP5T
CTCCTCCAGCAGCGGGCGCATGAAGTCCTCGGTGGTGCCCGGCGGGACGGGGGACTCCAGGATGACGGTGGTGTGCGGACGCAGGTGGGTGCTCAAGGTGCGCGCCGCCGCCTCCACCTGGCTCAGGTCCAGGCCGCCGTCGGGGCAGGCCGGGGTGGGGGCGCAGATGACCGCCGTGCGGACGCGGCCGAGTTCGGCGGGGCCCGCGGCCGTCCGGAAGCCCCCCGAGAGCATCCGGCGCAGTTCGGCGGGGCTGAGGGAGCCGGCCTCGGGGCCGGTGCGGTAGCCGAGGGTGGAGATGCCGGCGGCGACAGCGGCCTGGGCCAGGGGCAGTCCGTAGGGGCCGAGTCCGATCACGGCGAGATCTGCGGGCATGGCGTGGGCCGTCCTTCCCAGTAACCGAAGCGGGACAGGTGCGCAAGCCCTGTGGACTGGACGAGCGAGCGCAATGTCAGACTAGGAGTAAATATGACCGATATACGGGATTGATTCCGTGTGTCTTCCTGTGGGGTTGTGAGCTTTGGCCTACGCAGTGGTGAAAGTTATCCACAGGCTGAGGGTGACTGGTGGCTGAAGTTGGGCAACCCGGTCAGAATTTGGGCATGGGGGATACGGACCGGGCCACTCCTCAGGGAAGATCCGGCCCTCGAAGGTGACCGGTGCGATCTACAGCTGGAGGCAGCAGTGGTGAGGACAGCGACACTGGGGCCGGCGCAGCGCGCCGAGTCACTCGCAGCAATGGCCGAGCGCGAACTGGACATCCTGGTGGTGGGAGCCGGCGTGGTCGGTGCGGGGACCGCCCTCGACGCGGTGACCCGGGGCCTGTCCGTGGGACTGGTCGAGGCGCGTGACTGGGCGTCGGGCACCTCCAGCCGCTCCAGCAAGCTGATCCACGGCGGCCTGCGCTATCTGGAGATGCTCGACTTCGCCCTCGTGCGCGAGGCGTTGAAGGAGCGCGGACTGCTGCTGGAGCGGCTCGCCCCGCACCTCGTGAAGCCCGTGCCCTTCCTGTACCCCTTGCAGCACAAGGGCTGGGAGCGGTGGTACGCCGGCTCGGGCGTCGCGCTCTACGACGCCATGTCGATGGCCCGGGGACATGGCCGCGGGCTGCCCCGGCACCGGCACCTGAGTCACCGTCACGCCCTGCGCGTCGCGCCCGCCTTGAGGAGGGACGCCCTCGTCGGAGCGTTGCAGTACTACGACGCCCAGATGGACGACGCCCGCTTCGTGGCCACCCTCGTGCGCACGGCGACGGCCTACGGCGCCAGGACCGCCAACCGCGCGCGGGTGACCGGGTTCCTGCGCGAGGGCGAGCGCGTGGTCGGGGCCCGGGTGCAGGACGTCGAGGCGGGCGGGGAGTACGAGATCCGCGCCAAGCAGGTGGTCAACGCGACCGGGGTGTGGACCGACGACACCCAGGCGATGGTCGGCGAGCGGGGGCAGTTCCACGTCCGCGCCTCCAAGGGCATCCACCTCGTCGTGCCCAAGGACCGTATCCACTCCTCGACCGGGCTGATCCTGCGCACCGAGAAGTCCGTGCTGTTCGTCATCCCCTGGGGCCGGCACTGGATCATCGGCACCACCGACACCGACTGGGACCTCGACAAGGCCCATCCGGCCGCCTCCAGCGCGGACATCGACTACCTGCTGGAGCACGTGAACTCGGTGCTCGCGGTGCCGCTGACCCGGGACGACGTGCAAGGTGTGTACGCGGGCCTGCGACCCCTGCTCGCCGGTGAGTCGGACGCCACCAGCAAGCTCTCCCGCGAGCACACCGTGGCGCATCCGGTGCCGGGGCTCGTCGTCGTGGCGGGCGGCAAGTACACGACCTACCGCGTGATGGCCAAGGACGCCGTCGACGAGGCGGTGCACGGGCTCGACACCCGGGTCGCCGCGTGTGTCACGGAGGACATTCCGCTGCTGGGCGCCGAGGGCTACCGGGCCCTGTGGAACGCGCGGGCGCGGATCGCGGCGCGCACCGGCCTTCATGTCGCCCGGGTCGAGCATCTGCTGAATCGGTACGGCAGCCTTGCCGAGGAGGTCCTCGAACTCATCGCGTCGGACTCCACGCTGGGCGAGCCGTTGCAGGCGGCCGACGACTATCTGCGCGCCGAGATCGTCTACGCCGCCTCGCACGAGGGCGCGCGGCACCTGGACGACGTGCTGACCCGGCGGACCCGGATCTCCATCGAGACCTTCGACCGGGGCGTGCGCTCCGCCCGGGAGGCCGCCGAGCTGATGGCGCCGGTGCTGGGCTGGGACAAGGACCACATCGAGCGCGAGGTCGAGCACTACGAGAAGCGGGTGGAGGCGGAGCGCGAGTCGCAGCGGCAGCCGGACGACCTGACGGCGGACGCGGCGCGACTGGGGGCGCCGGACATCGTGCCGCTGTAGTCCGGTGGGTGCGCTGTAGTTCGGCGGGCGCGGGAGCCGGAGCGGGCGCGGGCGCGGGAGCGGGCGCGGGAGGGGAGCTGTAACGACGCCGGGGCGCAGGAGCAGAAGCAGAAACAGGACCGGGCTCGGTGGTCCTCCCGGTATCACTCGAACGAGTGTCGCGGGACGGGATCTCCGTTCGGGAGCCGGTCGTTCTGCGAGGTGCGGGGGCAGAACTCGGCGGCGAGCAGGGCCGGTTCGAGGCCGGGGTCTGCCACCGACGTCGTGTTCACGCGGAAGGTGAGGACGCGACGGCCGCCGATCGTGGCTGCGGTGCGCACGTAGCTGCCGGTGATGCGGCCGTTGTGCCCCCACACCGTGGTGCCGCACGGCAGCCTCACCGGGAACAGCCCCATGCCGTACGAGCCGTGTGCGGCGTGAGTGTCCGTCATCTCGTGCAGCCAGTACGGGGACAGCAGCCGGCCGCCGAGCAGCGCCGCGTAGAAGCGGTCCAGGTCGGCGAGGGTGCTCACCAGCTCGCCCGCGGCCCCGGCCACCCGCGGGTCGAGCGCGGTGATGTCGGACCCGTCGGCGGTGTAGGCGCGGCCGTGCGGAGAGGGGAGAGAAGTGCGCGAGCCCGGAAAGGAGGTGGCCGTCAGGCGCAGCGGGGCGATGATCCGCCGCTCGGCCTCGGTGGCGTAGGAGTCGCCGGTGACCTGCCGGATCACCATGCCGAGCAGGACGTAGTTGGTGTTCGAGTAGGAGTAGCGGCCGCGGTCGGCCGGGGGGTGGGTGAGAGCGATACGAACGGCCTGGACAGGAGTGAGGGGGATCAGACCCCGGGTGTCCTCGGTGAAGTCGTACAGACCGCTGGTGTGGGTGAGCAGGGCGCGCAGGGTCAGCGCGCGGCCGTCGTTGCCCGCTCCGCGCACCAGGCCGGGCAGGTGCTGCTCCACCGTGTCGGACAGCTTCAGCCGGTGTTCCGCGGCCAGTTGGAGGACGACCGTCGCGATGAAGGTCTTGGTGATGCTGCCGGCGCGGAAGTGGTCGGCGCGGGCGATTCCCGGACCCGCCTCGGCGTAACGGGTCCCGCTCCGCTCCCGGGCCAGGAGAGCGGCGGCGGGAGCGCCGCCCCGCGTCACCAGCCGCGGGAGCAGCGCGTCCGTGGCCGGGAGCGCGGGGACGGCGGGGGCCGGGGAGGCTGCCGGCGCCAGGGCGAGCAGCAGCAGGGCGACCGGGACGGCCAGTAGCGCCCGAAGCAGCGGCATCGCGGATCCTCCCTTGTCAGGGCCATCATGCAGGGTCGGGG
>NZ_RSAJ01000734.1 GCF_003933965.1 Streptomyces sp. RP5T
CCGCCACCCCGGCCCGCGGCTCCGCCCACATGGGTATGGGCGTCGTAGCGCATGACGGCCAGGGCTCTCTGCCCGCCGGCACCCGGGCCACCCAGACGGAGGGGGTCGACGTCGCCAGTTACCAGGGCAACGTCTCCTGGTCGACCCTGTGGAACAGCGGCGTCCGGTGGGCGTACACCAAGGCCAGCGAGGGGACGTACTACACGAACCCCTACTTCTCCCAGCAGTACTCCGGCGCCTACGACGTCGGGATGATCCGCGGGGCCTACCACTTCGCCACCCCGGACACCACGGGCGGCGCCACGCAGGCCGACTACTTCGTCGACCACGGCGGCGGCTGGTCCAGGGACGGCAGGACCCTGCCCGGGGTGCTCGACATCGAGTGGAACCCGTACGGCGACGCCTGCTTCGGCAAGACGCCGAGCGCGATGGTCGCCTGGATCCGCGACTTCCTGAACGAGTACAAGGCGCGCACCGGCCGGCAGGCCGTCATCTACACCGCCACCACCTGGTGGACCCAGTGCACCGGAAACTACGGCGGCTTCGCCTCCACCACCCCGCTGTGGATCGCCCGGTACGCCTCGACGGCCGGCACCCTTCCGGCCGGCTGGAGCACGTACACCATGTGGCAGTACACCTCGACCGGCCCGACGGTCGGCGACCACGACCGCTTCAACGGCACCCTGGACCGCGTCCAGGCGCTCGCCACCGGCTGACCCGCCCCGGCGTACGGCGAAGGCCCGGGCCTCCCTCACGAGAACCCGGGCCTTCACCTCATCCGGTCACCACGGGCGCGGCCCGCTCGTGGGCCGCGTCGTCACGCAGCGACCGGAACCTCCGGCGCCGCCCCGTTGACCGCCGGGGACAGCGCCAGCTCCAGGACCTGGCGGACGTCGGTGACGGCGTGGACGTCGAGCTTGTCCAGCACCTCCGCCGGAACGTCGTCCAGGTCGGCCTCGTTGCGCTTCGGGATGATGACCGTGCTCACCCCGGCGCGGTGCGCGGCGAGCAGCTTCTGCTTCACGCCGCCGATGGGCAGGACGCGACCGGTCAGCGAGACCTCGCCCGTCATGGCCACGTCCGTGCGGACCAGGCGGCCGGAGAGCAGCGACGCCAGCGCCGTCGTCATCGTGACGCCCGCGCTCGGCCCGTCCTTCGGCACCGCGCCCGCCGGGAAGTGGATGTGCACACCCCGGTCCTTGAGGTCGCCGACCGGCAGCTCCAGTTCGGCGCCGTGCGACCTGAGGAAGCTCAGCGCGATCTGCGCGCTCTCCTTCATCACGTCACCCAGCTGGCCGGTCAGCGTCAGACCCGCCGCGCCCGTCTCCGGGTCGGCCAGCGACGCCTCCACGAACAGCACGTCCCCGCCCGCTCCGGTGACCGCGAGCCCGGTCGCGACACCGGGGACCGCGGTACGGCGCTCCGCGGGGTCCTGGGCCGACTCGGGCACGTGGTGCGGCCGGCCGATCAGACCGCGCAGGTCCTCGTCCGTGATGGTGAACGGCAGTTCCCGCTCGCCCAGTTCGTGCTGGGCCGCCACCTTGCGCAGCAGCCTCGCCACGGACCGCTCCAGGGTGCGCACGCCCGCCTCGCGTGTGTACTCGCCGGCGAGCTTGCGCAGCGCGCTCTCGTCGATGACGACCTCGTCCTTGGCGAGCCCGGCCCGCTCCAGCTGGCGCGGGAGCAGGTGGTCGCGGGCGATGACGATCTTCTCGTCCTCGGTGTAGCCGTCGAGGCGGACCAGCTCCATACGGTCGAGCAGGGCCTCCGGGATGGCCTCCAGGACGTTGGCCGTCGCGAGGAACACCACGTCGGACAGGTCGAGTTCGACCTCCAGGTAGTGGTCGCGGAAGGTGTGGTTCTGCGCCGGGTCCAGGACCTCCAGGAGGGCCGCAGCGGGGTCGCCGCGGAAGTCGGAGCCCACCTTGTCGATCTCGTCGAGCAGGACGACCGGGTTCATCGAACCGGCCTCCTTAATGGCCCGCACGATCCGGCCGGGCAGCGCGCCGACGTACGTCCGCCGGTGCCCGCGGATCTCCGCCTCGTCCCGTACGCCGCCGAGGGCGACGCGGACGAACTTGCGGCCCATGGCGTGCGCGACCGACTCACCGAGACTCGTCTTTCCGACCCCGGGAGGCCCTACGAGCGCGAGTACGGCACCGCCGCGGCGGCCTCCGACGACCCCGAGTCCCCGGTCGTTACGGCGCTTGCGCACCGCCAGGTACTCGGTGATCCGCTCCTTCACGTCCTCCAGGCCCGCGTGCTCGGCGTCCAGGACCGCCTTGGCGCCCTGGATGTCGTACGCGTCCTCGGTCCGCTCGTTCCACGGCAGTTCGAGCACGGTGTCCAGCCAGGTGCGGATCCAGGAGCCCTCGGGCGACTGGTCGGAGGAGCGCTCCAGCTTGTCGACCTCCTTGAGGGCGGCTTCCCGCACCTTCTCGGGCAGGTCGGCGGCCTCCACCCGGGCGCGGTAGTCGTCGGACTCCTCGCCCTCCTGCTCGCCGTTGAGCTCGCGCAGTTCCTTGCGTACGGCTTCCAGCTGGCGGCGCAGCAGGAACTCCCGCTGCTGCTTGTCGACGCCCTCCTGGACGTCCTTCGCGATGGTCTCGGCGACGTCCTGCTCGGCGAGGTGGTCGCGCAGCTGCTGGGTGGCGAGCTTGAGACGGGCGACCGGGTCGGCGGTCTCCAGCAGTTCGACCTTCTGCTCGGTGGTCAGGAACGGCGAGTAACCGGAGTTGTCGGCGAGCGCGGACACGTCGTCGATGGCCTGCACCCGGTCCACCACCTGCCAGGCGCCGCGCTTGCGCAGCCAGGCGGTGGCGAGGGCCTTGTACTCCTTGACCAGTTCGGTGACGTGACCGGGCAGCGGTTCGGGGACGGTCTGGTCGACCGCGGTCCCCTCGACCCACAGGGCGGCGCCCGGGCCGGTGGTCCCCGCACCGATCTTCACCCTGCTCCGGCCGCGGATGAGCGCGCCCGGGTCGCCGTCGGCCAGCCGGCCGACCTGCTCGACGGTGCCGAGCACACCGGTGCTCGCGTAGGTGCCGTCGATGCGTGGCACCAGGAGGACCTTGGGCTTTCCGGGTTCCGAGCGGGCGGCGGCCTGGGCGGCCTCGACCGCGGCGCGCACGTCGGTGTCGTTCAGGTCCAGCGGGACCACCATTCCGGGCAGCACGACCTCGTCGTCGAGCGGCAGCACAGGCAGAGTGAGCGGTGTGGACGTCGAAGCCATGATCTCCCCTTCGGCAGTCAAGTTGAGCTATGCGGGCTCAATGCACATGAGCCGTCGAATGTTCCCCGCCCGTCCGCCTGTTCGCTGTCGGCGATCACGACTGTCGGAATCGACGCTTCCGGACCTAGGGTCGACACGTAATAGGCACATGCGGTCATCAGTCATTACTGGGGGTGTCGTGGACGGAGTCGTGCAGGCGTGGGTGACCGGCTGGGTCGTGTCCCGCGGTGCCGCCCCGCCGGAACGTGAGCCGTGGGGGTTCACCGTCGACGTGGGGCAGATCGCGCAGGTCTCGCGGCATGTCTTCGAGGCGCTGGGCGAGGACGTGGACGAGGAGCTGGTGCGCAAGGTCGCGGGCGGGGTGACGGGTGCCGGGGTGTGGCTCAAGGTGTTCCACGACCCGGAGGTGGTCGGGGGCTGGCTCGGTGAGGGCT
>NZ_RSAJ01000735.1 GCF_003933965.1 Streptomyces sp. RP5T
GTGTAGACCCAGCCGCGTTCCTGCCCGCAGCACACGCAGGGGTCGTCGGAGGCGGTGACGGAGCCGGTGGCGACGGGGCTGGGGTGGTACGGGAAGTGGGGGAGCGCGGGGCGTCGGCGGGGCTCCGGCTGCGGGGAGATCACGAGCTGGATCGCCCGGCCGGTCAGGGCCTCGGGGGGCATGACGATCGCTTCCGCGCGGAGGCTCTCCGGGAGGTTCCCGCGGGCGGCCTCGCTCGTGAGGATCGCCGGGCAGTCGAGCGGTATGACGCCCGCGCCGGTTCTCCGGGCGAGCGTGGCCACGTGGTCGAGGATCCGTCCGGTGGAGAAGCGGCTGAAGGTGAGCCCGAGCGCGTCCCCGTACACCTCGGCCCCGCCGCCGTCCTCGGCTTCGAGTTCCCAGGACTCCGGGAACCCGGTGGGCGGCAGCCCGCCCACGGTGACGGGACCGAGGACTTCACGGAGCGCGGATTCGTCCATGGGGACGGGGTGTCCGTGGACGAAACGGCAGACGCACATGCTGTAGCTCATGGGGCTCCTACGACCGGTGGTGATCAGGGCCCGAAGCCCGTCGCCTCAGTGTGCCCGGTGCCGCGATACCCGAAATCGGGCATGAAGTGCCGTGATCCGCCGCCCCCCGCCCCCTAGGCTGCCGCGCATGTGCGGAATCGTGGGATACGTGGGGTCGCAGTCGGCGCTCGATGTCGTGATGGCCGGGCTGAAGCGGCTGGAGTACCGGGGGTACGACTCGGCAGGGGTCGCCGTGCTGGCGGACGGCGGGCTGGCGGCGGCGAAGAGGGCCGGGAAGCTGGTCAATCTGGAGAAGGAGCTGGTGGACCGGCCGTTGCCGACGGGGCACACCGGCGTCGGGCACACGCGCTGGGCCACCCACGGCGGGCCGACGGACGCCAACGCGCATCCGCATCTGGACAACGCCGGGCGGGTCGCCGTCGTCCACAACGGGATCATCGAGAACTTCGCCGCGCTGCGGGGCGAGCTGGAGGAGCGGGGGCACGCGCTCGCCTCAGAGACCGACACCGAGGTCGTCGCGCACCTGCTCACCGAGGAGTTCTCGGCGACGGCCGACCTCGCGGAGGCCATGCGGCTGGTGTGCCGGCGGCTGGAGGGGGCGTTCACGCTGGTCGCGGTGCACGCCGACGAGCCGGACGTGGTCGTGGGCGCCCGCCGGAACTCGCCGCTCGTGGTGGGCGTGGGGGAGGGCGAGGCGTTTCTGGCCTCGGACGTGGCCGCCTTCATCGCCCACACCCGCTCCGCGATCGAGCTCGGCCAGGACCAGGTCGTGGAGCTGCGGCGCGACGGGGTGACCGTGACCGGCTTCGACGGCCGGCCCGCCGACGTCCGCTCGTTCCACGTCGACTGGGACGCCTCCGCCGCCGAGAAGGGCGGCTACGACTACTTCATGCTCAAGGAGATCGCCGAGCAGCCGAAGGCGGTCGCCGACACGCTGCTCGGCCGTATCGACGCGGCCGGTTCCCTGCGGCTGGACGAGGTGCGCATCAGCGCGTCCGAGCTGCGGGAGGTGGACAAGGTCGTGATCGTCGCGTGCGGTACGGCCTTCCACGCGGGGCTCATCGCCAAGTACGCCATCGAGCACTGGACCCGTATCCCCTGCGAGGTGGAGCTGGCGAGCGAGTTCCGCTACCGGGACCCGATCCTGGGGCCGCGGTCGCTGGTGATCGCCATCTCCCAGTCCGGCGAGACCATGGACACCCTCATGGCGCTGCGGCACGCCCGCGAGCAGGGCTCCAAGGTGCTGGCGATCTGCAACACCAACGGCTCGACGATCCCCCGGGAGTCGGACGCGGTGCTGTACACGCACGCGGGCCCCGAGGTCGCCGTCGCGTCGACGAAGGCGTTCCTGACGCAGCTCGTGGCGTGTTACCTGGTGGCGCTGTACCTGGGGCAGGTGCGCGGGACCAAGTGGGGCGACGAGATCTCCGCCGTCGTCCGGGACCTCTCGCACATCTCCGGCGAGGTCGAGCGGGTGCTGGAGACGATGGAGCCGGTGCGGGCGCTGGCGCGGTCGCTGGCCGACAAGGACACCGTGCTGTTCCTCGGGCGGCACGTCGGCTACCCGGTCGCGCTGGAGGGCGCGCTGAAGCTCAAGGAGCTCGCCTACATGCACGCCGAGGGCTTCGCGGCGGGGGAGCTGAAGCACGGCCCGATCGCGCTCATCGAGGAGGATCTGCCGGTCGTGGTGGTCGTACCGTCGCCCCGAGGGCGGTCGGTGATCCACGACAAGATCGTGTCCAACATCCAGGAGATCCGGGCCCGGGGAGCGCGGACCATCGTCATCGCGGAGGAGGGCGACGAGGCGGTGGTGCCCTACGCCGACCATCTGATCCGGATCCCGGTCACGCCGACGCTGCTTCAGCCGCTGGTGGCGACCGTGCCGTTGCAGGTCTTCGCCTGCGAGCTGGCGACCGCCCGGGGCAACGAGGTGGACCAGCCGCGGAACCTGGCGAAGTCGGTCACGGTGGAGTAGCCCGCCTCGTACGACGGCCTCCCGAGCCCGCGTCCGGGGGTGCGGTCAGACGTGCACCTCGGGCGGGAAGCCGGTCCAGCGGAGCTCGGTGGGCAGGTGGCGCATGTCGTTGCCGACGAGGACGGACGCGGCTCGGCCGGGCGGGTAACGGATGACCGTGAGCGCCGCGTTGGCGTGGTTGAGGCCGAGCCAGCGCCATGCCGGGGCGTGCAGGGCGTCCCGGACCAGCCAGGCGACGAGGAAGTTGTGGGTGACGACCAGTTCGTGACGGTCCTGCCCGCCGTCCACCGGTCCGGTGAACAGGTCCAGCGCCCGGCGGGCCAGCGCGGCGCCCTGCTCCCGCTCGTCGGCGGTGGTGTCGGCGAGGAAGCGGAGATAGAAGTCCGCTGCTTCGGGCGGGAGTTCGTCCCTCGGGGGCACGTAGGGCACGTAGTCGCCGGCGACGTCCGAGGCGAGCAGGGGGACGTCCCCCAGGTGGGCGTGGACGAGGCGGGCGGTCTGTGCGGCGCGTGGCAGCGGGCCGTGGTGGACGGCCGTGAAGGGGACGTCCCGGAGACGGCGGCCGAGCAGGGTCGCCTGCTGTCGGCCTGCCGGTGTCAGCCCGCTCTCGTCCGGCAGCGCCTCGCCGTGCCGGACGAGATAGAGGTAGCGGGTGGCTGTGCCGGTCGTCTCAAGCTGCACGGTGAACGGTCTCCTCGACCTGTGGATCTGGCGTGATCATGGTCACTCTGGCCCGGAGAAAGCATGTGGGCCCTTGTGGACTGCGTAAAGACCGCTTGAAACTCTCCTCGCTCTTGGTTCATGAACATGGGGGGTCCCGTGCGTCCGGCACGTCCACTTGGTGTCGTTGCCGCCTTCGGGTCGGCCGTTGTCCTGACCGCACTGTGCCTGGGCGGATGCTCGGCCGACGCCTCCGGTGCGGACCGTTCGCCCACGCGTTCGGGGTCGCCGACGGCGGAGGTCCTAAAGGCCGAGCACTCGGCGTCCCCCTCGCTCAGCGCATCCCCCTCCGCGTCTCCCACGCCTTCGACGACGCCGTCGTCCACGCCGACACGGCGGGCGCGGACCTCCTCGTTCCCGTCGGGTGGGTCCGGGGGATCGGCCTGGACCGGTGGGTCCGGAGGGCCCGGTGGTTCCGGCACGACGGGGGGTGGTT
>NZ_RSAJ01000736.1 GCF_003933965.1 Streptomyces sp. RP5T
GGGTGGACGGGGAGGACGGCGGCGAGGTCGTCGGTGAACTCGCGGGCCTGCTGCGCGGTGTTCCGGATCGGGGTTGCCGCTGGCCAGATCGATCAGGCGGCCGCCGAGCCACGCGCCTTCGCAGGCCAGTTGCGGCACCCCACTTACGACAGTCCCACCGCGGCCGCGGGTCTCCGCCTCGCCGGCACTCACCAGCTGGCGGTACGCCGAGGCCACCGTATTCCGGTTCACCCCCAGCTCCTCGGCCAGTTTGCGCACCGGCGGGAGCAGGTCCTGCGGCGCCAGCTGACCCGACGCGATCAGGTCCAGCACACTGCTCGCGATCTCTGTCGCCGTCACCCCGCTGATGTGGACCGAGCACCGCCTCTGTCCAACGTTCGTCATAGGTCATAGGTCCTATGACAAAGAACGAAATTCCCGACCGTGCCGGACCAGCGAGCCGTTCATCCGGGCGAAGACCGCGGCTACGTCATGCCGGCTCTCAGGCGCCCTGGGAGGTCGGGAACACCTCGTCGACGGCACGGTGGGAGTTGGCGCGCGTCCACGACCTGATGCACACCCCACTCCCGGATCTGAGGTGAGGAGATCAACGGAGCCCGTCGGCCCGACTGCTGAGCACCCGGTGGGGTTTCCCCGGTTCAGCCAAGGTGAGCCCAAAAGCCGCCACATGCCCTTGGAGTGCGGCCGGCAGGAAACGGCAGGCGTCGCGCGGGCGAGCGGCACCAGGCTTCCGTGCACGGCAGCGTGCAGGGCGACTGCGAGTTCGCGGGCCCGGCCCTCGACTCCCTCATCTCAAGCCCGTCCATGGTGGCCAGCCCCGGATGCGCCGCTCGACCGGGCGAGGCGTCTGCGCGCGAGGGCCCGACAGGGAGAGGGCTGCCAGGTCGTGGCACTGGGGGTCTTGCGCGAGAACCATCGTTCCCGTACGGTTTTACCTGCCGGTGAGAACGCTCGTTCTCGCGACAGTGCACCGACGCCAACGGAACCCACACCCCGCCAGCGGCGATACCGACAGATCCAGAGGAAGCGACATGAGCCACGAACCGCGCCCCCCGTTCCCATCGTTCACCCGGGAGACCGCCATCCAGAAAGTCCGCCTGGCAGAGGACGGCTGGAACTCCCGCAACCCGGAAAAGGTCGCCCTCGCCTACACGGTGGACTCCTACTGGCGCAATCGCGCGGAGTTCGCCACCGGCTACGACGAGATCGTCGCCTTCCTCACCCGCAAGTGGAACCGGGAGCTGGACTACCGGCTCATCAAGGAACTGTGGGCCTTCGACGGCAACCGCATCGGCGTGCGCTTCGCCTACGAGTACCACGACGATTCGGGCAACTGGTTCCGCGCCTACGGCAACGAGAACTGGGAGTTCGACGACAACGGCCTGATGCACCACCGCTACGCCTGCATCAACGAACTCCCCATCAAGGAGTCGGAGCGCAAGTTCCACTGGCCCCTCGGGCGCCGCCCCGACGACCACCCCGGCCTGAGCGACCTCGGTCTCTGACCGGCCGCCCCCGCGCCGTGGATCCGGGCCCGACGCCGGATCCACGGCGCGGCCGTTCGTTCGTGACGCTGTGCCTGCGGCGGAGGCCGCCGCACACCTGGAGGGGCTCTGGGTTCAGGAGTCCCTTGCGGGCCCTGGAGACCCTCTCACCTGCGGTGAGCGTGGGACGTTGCTCCGGATTCTCGGAAGTTCGGCGCATCCCTCTTGCGTCGAGAACGACCGTTCTATAGGCTGGCTTCAATTAATAGAACGATCGTTCTCAGCTGGAGACTCGCGACACTGTGATCGCTGGCCGGACGGATTGCCGGTTCGGTCGCCGCGAGTGCCGCAGGACCGCCGCCTGGAACCTGACGTTGGCCCACTCCAGGGCCGAGGGCAGAGAAGCTGCAGAACGCGAGCCTGTTGATGGCTCGGAAAGTTCAGGTGGGTGATCCCATGACTCTCTCGCACACCGCAACGCGACCCCCGCTGATGGCGCTGCCCCCCGTCCGGTGAGCTACCCCGGCCGGTCCCCGTGACCCCGGCGCTGGCCCATGCCCGTAAGGGCGTGCACGGGCACGGCATGATCGCCCTTCCTGCCGAGGAGCGCTGGGTGCACGCCGCCCGCCACTTCGCCGCGTGCCTGCTGGCCGGATGGGACGTCGTCCCGGAGGACCAGGACTCCGTCCTGCTGATCGTCGGCGAGCTTGCGGGGAACGCGGCCCAGCACGGACGGGCCGACATGGTCGTGAGCCTCGCATTTGAAGGCCGCGCCGTGCGTATCGAGGTTGCGGACTCCGGCGCCACGGCGCCCTCGCCCCACCCTCGCTGCTCCGGTGCCCATGATGAGCACGGCCGCGGCGTGGGCATCGTCGAACTCCTGACGGACTGGACCGAAACACTCGAGGAACGGGATCACCGGCGGGACCGCGCCGGCCTCCGCGTCGCCGCCGCATCGGCTGAGCAGTCCCAGGCGGGCCTTGCGCTCGCTTGAGTGGGCAGCAGGCAACACGCCCGGCCTTGATCCGGCAGTGGCATACGACGACGGGCGGCCACGCCCGGGAATATGCCGTGCGACCCGGTGGCTGTACCGTAGGAGAACGACCGTTTTCGAGAATGGGTGAGCGAAGTGGAACCCGAGACGACTGAGCAGCGGATCCTTGACGCCGCCGAGGAACTCTTCTACGGCCGAGGCATTCAGTCGGTAGGAATGGATGCGATCCGCACCGCCTCCGGCGTGCCCCTCAAGCGCCTGTACCAGGCCTTCCCTTCCAAGGACACCCTGGTCGAGGCGTACCTGAGGCGGCGGGACGCAAGGTGGCTCCGCGATCTTGCCCAGCACGTGGATACCTACGACTCACCCGAGCAGCGGATTCTGGCGGTCTTCGACTGGCTGTTCCTCTGGTTCAGCGAGCAGGGGTTCCGCGGCTGCGGCTTCATCAACTCCTTCGGGGAGCTGGGGGCGACGTCCCAGACCGTGGCCGACATCGCGAAGGCCCACAAGGATGCCTTCCGGCGATATCTTGCCGATCTCGTGGCCGTCGCAGACGCGCCCGCGTGGCTGACCGACCAGCTCGTCCTCCTCGCCGAGGGCGCGATGACCACAGCGGCCATCTCCGGGTCCCCGGAGCCCGCCCGTCACGCCAAGGACGCCGCCCGCACCCTGCTGCGGGCCGCTCACGCAGACGTGGTCACCGCTGCCTGAGCGCGCCGTCGCCTTCACTCACAGCCCCGCTTCCGTTCCCTCCGGGGTGCCATCCAGTGAGCAGGGAGCACGTGCGGCTGGTCCTCGGAAGGGGCTTCTGGCCCTGCCCGCGCCGGTCGTCCACCGAGCAGGACCCGCAGCTACCGGCAGGCGCGCGGACGACCATGCGAGTACCGGCAGGCGCGCGGACGACCATGCGAGTGCGGGTCGCGGCCGAACGCCGCATACGCGACGCCGGGTTCCACCGTCGTCCAGGCCGCCCGGGATCTGAACCTGTCCTGGCCGCCCGTGATGCATGCCTTCCGCGACCAGGCCCGCGAGGTCGTCGACGCATCTATGCCCGAAGCCGACGCGGTGGGCATCGGTGAGGACCCGCCGGGGCAAGCCGCGCTAGGAACAAGACCCCGAGACCGGCAGACGGGCGGGGCACGCGATCGGTGGCACACCGGCTTCACCGACGCCCTCGGGGCG
>NZ_RSAJ01000737.1 GCF_003933965.1 Streptomyces sp. RP5T
GGCCTGGGTGGGTCGGCGGACTCAGAGGGCGAGGCGGCGGGACAGGTCGGAGGTGAACACCCCGCGCGGATCCAGCTCCGCGCGCAGCGCGCGGAAGTCGTCGAGGCGCGGGTACATCGCGGCGAGCAGCTCCGGCCGCAGGCGGGAGTCCTGGGCGAGGCAGACCCGTCCGCCGGCCGCGGCCACCTCCTCGTCCAGTTCGTCGAGGAGGGCGCCGAGTCCCGGCAGAGCGGCCGGGACGTCCAGGGCCAGGCTCCAGCCGGGAACCGGGAAGGAGAGCCAGCCGGGGTCGGCGTCCCCGAACCGCTTGAGGACGGCGTGGAAGGCCGGGCACCGCCGACCGGAGATGCGCCGCACGATACGGCGCAGGGTCTCCTCCTGGCCGTGTCCGAGGACGAACTGGTACTGCACGAGGCCGCCGCGGCCGTAGAGCCGGTTCCAGTGGGGCACGCCGTCCAGGGGGTGGAGGAAGGCGGGGATCCTCCGCAGCCGGCCGGTACGCGCGCGGGGCGCCGTCCGGTACCGGAGCTCGTTGAACAGCCCCGCGGTCGTGCGGTTGACGAGTCCGTCGGGAAGGAAGGCGGGCGGGGCCGGAAGGCGCGAGGGCGAAGAGGCCGGCCAGGTCCTGCTCGCGCGACTGCGGACGGCTCCCGACGCCTCCAGCGCCGCGCGCGGCGTGTGGCCGCCCCGGGTCAGCACCGCCCGCCCGGTGGCCGCCCCACGGGCCAGCAGGTCGATCCAGGCGACCGAGTAGGGGTAACCGTGGTCTGCGGTCGTCAGCCGTGCCATCAGATCGTCGAGGTCACGCGCGCGTTCCGTGTCGACCGACATCAGCGAGGTCTCGACCGGCTGGAGCTGGACCGTCGCGGTGAGGATCATCCCGGTCAGGCCCATGCCGCCGGTGGTCGCGTCGAACAGGGGCGTGCCGCGGCGCACCGTGCGGATCCCGCCGTCGGCGGTGAGGAGCTCGAAGGACAGCACATGGCGCGAGAAGGAGCCGGACACGTGGTGGTTGGCGCCGTGGACGTCCGCGCCGATCGCGCCGCCGACCGTGACATGGCGGGTGCCGGGCATCACCGGCACGAACCAGCCGAGCGGCAGCAGCACCTCCGTGAGCCGGTGCAGGGAGACGCCCGCGTCGCACAGCACGCTGCCGCCCTCGGCGTCGATCGCGTGCACACGGTCCAGCGCGGTCATGTCGAACACCGCGCCGCCGGCGTTCTGCGCCGAGTCCCCGCAGGTCCGTCCCAGGCCGCGCGGGATGCCGCCGCGGGCTCCGCAGCCCCGGACGGCGGCCACGGCCTCCTCGTAGCTCCGCAGGTGGATCGGGCGGGCCGCGGTGGGGGCGGTGCGGCCCCATCCCGTGACGGGAACGGTGTCGGCAGACATGCCGGTGACCGTATCGCCGCTATAGCAACAATTTGCCGGTAAACCTCATACTCCTCCGCGAAATGGGTGATTAGTGGGATGTCACTCAATATTGCCGCAGCCCCGGCCCGCGGCCGCTCGCGCGCCCTCGTCGCCCTGCCCCGGCTCCCGCAGCCGTCCCGTGTTTTCGGGGGCACGTACACATCGGTCTTCCGCACGGAGGGCAAGATCCGATCATGGACTGGCTGAAGAGACTCCCCGTCGTCGGGCCGCTCTGGGTGCGCCTGACGGCCACGCACGCGTGGCGGTCGTACGAACGGCTGGACCGGGTGAAGTGGACCCGGCTGGCCGCCGCGATGACGTTCACCAGCTTCGTCGCGCTGTTCCCGCTGCTCACCGTGGCCGCCGCGATCGCCGCCGCCACGCTCAGCACCAAGCAGCAGAACGACCTTCAGAACAAGATCGCCGACCAGGTGCCCGGCATCTCCGACCAGCTGAACATCGACGACCTGGTGCAGAACGCCGGCACCGTCGGCCTCATCGCCGCGGCCGCCCTGCTGTTCACCGGCATCGGCTGGGCCGGCTCGACGCGCGAGTGCCTGCGCGCGGTGTGGGAGCTGCCGGACGGGGACGAGAACCCGATCCTGCGCAAGGGCAAGGACCTGGGCATCCTGGTCGGGCTCGGCGGCGCCGTCCTGGTCACGCTCGCCATCTCCACCGTCGCCTCCGCGCTGGTCGACTGGATCGGCGGGGAACTCGGCCTCCAGGAGGGCGGCGCGGGCCGGGCCCTGCTGCGGGCCGCCGCGTTCGGCATCGCCGTACTCGCCGACTTCCTGCTCCTGCTGTACGTCCTGACCCTGCTGCCCGGCGTCGAGCCGGGGCGCCGCCGCCTGCTCGTCGCCGCGCTGACCGGCGCGGTCGGCTTCGAACTGCTGAAGCTGCTCCTGAGCGGCTATATGCAGGGCGTGGCGACGAAGAGCATGTACGGCGCGTTCGGCGTCCCCGTCGCCCTGCTGCTGTGGATCAACTTCACGTCGAAACTGGTGCTGTTCTGCGCCGCGTGGACGGCGACGGGGAGCAAGGAGCAGGAGCTCACGGACGGGACGAGCGACGCCGTACCAGATCCGGCAGCGGCCAGCGGCGGTTGACGAGGTACGCGGCGCCCGCGAGGAGCACGAGCAGGCCGCCGGCGATCGCGAAGGCGGTCTCCATGCCGCGGGAGCCGCCGCCGGTCGTGGCGGACGCGACGGGCTTGTCCGAGGCCCCCGGGCCGGCGGACTGGCCGGATCCGCCGGAGCCGCCCCCGGCCTGCCCGGAGGTTCCCGGCTGCGCCGCGCCCTTGGGCGGCACCAGCTCACCCACCGGCTCGACCTTGCCGGCCGCCTTGAAGCCCCAGTCGAAGAGCTTCGCGGTCTCCTTGTAGACCTCGTTGTGCCCTTCCTTGGACGGGTTCATGACGGTGACGAGCAGCACCCTGCCATTGCGCTCGGCGACTCCGGTGAAGGTGGCGCCGGCGTTGGTGGTGTTGCCGTTCTTCACACCTGCGATGCCCTGGTACTGCGAGATGTCGTAGTCGCCGCTCAGCAGCCGGTTGGTGTTCTGGATCTCGAAGGGCGTGCGGACGGTCTTGCCCTTCTTGTTCTTCTTCGTCTCGCCCGGGAACTTCGCGGTGACCGTCGAGCAGTACTCGCGGAAGTCCTTCTTCTGCAGTCCTGAGCGGGCGAACAGGGTCAGGTCGTAGGCGGAGGAGACCTGGCCGGGGGCGTCGTAGCCGTCGGGGCTGACCACGTGCGTGTCGAGGGCCTGGAGCTCCTCGGCGTGCTCGTTCATCTCCGTGACGGTCTTGGCGACGCCGTTGTTCATCGCCGACAGGACGTGCACCGCGTCGTTGCCGGAGCGAAGGAAGACGCCGAGCCACAGATCGTGGACCGTGTACGTCTCGCCCTCCTTTATCCCGACCATGCTGGAGCCGGCGCCGATGCCCGCGAGGTCGGTGGGGACCACCTTGTGCTTCTCGTCCTTGGCGAACTTCGGCAGCACGGTGTCCGCGAAGAGCATCTTCATGGTGCTCGCGGGGGGCAGCCGCCAGTGCGCGTTGTGCGAGGCGAGCACGTCGCCGGACTCGGCGTCGGTGACGATCCAGGACCGCGCGGTGATGTCCTTCGGCAGCACCGGCACTCCGCTCGCGAGATTGACCTGGGTGCCCGCCTGGCCGAGCCGTGCGCCGCCCACGGTCGACATGTGCGCCGGGGGAGTGGCGCTCGGGGACGCGCTCGGGCGGGGAG
>NZ_RSAJ01000738.1 GCF_003933965.1 Streptomyces sp. RP5T
CTCCATGTCGGTGAGATCGCGGTCGGCGGCGGCGCACCGGTGTCCGTGCAGTCCATGACCACCACGCCCACCGCGGATGTGGACGCGACGCTGCAGCAGATCGCCGAGCTGACCGCGGCGGGGTGCGAGATCGTGCGGGTCGCTGTGCCCTCCCAGGACGACGCCGACGCCTTGCCCGCGATCGCCGCGAAGTCGAAGATCCCCGTCATCGCGGACATCCACTTCCAGCCCCGTTACGTCTTCGCCGCCCTGGACGCCGGCTGCGCCGCGGTGCGGGTCAACCCCGGCAACATCAAGGCGTTCGACGACAAGGTCAAGGAGATAGCCAAGGCCGCCGGCGCGGCCGGAGTGCCGATCCGGATCGGCGTCAACGCCGGCAGTCTGGACCGGCGGCTGCTGGCCAAGTACGGCAAGGCCACTCCCCGGGCACTGGCGGAGTCCGCGCTGTGGGAGTGCTCCCTGTTCGAGGAGCACGGCTTCACCGACCTCAAGATCTCCGTCAAGCACCACGATCCCATGACCATGGTCGCCGCCTACCGCCACCTTGCCGCCGCCTGCGACTACCCCCTGCACCTGGGCGTCACCGAAGCCGGTCCGCCACCGCAGGGCACCATCAAATCCGCGACCGCCTTCGCGATCCTCCTGAACGAGGGCATCGGCGACACCATCCGCGTCTCCCTCACCGCCCCTCCTGTCGAAGAGGTCAAGGCCGGCCTGCAGATCCTGCAGTCACTGGGACTGCGCGAACGCCAGCTGGAAATCGTCTCCTGCCCCTCCTGCGGCCGCGCCCAGGTCGACGTCTACGCCCTCACCGAACGCGTCTCCGCCGCACTGGACGGCTTCCCCTACCCGCTGCGCGTCGCGGTCATGGGCTGCGTCGTCAACGGCCCCGGCGAGGCCCGCGAAGCCGACCTCGGCGTCGCCTCCGGCAACGGCAAAGGCCAGATCTTCGTCAAGGGCAAGGTCGTCAGGACCGTCCCCGAATCGAAAATCGTCGACGCCCTCGTCGAGGAAGCCATGCGGCTGGGCGAGGAACTCGCCCAGGCAAGTCCGGAAGGCGGCGCGAGCGCATGAGTGCGCAGGCCCCAGCTGCCTTCTTCGACCAGAACGCGGTGCGCAGCGCTGTCGACACCGCCCTCACCGACTTCCTGGCCATCCAGATGCGCGAAGCACACCGAAGGGGCCTGCCACAACAAGCAGCCCAGGCACTGAGCAGCTTCCTCGGCGCCGGGGGCAAACGCATCCGCCCCATACTGTGCGTCGTCGGCTGGCAGGCCGCAGGCGGCACCGGCGCCCCCGACCCCGTGCTCCGGGCCGCGGCGTCCCTGGAGATGTTCCACGCCTCCATGCTCATCCACGACGACATCATCGACGCCTCCGACACCCGCCGCGGCCGGCCCACCGTCCACCGCACGGCCAGTACCGAAGCCGCCATCCTCATCGGCGACCTCGCCCTCGTCTTCGCCGACGAGCTCCTTCACAATGCGGGCCTCACCCCGGACCAGCTCACGGCGGCCCTGCCCGTCGGCAACGCCCTGCGCGCCGACACCATCTACGGGCAGTGCCTCGACCTCTCCCACACCGGACGACCCGCCGTCGGCCTGGACCAGGCACTGGCCATCACCCGGTACAAGACCGCGAAGTACACCGTCGAGGGACCTCTACTGCTCGGTGCGGCCCTCGCCCCGGCACCCGGCAGCCGCACATGCCTGCCGGCCCTGACCGCCTACGGCATCCCCGTCGGCGAGGCCTTCCAGCTCCGCGACGACCTCCTGGGCGTCTTCGGCAACCCGGACGACACCGGCAAACCCGCCCTGGACGACCTCAGGGAAGGCAAAGCCACCGTCCTCATCGCCCTCGCCCTGCAGAACGCCGACCCCACCCAACGCCAGATCCTGCGCCGCCACGTGGGCAACAGACACCTGAGTCCGGAGGGAGCGCAACGGGTCCGAACCGTCCTCATCGACACAGGGGCCCGCACCACCGTGGAAAACATGATCACCCAGCGACGTGACAGCGCCCTGGCCTCCCTGGAAACGGCCGCTCTGCCTCCCCACGTCACCACAGCACTACGTGCCCTGGCCTACAGCGCCACAGCGAGGACCACATGACCACACCACGCACACCGTCCGCATCGACCCCGCAGCCCCGCCGCGTCCTGCTCGCCTCACCCCGCGGCTGGTGCGCCGGCGTCAACCGCGCCGTCCACGCCGTCGAAAGGGCCCTGGAACAGTACGGGGCACCCATCTACGTCCGCCACGAAATCGTCCACAACAAACACGTCGTCCGAAGCCTGCAGGAAAAGGGAGCGATTTTCGTCGACCACACGGAAGAAGTACCCGAAGGCTCGATCGTGCTGTTCTCCGCACACGGCGTCGCCCCGACCGTCCACACCGAAGCCGCCGAACGCAACCTCACCACCATCGACGCCACCTGCCCCCTCGTCACCAAAGTCCACAAAGAAGCCCTGCGCTACGCACAGGACGACTACGACATCCTCCTCATCGGCCACGAAGGCCACGAAGAAGTCATCGGCACCAGCGGACAAGCCCCCGAACACATCACCCTGATCGACGGCCCCGACGACGTCGCGGACCTCTCGCCACGCGACGAATCCAAAGTCGTCTGGCTCTCCCAGACCACCCTCTCCGTCGACGAAACCATGGAAACCGTCAACGCCCTCAAGGCCCGATTCCCCTACCTGACATCCCCGCCCAGCGACGACATCTGCTACGCCGCACAGAACCGCCAGACCGCGGTGAAGAAACTCGCCGAGGAGGCCGAACTCATCATCGTCGTCGGCTCCCGGAACTCCTCCAACTCCGTCCGCCTGGTCGAGGTCGCCCTCAACGCCGGCGTCCCAGCCGCCCATCTCGTCGACTCGGCAGACGAGATCGACGAGACCTGGCTCGACAACGTCGCCACCATCGGCCTCACCTCCGGCGCCTCCGCCCCCGACAACCTGGTCAACGGCGTCCTGCAGTGGCTGGCCGAACAGGGCTACGACCACGTCGAAACCGTGACGACCGCGAACGAGACCATCACCTTCTCCCTCCCACAGGAGCTTCGCCGCAACTTGCGATGACACGGCGGGATGCCGGTGTGGGCTGCACCCACCGTTGTCTGCACCGGTGCACCAAGGTTTCCACCGGCGCAGCCACCAAGCGAGGACACAGTCCGCCGCTCCTACACCGAGTGCTACATCCTGCGCCGCCATCCCGCTTCAACCGCTCCGCCACCACCCTCGCCGACCTCTACCGCAGCACCGACTCCCCCGACACCGCAGGCGAGACCGAGACCGCAGCGGAGACCGGCGAGCCAGGCGGTGACCGCGGCGAGGGACCCGAACAGGAGTCCGCCCCCATCGCCTCCACCGGCGCCGCCTACAACCGGCTCTCCCCCATCCTGTCCATGCTGATCCGCACCGCCCAACTCACCAACAAAGAAGTCGCTGCCCGCATCGGCTGCTCCCCCTCGTTCCTCTCGCGGATCGCGTCCGGCGAACGCGTCCCACCTGGACACTGACCCGCAAGTTCACCCAACCCTGCGGCGCCGACCCCGTCGCCCTGCGCACCGTATGCGAATCGGAAAAACTCAACGAGAAACACCGCGAACCCGACCCCAAACCGGACGAAGAGCCCCCGCC
>NZ_RSAJ01000739.1 GCF_003933965.1 Streptomyces sp. RP5T
CGTCCCCCGCGGGCTGCTGCGGCCAGCCCCCGGCCGCCCGTCCCGCACGCCGGTACGCGGCGAGCAGCGCCCGCTCCCGCCGGGTGGCCTGCTCCAGCAGCCGCCCCTCGATGTCACGGGCGGCGTCGCGGACCAGCCGCAGCATGAGGGGGTCGCCGTCGTCCCGCAGACAGGTGAGGTCGAGTACCGCCTCGATGTGCCCGCTGAGGGGGTTGCGCACCGGCGCGCCCGCACAGGCGAAGGGCTGGAGGCAGTCCGCGAAGTGCTCGCGCCCGACGACGTAGACGGGCCCGCGCTCGGCCAGCGCGGTGCCGACGCCGTTGGTACCGACTACCTGCTCGGAGGCGTCGAAGCCCGGGGCGAACCGCACCTCGTCCAGCCGTCCCCGCAGCCGCCGGTCACCATCGACGCGCTGGATCATCCGGCCCTGGCCGTCGCAGAGCGCGATGGTCATGCCGACCTCGCGGAGCGAGCCGGTCAGCCGTTGCAGCACCGGTTCGGCGGCCTGCAGGAATCTCTCGTCCAGGGCCAGGTCGGGCGCGTAGCGCACCAGCATCCGGTCCGGATCGAGACCGACGGATCTGCACCGCTTCCAGGAGTCGAGCACCGCGCCCCGGACATCGGAGTCCACACGGGCGCCGGCCAGGAACCGTTCGTGGGCGTCGACCAGCCCGCCGATGTCGTCCCAGGTGACGGACAACGCAATCACTTCCCTCACCTGGAGGCGACCCGGTCGCTCACCGCCACTCGGCTCGCCCCCCGGCGCTCTCCAAGCCCCTTCACCGTAGACCCCTTGTGACGCGCATCACAACAGCGGGGGCTCCCCGTGTGCGACCGGACCGGCCGTGCGGCCGGTCCGGTCGGCAGGGGTGGTGTCAGCAGGGACGGTGTCAGCAGGTGGCCACGCCGTCCAGCCAGGCCGGGCCCTTGATGTAGATGTTGGTCATCCACGAGCCGTCGGTCAGCTTCGACCAGGCGTCGTTGGTGTACCCCTCGGCCGTGACCTCCTGGGCATGCTTCTGGCAGACCACGTTGACGGTGGTCGGCTGGGCGAAGTAGTCGACCACGGCGGCGTTGACGTTGGGCTCGCTGTGGGTGCGCACCCCGGTGCCCCAGGTCTGGAACGCCTTGCTGCCGCCCGACGGCGGCGGAGTGCTGCTGCCCCCGCAGTCCGGGATGCCGGGCAGCCAGGCCGGGCCCTTGATGTAGATGACGGTCATCCACGAGCCGTCGGCGAGCTTGGCCCAGGCGTCGTTGGTGTAGCCCTCGGCGGTCACGGTCTCCGCGTGCTGCTGGCACTGGACGGACACCTGGGTCGGGCCGGGGAAGGTGTCGACGGTCGCGGAGCCGACGCTCGGCGACCGGTGCGTGCGCACGCCGGTGCCCCAGGTCTCGAAGACCGTGCCGCCGTTCGCGGGCGGCGGCACCGGGGTGCCGGAGCCGTTGATGCGGACCGCGCCCGCGTAGTCGCCGCCGGTGCGCACGGACGTGACCCTGATGTGGGTGCCCGACTCGTACGCCTCGACCATCTGGCCGTTGCCCAGGTACATGGCCACGTGGTGGATGTGCCCGCTGCCCCAGAACATCAGGTCGCCCGGCAGCAGCGGGGCGGTGCCCTGCCCGGCGGAGAACCGGGCGGCGGCCTGCGAGGTGTGGAACTGGTCGTCGGCGGTGCCGTTGAGCAGGTCCTTTCCGGTGGCCCGGTAGTAGGCGTAGCGCATCAGCCCCGAGCAGTCGAAGCCCTTGCGCTCGCCGTCGTGCAGGCTGTCCGGGTCGGATCCGTCGTAGTAGCCGTAGCTGGCGCCGGGCGTGGCCGCGTGGCCGCCGCCCCAGCTGTACCAGACGCCGATCTGCGAGCAGGCCGCGTCGACGGCGGCCTGCGCGGTGGCCGAGGCGCCGGGCGCCAGGACACCGCAGGTGGCGTCCGCGGCCTGCGGGGCGGCGTGCGCCGGGGCGGAGAAGAACGCGGTGAGCGCCAGGGCCGAGGCGCCCAGGATCGCGCCGCCGGTCCGGCGGCGCGTGCTGATGGAGTTCAAGGGACTCTTCCTTCGTCGGTGGCAGACACGGTGGGGAACCCGGGTGGCACACCCCACCCCCGTGGAGGTGTGCCGCCCGGGTCAGTGGTGGAGGGCGGCACGCATCTTGGCGAGGCCGCGCAGGCGGTTGCGCTGGACCGTGCCGCGGTGGGCGCCGAGGCGCTCCCCGGCCGTGTCGTGGGTGAGTCCCTCCAGGTCCACGAGGATGACCGCGGCGGCCTCCTTCTCGGAGAGCATGCTGAGCAGCGCGAGCGCCGTGGCGGAGGCCTCGTAGGAGTCGAGTCCGCCGTCCCAGCCGGCTTCCGGCAGCCGGTCCGTGGTGCGCTCGCGGCGCGAGGGGTGCTGCCAGGAGTCGCGCAGCAGGTTGAGGGCGACGGCGCAGGTGTAGGCGTACGGGTGCTGCTGCCGTGTCAGGTTCTGGGAGCGGGCCCGCCGGGAGAGCCGCAGATACGTCTCCTGGAGCAGGTCGTCGGCGTCGTGCGGATTGCCCGTCAGTGCCAGCAGCCGTCGTCGCAGGCGTGGCATGTCGGCCGTGAAGGACGCGTCGAAGTCCCCCGGGCTCATCCGGTTGTCGGCCTCGCGCGGTGGTGGCGGACAGGTGGCGTGGCTGTGGTGCATGTTTTCCCCCTTGCGGTGATCCCTTGCGGTGATCCCTGCGGTCGTTCCTCGCGAGGGGCGCTTGCGGCGGCCCCTCGCGGTGTTCTCTCGGTGCGGTCCTCGCGGGCCGTCCCGCTCCGGTGGTCAGGCCGGAGGGCGGGGCGGGTCCGCGGGGCCGTAACGGGCGGCCGGTTCGCGGCGCAGCAGGGCCCAGTAGCGGTCCCCGTACGACCAGTGCCACCACTCGGTCGGGTAGTTGACGAACCCGGTCGCGGTCAGCACCCGGCCCAGCAGGGCCCGGTACTCGCGCGCCTCGGCGCCGATCCCGGGCGCGTGGGTGCGGCAGGCGCCCGCGCTCTCCTCCGGGGTGGCGTTGACCTCGGTGCCGAGCGGCAGTTCGCGGCCGGCGCGGTCGCACAGGGTCAGGTCGACCGCGCCGCCGCTGACGTGCGGGGCGACCTCCGGCGGCGAGATGTACGCGCTCGCCAGTTCGCGTATCCGCTCGGGAGCCGCGTCCGGGTGGGCCCGGCGCATGGTCGCCGCGTACTGCTCGAAGTACCGGCGCTGCAGGTCGGGCGGCCGGTACCCCTCCACCACCAGCAGCCGGATCCCGGTGGGCAGCAGCCGCTGGGCCCGCACGAGCCGCTGCACCGCGCCGGCCCGCAGGTGGGCGTAGCTCCCCGCGTCGTCGGCCTGCCGGGAGTCGAGGAGCAGCTGCCCCTCCTCCCGCAGGTCGACGAGCGGTTCCCCGCACTCGTCGTGCGTCACCGCGGCCACCCTGGGGTCCGCGAGCGTGATGATGTCTGTCACGGGAAGAGCATCGCGGGCCCCTCTGCAAATGCTCTGCAGATCGCCTGCAAGCGCCGGCCGGCCGGTTCCACGGCGACACCGGCCCCCGCCTGCGCACGCTCCGGCGCGCCTACCGTGCCGTCACAGACACGCAACGCCTCGGC
>NZ_RSAJ01000073.1 GCF_003933965.1 Streptomyces sp. RP5T
CTCCTTACCCGCCGCCCGGCGGTGCCTCCGGAGAATCCGACGAGGATCTCGCCGCCCGGCTCAGAGGCCGTCCCGACGCCGAGGCCACCCAGGCCGTCGCGCTCCTCATGGCCCGCCACTGGAAGCCGGCCCACGATTACGCCGTCATCTGCCTCGCCTCCCCGTCCGAGACCGCCTCCATGGTGGCCGCGGCCGCCTTTCACCAGGTCCTGGACCGGCTCGTGCTCGGCGAACCCGCCCTCGCGCTGCGTCCCAGAACCCTCGTGGCCGTGCGTGACACGGTCAAGGAGTGGACGGCCGAGGACCGCACGACCGGTGTCCTGCCGGATCTGCTGAAACCGAACGGCGGCCGCGGGATGCGGGCCGCGAAGACCATGACCCCCGAAAACCGCAAGCTCGCCGAGCGGTCATTCCAGTCCCTTCCCGGTCTCGCCCGCTGTCTGCTGTGGCACACCGAGGTGGAGGCGGAGTCGACAGCCGTGCCCGCCGCACTGCTCGGCATGGACATCGACACCGCCTCGGCCGCGCTCGAACAGGCTCGTGAAAAATTCCGCGAAGGGTGTGTACATGCCCATCGGGAACTCGCGCCGACGAAGGATTGCCGCTTCTACAACCGTCTCCTCGACGTTCCCATTCGCCGCGGCGGAGCCCTGCTGCCCGATGTCCAGCAGCATCTCGCGGAGTGCCGCTACTGCCGTGCCGCCGCGGAACAACTGAGCCATTTCGAGGGCGGTCTGGGCATACTGATCGCCGAGTCGGTGCTGGGCTGGGGTGCCGGCCGTTATCTCGAACTGCGCGCCGGGCGTACGCCCCCGACGCCGGCCCGTGGCCGGGGGGCCGGTCGGCACGGTGCGGGACGCCGCAGCATCCTCGCGCGCATCCCGGCGCCCGGCCGCCGCGCTCCCGGCGAGGGCGGGGGCCTGACGTCCTCACGGACCCTGCTCACCGGAGTCGGCCTCACCTCCGCCGGCCTCCTCGCGGCCATGCTCGCGGCCGGTCTGTGGTCGCACGACGGGGGCGCCGACCCGGCCGCCTCCACCAGCGCCACCGGCGGCGGCACGACCCCGGGCACCGCCACTCCTACACCGGGCACCGCCCAGCTGCCCACCGCACCGGCGGTGACCCGGCTGCGCAACGCGGCCGCCGACCTCTGCCTCGACATCCGGGGCACGGTGAAGGCGGGCGCGAGCACCGAACTGGCCGCCTGCTCGACCGACCTGACGCAGCGGTGGTCGTACGGGACCGACGGACTGCTGCGCAGCGAGGCCAACCCCGAGCTGTGCCTGGACTCGCACAAGGACGCGGGTGTCGTCATCCTCGGCACCTGCGCCGACGAGAAGACGCAGCGGGCCGACGACGTGCGCTACGACCTCACCGTGCGGGGGGAGTTACTGCCCCGCTGGGACGACCAGCTCGCCCTCGCTCCCACCGCCGAGGAGCCGGGCGCCGATGTCGTCGTCAAGGTGCGCGACCGCTCGGAGCAGCAGCGGTGGCTGACCGACGCGGCCAGCGTCGCGAGTCCCGGCTCGCTGTCGGTCACCGGCAGCGAGGCCCCGCAGGCCCGGCCCGCGGAGCTCACGGACCGGATCTAGGGACGGTGCCCTCGCGGGCCCGCCGATGACAGGGAGGCCTCCGTGCGCGGAGGCCTCCTCTCACGTGGGGTCCTCCACCAGGTCGTCGGGGCCGACCGTCGCCGGGCTCGCGTGACCCGACAGGGCGAGGGTGAGGTCCAGCTCCGCGAGCAGACAGCGGATCACGTGCTCGACGCCCGCCTGCCCGTCGAGGCCGAGGCCGTAGACGTACGGGCGTCCGAGGAGCACCGCGCGGGCGCCGAGCGCGAGGGCCTTGAAGACGTCGTCGCCGGTGCGGACCCCGCTGTCGAAGAGCACCGTCAGCCGGTCACCGACGGCCTCCACCACCCGCGGCAGCGCGTCGGCCGCCGCGACGGCCCCGGCGACCTGGCGGCCGCCGTGGTTGGAGACCACGACCCCGTCCATGCCTGCGTCCGCGGCGAGGCGGGCGTCGTCCGGGTGCAGGATGCCCTTGAGGACGATCGGCCCGTCCCAGTGCTCCCTGAGCAGCCTGAGGTCCGGCCAGGTCTTGCCGGGGTCCGCGAACATGCCGACGAAGTGCAGCACGGCCGCGTTCGGATCCTCGTGCACCGGTTTGGCCAGGCCCGCCTGGAAGGCCGGGTCGGAGAAGTAGTTGGCGGTGCCCACACCGCGCAGGAACGGCAGGTACGCCTGGTCGAGATCGCGGGGCCGCCAGGACAGCAGCGGGGTGTCCAGGGTGACGACCAGGGCCGTGAACCCGGCCGCCCTGGCCCGGTCGAGGAAGCTCAGGGCCACCTGCGGGTCCTTCGGCCAGTACAGCTGGAACCAGCGCTCGGCGTCCCCCATGGCCTCGGCGACCTGCTCCATCGGTATGCTGGAGGCGGACGACAGGATGTAGGGCACGCCCCGGGCCGCCGCTGCCCGGGCCGCGGCCGGCTCCGCTTGCGGGTGCATGATCGACAGCACGCCGACCGGTGCGAGGGCCAGCGGGGCGGGCAGCGAGCGGCCCAACACCTCGACGGACAGGTCGCGTTCGTGGACGTCCCGCAGCATGCGCGGGACGATCCGGCGCCGCTCCAGCGCCGCCCGGTTCGCCCGCGCGGTACTGCCGTCCCCCGCGCTGCCCGCCACATAACCCACGGGTCCCGGACCGAGCCGCTGTTCGGTGAGCTCCTCCAGCCGGGTCAGATCGGTGGGCAGCCGGGGCACCGCCCCCGACATCCCGTTCAGATAGATCTCGTACTGGAAGTCCGCCCAGTGCTCTGCCATCCGTCGGAACCGCCTCTCCTCGTCGGGTCCGCCGACGATATCGGGGGGCGGACCCCGGTCAGGAGGGGGCGGCGGTCCCGCGCGCGGCGAGGATCGCGGCCAGTTCGGCCGGCCGGGAGAACATCGGCCAGTGGCCGGTGTCCATCTCCACCAGCTCCCAGTGCCCGCTCTCGACCAGCTCGGCCACGACGGGCAGTGGTTCGCCGTCGTCGAGGAGGCACTTGACGTACGTCGCCGGGAGCTCGCCCAAGGGACGGGTGAGGACGGCGGGTTCGGTGAGTGTCGCGCCCGGGTGCGGGGTCGAGCGGTCGACGATCCGGGCGATCTGCTCGTCCGTCAGCCCCTGGCCCGCGTAGTGGTCCGGGCCCGCCGGCGGCCAGAAGCCGTCGTTGTCCGCGATCTCCTCGCGGACGCGGTCACTCGGCCACCCCGACAGGAACGACTCACCGTCGACGGGTACCTCGGAGTCCACGAAGACCACCCGCGCGAGCCGGTCCCCGATCCGCTCGGCCGCCTGCCCCACGGGTATGCCCGCGTAGCTGTGCCCGACCAGCACCACCTCGCGCAGGTCCAGCCGTTCGACCTCCCCGACGATGTCCCGCACATGGGTCTGCTGTCCCGCCGGTACACCCCGCTTCTCCGCGAGGCCCGACAGCGTCAGCGGACGGGGCCGGTGCCCGGCCGCGCGCAGTTCGGCGGACACCTCGTCCCACGCCGACGCCCCGAGCCGTGCTCCTGCCACGAGTACGAAATCAGTCATGCCCGCAACGTAGTCGACCGCATCGAGGACGCCCGGGCCCGTACCCGGCCCTGGTCCCGGGGCCGGCTCCCGGCTCACTCGTCTTCCTGGCCCCCGGACGGGGCATCGCCCACCTCCCCGGTGTCGGGACCCCGCTCGCGCACCCGCTGGACGTGCTCCAGTGACTCGCGCAGCTCGGCGAGCCAGTCGTCGGTGTGCTGATGGACCAGCCGGACGCACCAGGCGAGCGCGTCGCTGCGGCTGCGGGCGACCCCGCCGGCGATCAGGGTGTCCAGGACCTGACGCTCGGGCTGGCGCAGCCGCGTCATCACGGGCGCGGCCACGTGCGTGAACAGGGCGCGCTCGCCCTCGCACTCCACGCCCCAGGACACCTTGCGGCCGAACCTGTGCTCGGCCTCGCGGGCGACCTCGACGCGGTCCTCGCGGGTGCGCTCCCGGAACTCCTGGATCCGGCCCTCCACGGCCGCCTGCCGCTCGGCGGCCGAGACGTCCTCGGTGAGCCGGGGACCCGGGATGCGGCCGATCACGGTGATCTCCTCGCGGTCGACGACCACCTCGACCAGGGATGCGAAGAGGTCCTCGGGCAAGCGGCCGGTGAACCAGCCGCGCAGCTTCTCTCGCTGCTCCTCGGTAATCATGTAATGACGATTACTCCGCTGCTTCATGAACGCAAGGGGTCGTGGAGGGGTGCGCCGAGAGCTGAAGCGGAATGTTTCAGGCCTATTGCCGAGGCGGGGTAATCAGGCCATCCGGCCGGATGGGGCGATCAAGAACCGCCCGGCAGAAGGGATCGCCTGTTCGGATGATGTGACTTCGCGCCACTGATTCAACACGCAAGGTTACTGAAACCTGTGGGGTCGATGTGAAGTTCGGGCCAGGACTCGGCAGACTCGCGCTCGCCGCTCCGGCACCGACCGAGCCGGAGGGCACACCCTCGAATCCAGCGGAAGGATGCACACAATGCGGAACACCGCGCGCTGGGCAGCAACCCTCGGCCTCACGGCCACCGCCGTCTGCGGCCCCCTGACCGGCGCCGCCCTCGCCGAACCCGCCACCGCCTCCGGCCTCTACGCGCCGTCGGCCCTCGTGCTCACCCTCGGCCACGGCGAGAGCGCCGCCGCCGTCACCCCGGAACGTGCCGTGACCCTGACCTGTGCCCCGACCTCCTCGGGCACCCATCCGGCCGCGCCCGCCGCCTGCGCCGAACTGCGCGCGGCCGCAGGGGACTTCGACGCCCTCGGGGCCGGGGCCGACGCCATGTGCACCCGGGAGTACGCCCCCGTGGTGGTCACGGTCGAGGGCGTGTGGCGTGGCAAGCGCGTCTCCTACGAACGCACCTTCGCCAACGAGTGCGTGAAGAACTCCTACGGGACCGTCTTCGCGTTCTGAGGGACCGGGGTCGCGTGGTGCCCGTGATCTGCCCGGGGGGCCCGCAGTTGGGGAGTGCCGCCCCTCTCACGGAACCCCGTGATCCCGCACCGAGGTCCGGCGGACGGAGTGGGGCCGTCCGCCGGACCCTCGGGTCACGACTCGTCCCGGTCCTCCGTCAGGGGCCCGCCGCGGGCGTTTCAGGAGCGCTTCCGCTCCCGGTGGCTGGTGTCGCACCACGGATAGCGGCGACTGCGCCGACAGGTGCACAGGGCGACCCGGAAGCGGTCGGAGGTGACCGTGGAGCCGTCCTCCAGCTCCACCTCCACGGGGCCCTCCACGAGCAGGGGGCCGCGGTGCTGCATCCGGATGCGGCACGGCCGGTCGGAGTCGGATTCAGAGGGGGAGTTCGGCACGGACGACCACCAGCTCTTCCTTCTCGTCGGCCGCGGACAGCAGGCCGCGCTGACGCAGCCAGTCCTCACGCGTCCGCAGGACCGGTCCGAACGCCACCTGGTGACGGCGGGTCACGGCGGCTTTGAGGCCGGCCTCGCGCAGATGCCCCACGGTCCGTCCGGAGTCGCTCAGTTCGGAGTGGACGATCAGCAGCACTCCGCCGGGGCGCAGCAGCGCGGGGGCCTCCCGGCAGACCCGGTCCAGGACGTACCGTCCGTCGTGGCCCGCGTCCCAGGCCCGGGCCTTCCCGCGCGGCGGCCCGGCGCCCTTGGGTGCCGGCACGTACGGCGGATTGGTCAGGATGAGGTCGAACGACTGGTCCCGCACGGGGTGGAAGAGGTTTCCGCGCCGGACCCGGACCGACGCGCCGGTCAGCCAGGCGTTCGCGCGGGCCGTGCACACCGCCCGCCACGACACGTCCACCGCGGTGACCCGGCTGCCCCGGTGGGCCGCCTGAAGGGCGAGGGCACCGGTCCCGGTACCCACGTCCAGGACGTCCGCGCCGGGCGGCAGCGGTTCTTCGGACAGGGCTCCGGCCAGCAGCGCGGTGTCCTCCTGCGGGCTGTAGACACCGGGGAGGACCAGAGGGGGAATCAGCGATCTCACCATGCCCAAGTACCCCGGCATTCAGGAAATATGGTGAATTTCGGAAGTCAGGGGAGTCCGCAGGGACGAGCGTCCCTCCGCCCAGTCACGCAGCAGCCGCTCCGCCAGGCGGTCCTCGACCTGGCCGGTGACGTCGATCCCGAAGGCCACGTCGGCGGCCAGGTGCGGTTCCTCGGCCAGCAGGCCGCCGATCACCTCGTGGCGTACGACCTGCTCGTGGACGGCGTCGGCCTCGACGTGCTCGTCGTAGAAGTGCTCGGCGGCCGGGCCCGCGCCCGTGCGGCGCATCGCCTCGGCGAGCCGCCGGGAGCCGGGCGAGGAGGTGATCTCGACCGCCGCGAAGTGGCCCACGAGGGCTCCGCGCAGGCTGCGGTGCAGGCCCAGCAGGGACATGAGGTTCACCGTCACGAGCATTTCCGCGCAGGCCGCGTCCAGGTAGTGACCGTACGTCGTGTCCAGGCCCAGGTCCGTCATCAGGTTCGCGAAGAGCAGGGCGTGGACGCGGTCGGGGTGGCCGCCGCCGAACTCGTCGAACTCCACCGCCGCCATGCCCGCCTTCGCCCGGCCCCACAGGCGCGGCAACACCCACGCGTGCGGATCGGCCTCCTTCAGGTGGTACAGAGAGCGCTGGGCCGCGTACTCGCGCACGTGCCGCAGTTCGCCCTCCTCGTTCAGGAAGTGGCTCACTCCCGTGCCGTCGACCGGTTCCACGAGAAGTGCGTCGATCGCCTCCTCGACACTGTCGTGGACCGGGGTGTCCGAGCGCAGGGCGGACAGGAAGCGGTGCTCCAGTGCCGCCCTGGTGCGCAGCAGGTCCGGGTCCCACTCAAGATCCGGGCAGACGCCCCGGAAGCCGCGGTAGTGCAGTTCGTAACAGATGTAGAGGGCCAGCTGGAGGTCGTCGCCGTACACGTCCGCGCCGGCCACGGCCTCGGGGCGCGGCAGCGGTCCGGCGCCGAGCAGATACTCCTGGACCGCGGCGGAGACCGGGCCCCGGGCCTGCGGCAGCTGTGGTTCTCGAGGGTCCTGAGACATGCGCCCCGGGTACCCGGGCGGCGGCGGATCACCCACCGCCCGCCCGGGGCCGCTCCGGGGTCACTCTCCGGCCGCGTCCTCCTGGGCGCCCTCATTGGGGCTGGTCGCGTCCCCGGCCTCGCCCCGGTGGGCCCGCTGCTCGTCGGAGTCCCGGACCCGCTTCTCGGCGTCCTCGAACTCGTGCAGGACCTCGTCCAGGGCGCTGTCGGGCTTCTGCTTCTTCTCCGGCACGGGTGTCTCCTCGCTCTCTCGGTTCAGGGGGTGGCCGCCGCGATCCGCAGGGGCACCGGCTCAGGGGGGACGGCGTTCTCCTCGTTGCGGCGGGCTATCTCGGCCCACCACGAGGCGCCGTCCTCGATGTGCCGCAGCAGCACCCCCTCGCGGATCGCCCAGGGGCAGATGGTGACGGTCCTGACCCCGGTGAGTTTCATGGCCGTGTGCCCCACCACGGCACCGGCCAAGCTCTGCGCGGCCCGCGGAGCGGAGATTCCGGGCAGTTCGGCCCGCCGAGCGGCCGGCAGGACGGCCAGGGACGCGATCGCCTCCCGCAGGTCGGCGCGGTGCATCCGGCGTTCCACGAACGGCCCGCGCCGACCGGGCGGGGTCCCGCACAGCCGGCCCAACTGCTCGAAGGTGCGGGAGGTGGCCACCGCGGTGCGCGGCCCCTCCCAGCGGATCCGCGACGCCACGTCCCGCAGCTGGTGGCGGACCTTGCGGCGCAGGGCCCGTACCGCGTCCGGGGACGGCGGGTCCTGCCCCTCGAAGAACTCGTGCGTCAGCCGGCCCGCGCCCAGCGGCAGCGAGGCCACGTAGTCCGGCAACCGGCCGCGCCCGAAGGCGACTTCGAGCGATCCGCCCCCGATGTCGAACAGCGCGAGCGGCCCCGCGCGCCAGCCCATCCAGCGCCGCGCCCCGAGAAACGTGAGCTCCGCCTCCACTTCGCCCGGCAGGGTGTACAGCCCGACGCCGGTCCGGGTCCGGACGGTGCGCAGCACCTCCTGACGGTTGGGCGCGGAGCGCACGACAGCGGTTGCGAAGGCCAGCGGTGCGGCCGCGCCCCAGCGGGCGGCGGTCCGGCTCGCCCCTTCCACCGCCTCCACGAGCCGTTCCACGGCCTCTTCGGGGACGGGGCCGCCCGGTCTCACATGGTCCGCGAGTCTCAACCGCCACTTGGCCGTGTGCACCGGCAACGGCACCCCGCCCTCGGCATCCGCCACCACCAGACGAACCGTGTTCGACCCCACATCCACCACGCTTATCCGCATGGCCCTGTGGGTACCCACACAGAACCCCTTCCAACGCTGCGCGCTGCGACCAAGCGTCGCTCTCCGTCCCCGCCCGGGCACCATCCGTCCACGCCTGGCCCCCGGGTGACGGACCGTCACGGGGACGGCGATGGCCGTGAGCAGCGAGAAGGGCCGCCGTCTCCCTGCTGACGGCGACCCTCGAGAACCGGCGGCTCCCGCTGTGGCGGCTACATGTGTACGACGGGAGCGGCGTCCGCGTCCTGCTCCGGCACCCCGCGCCTGAAGAGCAGGAAGGCGATCAGCGCACCGGCGGTGAAGAGACCCGCCGACCACCAGAAGGCGGTGGTGTAGCTCTCGATCGTGGCCTGGGCCTGGACCAGCTTGTTCGTCGGGTCCTTGCCGGCCAGGTAGTCGGTGGCGGCGCTCGCGGCCAGCGTGTTCAGCAGGGCCGTGCCGATCGAACCGCCCACCTGCTGCATGGCGTTGACGGTGGCGGAGGCGACTCCCGCGTCCTCGGCCGCGACCCCGCCCGTGGCCAGCTGCATGGCCGGCGGCATGACAAGGCCGAGGCCGAAGCCGGTCACGATCAGCTGTGGCAGGACGGCGGACAGATAGCTGGAGCCGACGCCGATCCCGGTCAGCCAGGCCATGCCGGCCGCGGCGACCGCGAAGCCCAGCGGGATGACCACCTTGGGCCCGATCCGGGGGACCAGCTGTGTGGTGCTGAGCTGGGCCGCGACCATCAGGGCGGCGACCATCGGCAGGAACGCCGCGCCGGTCCTCGTCGGACTGAAGCCCAGGTTCAGCTGGAGGTAGTAGGTGAGGAAGAGGAACACACCGAACATGCCGCCGCCGGAGATCAGCACGGCGAGGAAGGAGGCCGCCCGGTTGCGGTCCAGCAGGATGCGCAGCGGCAGCAGCGGGTGTGCGGCGCGGGTCTGCCACCAGGCGAACGCGGCCAGCAGCACACCGCCGGCGATCAGGAAGCCCCAGGTCGCGGGGGAGTCCCAGTCGTGCGTCTCGGCGTTGGAGAAGCCGTACACCAGGGAGAAGAGACCGGCGGCGACCAGCAGTGTGCCGGGCACGTCCAGCTTGGAGTTCGCGGCGTCGCGGTGGTTGTGCAGCAGCAGCCAGCCGCCCGCGAAGGCGGCGACGGCGATGACGACGTTGACGTACAGCGTCCAGCGCCAGTCGAACGCGTCGGTCAGGACGCCGCCGAGCAGCAGGCCCACCGCGCCGCCGGCGCCGGCTATGGCGCCGTACACGCTGAACGCCTTGGCCCGTTCGCGGGCGTCGGTGAAGGTCGTGTTGAGCAGGGAGAGCGCGGCCGGTGCGAGGAGCGCGCCGAAGGCGCCCTGCAGGGCACGGGCGGTGACCAGCATCTCGAAGTTGGTGGCGGCGCCGCCCAACGCGGAGACGGCCGCGAAGCCGGCGACCCCGACGAGGAAGGCCGTCTTGCGGCCGAAGAGGTCGGCGATCCGTCCGCCGAGCAGCAGCAGGGAGGCGAACGCCAGCGCGTAGGCCGTGACGATCCACTGCCGGTTGCCGTCGGAGAAGCCGAGGTCGGCCTGGGCCGAGGGGAGGGCGATGTTCACGATGGTGGCGTCGAGGACCACCATCAGCTGGGCGAGCGCGATGACCGCGAGGATCCACCAGCGCTTGGCCGAAGCGGCGGCCGGTGCCTCGACGGCACCCTCCCGCCCGCTCTCGGTCAGGGTCTTCTGGGACATGGGAACAACTCCAGGGAAAGTCGGCCGGGCGCTACCGATTCATAAACGAAACGGTTTCGTACACGAAGAGGCTAGACCACTCCGAACGAAACGGCAACGTTTCGCTAGGGGTGATGCGTGCCACTGCATGCCTTGACAGGCATATAACTGGTGAGGAATATGGAACCCGTGACCGACGCCCGGCTGTGGACCGCCCTCGCCGACCCGCACCGGCGGGACATCGTCGCCCTCCTCCGTGAGCGGCCCCGGCCCGTCGGGGAGATCGTGGAGGCGTGCGGACTGAGCCAGCCGGGCACGTCGAAACATCTGAAGGTGCTCAGGGAGGCCGGCCTGGTCCGGGTGCGGCAGGACGCGCAACGGAGGGTCTACGCCCTCGACCCGGCCCCGATCGCCGAGCTGGACGCCTGGCTTGCCCCGTACCGCGAGCTCTGGAACACGAGCCTGGACGCACTGGGCGACCGCCTGGACCGGACGGCGCCCGACACCCCAGCAGAACCCGCCCCGAAGGACTGATCCACCATGGCCGCAGACCTCACCGGCACGTATCTCACCCTGGACGACGGCCGCCCCGCCGTCCGTTTCAGCCGCACCTACGACCACCCCGTGGCCCGCGTCTGGCGGTTCGTGACCGACGCCGACGAACTCGCCCACTGGTTCCCGTCCCGCGCCGAGATCGACCTGCGCCCCGGAGGAGCCGTCAAGTTCAGCGGCGACCCCCACATGGAGGACTCCACGGGCCGGGTCATCGCCGTCGACGAACCCCGCCACCTGTCCTTCGAGTGGGGCGGCGACGAACTGCGCTTCGACCTGGAGGCCCTGGACGAGAACCGGACCCGCCTCACGCTCACCAACGTCCTGCAAGCCGCCGACACCGCCGCCCGCAACGGCGCCGGATGGGAGGTGTGCCTCGCCGCCCTCGACGCCCGCGCCCGCGGCGAGCGCCCCGGCCGGCCGCCGTGGGAGGGGCTCTACCGGGCGTACGTCGACGCGGGGCTGCCCTCGGGGGCGCCGGTCCCCGGCATGGACTGACCGCTCACGCCATCTGGCGCCGCACCAGCTCGTGCAGCCGCCCGCCCGTGTCCGCGAGGAGCTGCGCGGGCGGCCCCTGCTGGGCGACCTTGCCGTTCTCCATCACGATCACCCGGTCCGCGTCCAGCACCGTCGACAGCCGGTGGGCGATGACGACCCGGGTGGCGTTGAGGGCCTTCGTGGACTCGATGACCGTGCGCTGCGTGTCGTTGTCCAGGGCGCTGGTCGCCTCGTCGAAGAAGAGGATCCGCGGCCGCCGGATCAACGCCTGGGCGATCATGAGCCGTTGGCGCTGGCCGCCGGAGATCGCCCCGCTGCCGGAGACGATGGTGTGCAGTCCCATCGGCATCCGCTGGATGTCCTCCGCGAGCCCCGCCATCGCGGCCGCCGCCATGGCCTCCTCCGGCGTGTACGGCTCGGTGCCGCAGATGACGTCCAGGATGGACCCGGTGAACGGCTGGGCGTGCTGGAGCACGACACCGCACTGCCGGCGCACCGCCGACTGGTCGAGGGCGGCCAGGTCCTGGCCGTCGTACAGGACACTCCCCGAGACCGGGCGGTCGAAGCCGATCAGCAGCCTGAGCAGGGTCGACTTGCCGCAGCCGCTCGGGCCGACGATCGCCACGAACTCGCCCGGCCGGATCTCGAAGGACACGTCGTCGAGGATCAGGGGACCGTCGTCGGAGTAGCGGAAGGAGAGCCTGCGGGCCTCCATCGCCCCGGTGAGCGGTCCGGGGCGGGTGCTCGCGGTGCGCACCTCCGGCTGTGCCTCCAGGACCGGCTTGATCTCCTCGAACAGGGGGAGCGCGGCCACCGCCGAGACGAAGGCCCCGGTGAGCTGGGTCACCGCGGTCAGCAGCATGGTCACCGAGGTGTTGAAGGTGAGGAACTCCGCCGCCGACATCGAGCCGCGCGCCGGGCCCGCGAGCAGCATGAACATCAGCAGGGTGCACAGCGGGAGATAGACCGACCCCATCACCGAGGTGAGGTTCTTGATCCGGCCCACCTTCTGCTGGAGCTCGCGGCTGCGCGCGAACTCCGAGGCCCAGGCCGCGTAGGCGTAGTTCTCGGCCGCCGCGACCCGGAGCTTGGGCAGCCCGCGCAGGGTCTGGAAGGCCTGGTTGTTCAGCTTGTTGCCGAGCACGACCAGTCGCCGCTGCCAGCGCACCTGCCACAGCCCGAGCCCGAGGAAGCCCCCCGCGATGACCACGAGCATGCCGATCGCCGCCAGCGCCATCGGCACGCTGTACCAGAACAGCAGGCCCAGGTTCATCGCGCCGATGGTCACCGACTGGGCGACGGTGGGGCCGATGCCCGCCATCATCCGGCGGATCGAGCTGATCCCCATGGCCTGGCTGGCCAGTTCACCGGTCGAACGCTCGGTGAAGAACTTCGTGGGCAGCCTGAGCAGCCGGTCCCAGACGGCCGGCTGGAGAGTCGCCTCGATACGGCCCTCCAGCCGGAGCATGGTGAGGTTCTGCAGCAGCATGAAGGCCGCCGTCACCACACCGCTGACCATCACGGCCAGACACACCTGCACGATCAGGCCGGTCTGCGCCTTCGGCACGAACTCGCCGAGCACCTTGCCGGTCGCGATCGGGACCAGCGCCCCGATCGCCACCGTCACCAGACCGCTGAGCAGCAGGTTCGTCACATCGCCGCCGGTGCCGCGCATGCTGAACCGGACCAGCCCCAGCGGGCTCAACGCCCGGTCGGGCAGCGGGCGGTAGAACATCACCGCGCGCGGCTCGAACTCCTCCGCGTTGTCCTTCTCGATCGGCGTCTCACGCCCGGTCGCCGGATGCACCGCCACATAGCCGCCGCGCCGCCACAGCAGCGCGACCGGCGCGCCCGACAGCGCTCGGTGGCCCACCAGCGGGCCGACGTCGTCCCGCCACCAGCGCCCGTCCAGCCGGACGGACCTGATGCGGACGCGGGAGGCGAGGGCGATGCGCTCGACCGGGTCGAGGCGGTCGCTCTCGGTGCCGCTGTGCGCGTTCTCGGCGAGCGGGATCCCGGCCGCGTCGGCGACCAGCTTGCAGGCCGCGTAACTGGCGTCGGCGTCGGCGGCCGTCGTGCGCTGCTTCGACCTGCCGATGGACGCGAGCAGGGTCCGGTCGGCCTGGGCGCGCACCGCCTCACCGGCCTTGATGCCGGCCGCCGTCCGGGTCTCGTGGGTGCGCTCCAGCTGCTCGATCCAGCGGTCGAGGGTGGTGAGCAGCCGGTACTGCTGGTCGACCATGGACTGCCATACCGCCGGATCCATCAGCAGATCGGCGGCCGCCTCGGCACCGTACAGCGAGCCGTACTGCACACTGCCCGGCGGGACCTGCATCCAGAACACGTCGTCGTCGGTGGGCGCCGCGGCCCGCTCGTCGGCCATCGGCGCCTGGAAGAGGATGGAGAGACTGCGGCCGACACCGAGCGCGAGGGCGTACTCCAGAGGGCTCGTCGTCGGCGGCACGTACTGGGGGTTGCCGTACTCGTCGTACGACCACGTCTGGGTGTTCGCCGGCTGGTACAGCTCGCGCAGGCCGATGCGGTGCACGACGCAGTCCCTGAGCGGGCGCGCGACCAGGGTGTGCTGCGGGCCCGCCACCGGTCCGAGCAGCAGCGCGCCCGGCTCCAGCCGGCCCAAGTGGTGCCAGTGGCCCTGCTGTTCGGCGTCCACCGCGAACAGGTCCACCGCGCCCGACACGACCAGCCACAGCACCTGCGGGCCTTCGAGGTCGATGCGGCTGAACCCCGCGCAGTCGACGCGCGTGCCCATCTGACCGAGGGAGGTGAGGACCACGTCCCCTTCGTGTGCGGTCGTCATCTCACCGTTCCTTGACCAGGGCCGCGTACGCGCCGCCGCGCGCCACCAGTTCCTCGTGCCGCCCGCGTTCCACGATCGTGCCGTGCTGCAGTACGACGATCTCGTCGCTGTCGCGCACGGTGCTGAGCCGGTGCGCGATCACCACACACGCGCAGCCGCGCTTGCGGAGGTTGTCCATGACGACCTGCTCGGTCTCCGCGTCCAGCGCGCTGGTCACCTCGTCGAGAACCAGGATGCTCGGCCGGCGCACCAACGCCCGTGCGATCTCCAGACGTTGACGCTGGCCGCCGGAGAAGTTGCGGCCGTCCTGCTCGACCCTGCTGTGGATGCCGCCGGGCCGGCGCACCACCACGTCGTACAGGGCCGCGTCCCTGAGCGCGTCCACCACCGCCTCGTCCGGGATCGACGGGTCCCACAGCGCCACGTTGTCGCGGACCGAGCCCTCGAAGAGGAAGACGTCCTGGTCGACGAAGGACACCGAGGAGGCGAGCGCGCCGCGCGGGATGTCGTCCAGGCGCCGGCCGTCGATGCGGATCACGCCCTCCCAGGGCGCGTACAGGCCCGAGATCAGCCGGGACACGGTCGACTTGCCGCTGCCGGAGCCGCCGACCAGCGCCACCTGCTGGCCAGGGCCGACGGTCAGGTCGAAGCCGGTGAGCAGCGGCTTGTCGAGCGGGTTGTAGCCGAAGGTGATGTTCTGGAGTTCGACGTGCCCGTGCAGCCGGCGTGTCGAGTCGCCCGCGCCGGGACGGCCGTAGAGCGGGTCGGCCTTGAAGTTCTCCACGTCCTTCAGCCGGGCCACGTCGGCCGCGAAGTCCTGGATGCGCCCCGCCACGCCGTTGAGGCGGGTGATCGGCGCGGTGAAGCGGGTGACCAGGGCCTGGAAGGCGACCAGCAGGCCGACGGAGATACCGCCCTCGACGGCCCGCATGCCGCCGATCCACAGGATGAGCGCGCTGTTGAAGGTGGCCAGCATCGGCGCCACCACGCCCAGCCAGGCGCTCGGCACCCCGAGCTTCTGCTGCTCCTCGAGAGTGGTGGCGTGCTGCCCCGCCCACTTGCGGAAGTAGCCGTCCTCGCCGCCGGTCGCCTTCATCGTCTCGATCAGCTGGAGGCCGGTGTAGGCGGTGTTGGTGAGCCGGGCGCTGTCCGCGCGGAGCTTCGCGGTGCGGGTGGCCCGCAGCCGGATGACGACCCGCATGGCGACCACGTTCAGCAGGGCCACACCGATGCCCACGTAGGTGAGCTGGGGGTCGTAGGTGTAGAGGAGGATCGCGTACAGGACGACCACCACCGCGTCGACGCCCGCCGCCGCGAGGTCGCGGGCCAACGTCTCGGCGACCTGGTCGTTGGACTGGAGGCGCTGCACCAGGTCGGCCGGGCTGCGCTGGGAGAAGAACGTCACCGGCAGCCGCAGCAGATGCCACAGGAAGCGGGCGCTGGACAGGGTCGAGGAGATGATCCGGCCGTGCAGGAGGTTCGCCTGCTGGAGCCAGGTCAGGGCGAGGGTGAGGGCCACGCAGGCCCCCATCGACGCGAACAGCACGCCGAGCAGCGAGGTCTGGCCGCCGATCAGGAACATGTCGATGTAGGTGCGGGAGAGCGCGGGCGTGGCCGCGCCGACCAGCACCAGCAGCAGGCTCGCGAGAACCGCCGTCGGCATGGTGCCCGCGGTGCCGCGCAGCCGGGCCGGCATCGCGCCCAGCACTCCGGGCTTGCGGCCGCCCTTGGTGAAGCCCTCGCCGGGCTCCATCACCAGCACGACACCGGTGAAGCTGCCGTCGAAGTCCTCCATGGGGACGAACCGGCGGCCCTTGCCGGGGTCGTTGATGAAGACGCCGCGGCGGCCGAAGCGGCGGCCCATGCCGTCGTAGACGACGTAGTGGTTGAACTCCCAGAACAGCACGGCCGGGGTCCGCACCTCGGCGAGGGCGGCCGTGTCCATCTGCATGCCCTTGGCCGTCAGGCCGTAACTGCGGGCCGCCTTCAGGAGGTTGCTCGCGCGCGAGCCGTCGCGGGAGACACCGCAGGCGATGCGCAGCTCCTCCAGCGGGACGTGCTTGCCGTAGTGGCCGAGCACCATCGCGAGGGAGGCGGCGCCGCACTCCACGGCCTCCATCTGGAGGACGGTGGGGGTACGGACCGTCTTCGCCTTCCCCGTGGGGACCGGGCGCTTGGGCGGGGCGGAGCGGCGTCTGCTCCGGGTGTCCTGTGCGGTGCTCACGGCAGCAGCCAATCGACGGGGCGCTGGTCGGCCAGCCGGATCGAACCCGAGGCCAGGGTCATGGAGGTGAGGGCGAAGGGCGGTCCGTCCGCGGACGACCACTGGTAACCGCTCTTGGTGTCCTTCGACTTGTCCAGCCGCACCAGTACGGCGACGGGCCGGCCGTCCCTGGTGAACTGCTCGCCGAGCTGGCTGTCCCCGAGGAAGGCGGCGATCTGCTGCGCCGACTGGGCCGAGCGGTCCACCGACTTCACATGACCGCGCAGCACGCCGTACTCCTGGGTGGGCACCGAGGAGACGGTCAGGTCCACGGCCGCGTCGTCCGGTATGGAGGCCGCGTTCTCGGCGGGCACGTACACGGTGGCGTACATCGGGTCGGAGGCGTGCGCGACCTTCTCCACGGCGGCGACGTTCGCGCCGGTCGAGATGATCTGGCCGATGGTGGCCGCCAGCGCGGTGACACGGCCCGCGGCGACCGTACGGACGACGGTGTCGCCCTCGGCGGTGCGGACCTTCAGCACGGGGGAGTTCGCGGGCAGTTGTGCGCCCTCCTTGGCGATCACCTGGGTGACCTGGCCCGCGACCGGGCTCTGCAGGACGTAACTGCCCTGTCCGTGGGTGAGGATGGCGGGCGCGCTCACCGTGGAGGCGACCGAGCCGGTCACCGCCCACACGGACGCGGCGGCCATCACGACCACCGTCACCGACATCACCAGCCAGCCCTGCGGACGGGCGAAGCGCACCGGAAGGTCGAGTTCCTCCGGTGACTGGAGTTTGGCGAGGGCCTGTTGGCGGAACTGCACGGAACTTCCCTCACCTGCGAAAGCGTGCGAATGCCACGCATGCTGCCAATGACAAAGGACCGACTCGTACGAGCCGGCCGGAATGACGACACCCAAGAGTCCCGGAACCGCCGGTTTGCGGCTCCGGGACGGGTCGACCACAAAAGAGTGATCAGATCACGAAGTGTGATCAGAGGCCGGCGACCAGGCCGGTGACCGGGGCGGTGTTCAGGCCGGTCACACCCTCGACGGTGCCGACGGCCGTGTTGACCAGGCCGGAAACCGGGGCGACGCCGTCCACCAGGCTGGTGACGGTGCCAAGGGCGTTCAGCTGCAGGCCGCCGGAGACGTTGTCGAGGTCGGCGTCCGAGATCTCGACGGTCTCAACCTGGGGGGTGGAGTTCATGATGGAACTTCCCTTCGTATGGGTATTTCACAAGGGGGGAGCGGCCCCCTCTGGGGACAGATGACGGCCGCAGTCACAAAGCGCCGGATCCCGTTTCCGGGAACTCCGACGGCCTTGCGGTGCGATGGATCAAAGCACGCTGCGGCTGCGCGCTTCCAATCAACCATCGGTCTCACCAGGGAACTTGAGTCACAGAAAGCTTCATCCGTGCAGAGTCGCGCACGCCTTGACGCCGAGTTCTTCACATGTGATGTCACGGCGGCGTGAAGGGGCCCTTGCCGTCGCCGTGGCGAATGCGACACACCTCGCCAATGACATGGGTGCCGGTTCGCGCTTGTGCAGAACTCCCGCTCGCGGTGACCTGGTTGCGCATTCGATGTGCAGATTCGCTGGAGGGGGGATTCGGGCCGAAGTTCACGACGGACCGTTGCCGACCGATCGCTGAGCGTGTCAGTCCAGAAGTGCGTAGACCGTGCTCGCCCGGGCCGCGAGATCACCCGTCGCGGCGTCGGTCATCGTGATGTCGGCGAACGCCATGCGCCGGCCCAGTTTGGTGACGACCGCCTTGATCAGGACATCCGAACCGGTCACCGCCCGCTGGAAGGCGGTGGACTGCTGCACCGTCGTCATCGGGCCGTAGGCGCCCCGGGCCGCCGAGACGGCGATCACGGTGGCGGTGTCGGCGGCCGCCATCAGGGCCTGGCCCGACAGCGCGCCCCCTTCCCGGGCCAGTCGCTGTGACCAGGGCAGACGCAGCACCGCGTGGTCGGCGCCCAGGGACTCGACGCGCAGCGCGAGGTCGAGGACCCAAGGGGCGAAGTTGTCGGCGAGGATCTTGTCGGCTTCGGCGGGCGTCATCGTCATATGGGGGATTGTTCCCGCGCGCGGCGGGCCCGGCACGGCCCGTGGCCGAATCGACGTGGCAATCGGGGCGTAAAGAAACGGCATTGAACGCCCCGTGCACACCGTGCGTACCCATGGCCATCCAGGCGCCCCGAACAACCGACTGCCGTACGGCGGTTACAGACTCCGGTCCCCCAGGAGGTCGAGAAGTTTGAGTCACAAGCGAATTCCGAAGCGCAAGGCCGCATTCGCGGCAGGCACCGTGGTGGCGCTCGGAGCCGCCGCGATTCTGCTGCCCAACGCCAACGCGTCCCAGGACGGCTCGTCGAACGACGCGGCGGCCATCGCGCCGAAGACTCTGAAGGCGACGGACGCCTCGGACCTCGCCTCGCAGCTCGAGAAGTTGCTGGGCGACGCCTTCGCCGGGTCCTACTACGACTCCGACAGCGGGCAGCTCGTCGTGAACGTCATATCCGGTGACAGCAACGTCGTCGTCCAGGCGAAGAAGGCCGGTGCCAAGGTCCGCGAGGTCGACAACAGCCTCACCGAACTGGCGGCCGGTGCGAAGACACTGAAGGAACAGGCGACCATCCCGGGCACCGCCTGGGCCGTCGACCCGCGCACCAACAAGATCCTGGTGACCGCCGACAGCACGGTCACCGGCGCCAAGTGGAACACCCTCGAGTCGACGGTGAAGAGCCTCGGCTCGGACATGGCGACCGTGAAGAAGTCGGCCGGCACCTTCAAGACCTTCGCGTCCGGCGGTGACGCCATCTTCGCCGGCGGCGCCCGCTGCTCGCTCGGCTTCAACGTCACCGCGGGCGACGGCAGCCCCGCCTTCCTGACGGCCGGTCACTGCGGGGTCGCGGCCGAGCAGTGGTCGGACACCCAGGACGGCCAGCCGATCGCCACCGTCGACCAGGCCACCTTCCCCGGCGACGGCGACTTCGCCCTCGTCAAGTACGACGACCCGGCAACCCAGGCGCCCAGCGAGGTCAACGTCGGCGGCGGCCAGACCGTCGCGATCAACCAGGCCGCGGACGCCGAGGTCGGCCTCCAGGTCTTCCGCATGGGCAGCACCACCGGGCTCGCCGACGGCCAGGTCCTCGGACTCGACGCCACGGTGAACTACCCCGAGGGCACCGTCACCGGACTCATCCAGACCGACGTCTGCGCCGAGCCCGGCGACAGCGGCGGCTCGCTGTTCACGCAGGACGGCTCGGCGATCGGCCTGACCTCCGGCGGCAGCGGCGACTGCACGGTGGGCGGCGAGACCTTCTTCCAGCCGGTCACCACCGCCCTCCAGGCGGTCGGCGCCACGCTCGGCGCGGGTGACGCAGCCGGCGGCGGCGCGGGCGACCAGGCCGGCGGCCAGGAAGCGGGCGCCGGTGGCGACGCCGGGGCCGGTGCGGGCGACCAGGCCGGTGGCGAGGCCACCGCGAGCCCCGGTGACGAGGCGGGCGCGGGTCAGGAGGCGGGCGGCGACCAGGCCGGCGGTGACGTGATCGGCGGCGAGCAGACCGGCAACGGGCAGGACGCCGGCAACGGGCAGGACACCGGCAGCGGCGCCGGTGACGCCACCGGCGATGCCGCGGACCAGTCGCACAACTGACCCCCTGGGTCCGGCACCACACCTCGAACCGGCCGCGTCGGCAGCGGCCCCCCACACCCTCCGCTGCCGACGCAGGCCTCCTGTGACCACCTCCCGGCCTCCCGCTCTTCCGGCCGGGAGGTGCGACGGTCCGGCCCTCCGGCGGGAGGGCCGGACCGTCTTGTTCTGCGGTGGGTCGGGCAGTACGCCTGGCGGCCGGGCGGATCAGCCGTCCGCGCGCAGCAGAAGCAGCGCCACGTCGTCGCTGCGCTCCCGCGCCGCCGCGCTGCGGCGCACGAGTTCGTCGGCCAGCGCGTCGAGCGGACGGTCGCCGGCCTCGGCCAGCTGGCGCCCCAGCTCGGCGAGCGCGTCCTCGATGTCGACGCCGGGGGATTCGATCAAGCCGTCGGTGTAGAGGACGAGGACGGAACCGGGCGCGAGCGCCACCTCCGTCGTCGGATAGCCGGCCGAGCCGTCGATGCCCAGCAGCGGGCCCCCGGCCAGGTCCAGCACCCGCACCCGGCCGTCCGGCCGCCGCAGCAGCGGCGGCGGATGCCCGGCCCGGGCCATGACGGCCCGCCCCCGCTCCGGGTCCAGCCGCAGGTACAGACAGCTCGCGAAGAGGTCGGCACCGAGGTCGATCAGCAGCCGGTTCGTCGAGCGCATGACCTCCTCCGGCGTCTGGCCGACGGTCGAGTACGCCCGTACCGCCGTCCGGAGCTGTCCCATCAGCCCGGCCGCCGTCACGTTGTGGCCCTGCACGTCCCCGATCACGGCGGCCGCCAGCCCGTCCACCGGCACCAGGTCGTAGAAGTCGCCGCCGATGTCCATGCCCTGGGTCGCCGGCAGATAGCGGGCCGCCGCGTCGATGCCGGGCAGCGACGGCAGGGTGTGCGGGAGGAGGGCCTCCTGGAGGCCGTGCGCCAGCTGGTGCTTGGCGTCGTACAGGACGGCCCGCTCCAGGGCCTGTGCGATCAGCCCGCCCAGACTCGTCAGCACCGCCCGCTCGTCCGCGGGGAAGGCGTGCCGTTCGGCGTAGGCCAGCACACAGGTGCCCACCGGGCGCCCGGAGGCGATCAGCGGCAGATAGGCCCAGGCCGCGAAGCCGTCGGGGGTGGCGTGCCGGACCGGGTACAGACGTTCCAGGTGCTCCCGGGAGTCGAAGAACGCCGGCACCCCGGTCGTCAGGGCGCGCGTGCCCGGCGTCGGCTCGGTCAGCGGCAGCCCGTCGAAGCGCTCCACGACCCGCGCGTCCGGATACCCGCGATGGCCGAGCACGTGCAGCCGCCCCGCCCGTGAACCGAGCACGACCAGGGCCTGGCTCCCCACCGCCGGGGCGATTTCGTCCGCCACCAGCTGCACCACGTCCTGCACGCCCACCGCCTCGGTCAGCGCCCCGGCCAGGCTCAGCACCTGCGAGATCGACACCAGCCGGGACGGCGCGTCCTCGGACCGCGGACCTTCCCGGTTCATCTCCGTCACCGCACGAGCCCGGCTCACCCGGACGCTCAGCCCGGTGGTGCTCGGGTACAGCCGGAACGACAGCCAGTCCCCGGGCGGCCGCAGCGCCACGAACGAGGTGCTGTGCTGGCTGAGCAGCGCACCCCGGTACCGGTCCTCGTAGACCGGATCGTTGAGCCAGGGCACCGCCACCCACAGCTGCGAGCCCAGCAACCGTGAGACGGGGACGCCGATCAGTTCGGCCGCCGCCGCGTTGGCGAAGGAGATCCGCCCGTGCAGATCGAGCGAGCACAGTCCGTACGGCAGCCGCGCCACCATCCGCGCCGCCTCCACCGTGCCCAGCGTCCCGGCCGCGGCCCCCACCTGGGCGGCGGACAGCAGATCCGGCTCGGCGTGCGGCGCCACGCTGTCCTCCACCGCCCGCTCCAGCCGCACCGCGAGCCGCCCGCAGGCCGCGGTCAGATGGTCCCGCTCCCGGTCGGACAGGTCCGGCGGATGCGAACCGGGCCAGGTCACGAAGACCGCGCCGTACACCTTGGACGCGGTCGCCACCGGAATCGCGGCCAGCGCGAAGGGATACGGCAGCACCACGGCGATCCGCGGATAGCGGCGCGCCATCTCGTGCTCGCCGCCCACCCACACCAGCCGCCGCTCCCGCGCCGCCTCCGCCACCGGGATCGGCGCGCTCAGCCCCACTCGCTCCCAGGGCGCCGCGAACGCCCGCGGCAGGCCGGCTATCGCCGCCATCTCCAGTACGGGTTCGTCGGCGGCCATGAGATACACCGCGCCGGAGTGGGCGTGCACCTCGTCCATCATCGACGCCAGCGCGAGGGACAGCAGCGGCCGTCCCACCCGGGTCCGGGCGCCCGCCGACGCCGGGGACATATGTCCGTCGGACACCCCGACCACCTCCTAGCGCGGGCGCGTCCCGCCGGGAGCGCGGGCCACCGGTGCCTGCCGCGCCCCCAGGCACCAAATCTCCACCCTCGCGGCGCGTCCCGCACGGCGAGCGCTCCCGGATACGGGCACACGTGTAGCAGGGCGACGGCGAGGACGGCCGGGTACCCCCGGGGCCCCGGACCATGCCCCCTCAGTCGAAGCGCGGCACGGCACACGGGCGCCGCTCGTGCGCCCCCGCGCACCCTGATGGCCAATTCTTCGCGCCCGACGGCGGTCCGGGACCCGAACAATGGGGCACGCGTTCATGCCACGGGACCGATACCGCGAATCAAGGGGGACGAGAGTGATCCGGGTGCTTCTGGTGCACGACGCGTGTCTGGTGAGATCGGCCCTGGCGGAGTGGCTCCGCCGGGAACCCGATCTCGGGGTGTACGACACTCCGTGGCAGACCGCGCCCGGTCGGCTGCGCTCCTTACGTCCGGACGTCTGCGCGGCCGACCTCGAATGCTCGGACGCGTACGGCATCCCGCCCCTGGGGGAGTTATCGCTGCGCGAGCCGGACCGGAATCCGCCGCGCCTCCTCGTGATGGCCAGCGCCAACCGGCCGGGGCTGCTGAAGCGGGCCGTCGAGGCGGGGGCCCTCGGCTACGTCGACAAGGAGGGGGCGGCACCCGAGCGACTCGTGCGCGGGATCCGCAGGGTCGCCGAGGGGAAACGTTTCGTCGACGACTCGCTGGGCTTCGGTTTCCTCCAGGCCGCGGAGATGCCGCTGACCAGACGCGAGTTGAGCGTGTTATCCCTCGCGGCCGAGGGGGCCTCCATCGCGGAGATCGCGGGGAACCTGTGCCTGTCCCACGGGACCGTGCGCAACTACATGGCCGCGATCACCCGCAAGACCGGGGCCCGCAACCGCATCGACGCGATCCGCATCTCGCAGGGACAGGGCTGGCTCTGAGCGCCCGGGGGCCACGGCCGTCCAGCCGCCCACGAGTTCGCGGTACGCGGGTGAGTCGCGCACCAGCTCCTCGTGGGTGCCGTACGCCGTGCGCGGGCCGTCCATCAGCAGCACGTGGTCCGCGCGGCGGGCCGAGCTGATCCGGTGGGCGACGACCACGAGCGTGGTCCCGGGCCGGTCCGCGAAGGCCCGCTCGGCCCGCTCCTCGGCCCGCGGGTCCAGATGGCAGGTGGCCTCGTCGAGCAGGACGAGCGGCGCGTACGACAGATGGGCCCGGGTCAGCGCGACGAGCTGGCGCTCACCCGCGGACAGGGCGGCCGGATCGACGAGGGCCCGCGGTCCGCCGAGCGCTTCGAGGAGCGGGGTGAGCCCGACGGCCTCCGCCGCCGCGAGCAGCTCCGCCTCCGGCACCGGGTCCGGCCGCAGGTGTCCGAGGTTCTCGGCGAGGGTGCCGGTGTGGACGTACGCCTCCTGCGGAATGAGCACGCGCAACGCGGCCGCGGCGGGGGAGGGCACGGGGTGTCCCCACAGCCGGATGCTTCCTCCGGTGGGCTCCAGGAGCCCGGCGACCAGCGCGGTGAGCGTGGACTTCCCGATCCCGCTGGGCCCTACGACGGCCAGATGGGCGCCGGGCGCGAGGTCGAGGTCGAGACGGTCGACGACGGGGGTGGCGGCGGGGCCGTAGGCGAAGGAGAGAGCGGTGAG
>NZ_RSAJ01000740.1 GCF_003933965.1 Streptomyces sp. RP5T
CGACAAGAACCAGACGGTGTCGGCGACGGCCCCCGCGAGCGACAGCCCCTCCTCGCCGGCCGCCGACCCGGCCAAGGCGCAGGCCGTCGAGCTGGACAAGCTGCTCGCCGACAGCGGCAACAGCCGTTCCTCGGTGATCAGCGCGGTGGCGAACGTGAAGTCCTGCAAGAACCTCGGCCAGGCGGCCGCGGACCTGCGGGCCGCGGCGGCCCAGCGCACCGGCCTGGTGACCCGGCTCAAGACGCTCTCGGTCGACCAGCTGCCCGGCCACGCCGAGCTGACCGACGCCCTCACCAAGGCCTGGCAGGCGTCCGCGTCCGCCGACAACCACTACGCGGCCTGGGCCGACCAGGCGGCCGGCAAGAAGGGCTGCAAGAAGGGCCAGGCCCGCGTCACGGGCCAGACCCAGGCCGGCAACCGGGACAGCGGCACCGCCAGCACCGAGAAGGCCAAGGCGTCCCGGCTGTGGAACGCGATCGCCAGGAAGTACAGCCTGACCGAGCGCGCGGCCACCCAGCTGTGAGCTGCCCGTGGGGGACGCCGGGGCGTCCCCCACGGGTCAGTCGACGTCCGCGTTCTGGAGGGTCTTCGTCACGTCGGTGAAGCCCTTGCGGGCCGCCGCGAGCTGGCCCTGGCGCACCACCTGGAGCGTCACATGGGCGTTCACCATGCGCGGGAAGCCGACCGAGGCGAGGTCGTCGGCGGAGCTCCAGCTGTCCCGGGTGGTCCACTGCAGGGTCGGCGTCAGACCGCCGGTCGGGATTTTGAGGCCGTCGTTGAGGACGCCGCGCACGCTGTCGGCCGACACCTCGCCGCCGCCGAGGGACTCCACGGCCTTCTTGAACACGGTGTAGGCGATCCACGTCGTCTGCACGCCCGCGTCGGCCGAGTCGATGCGGTTGTCGCCGAAGGCCTCGGCGTTGATGACCTTCTTCATCGCGCCCCAGCGGGCGTCGCTCTCCACCGGGTACCAGCCGGTGATGTACGACCCCTCGTAGGGCCCCGACGCCCCGCCGGACGCGTCGATCACCGTCTGGTCGACGCTGCCCATCGCCATGGCGGTGCGCACGGCCGGGTAGTCCTCGCGGGCACGCCGGAAGGAGTCCATGAAGGTGCTGGTGCGGTCGCCGAGCGCGGGCACCACGCACCCCTCCCTCGCGCCGGCGGCCCTGCCGGACGTCGAGCCGTCGAGGGCCTTCGCCGACTGCGCCGAGTACTCGGTGGCGTCCTCCGCCGCCCGCACGTCGCCGGCCGCCCGGTGTCCGCCGGTGGTCAGTCCGGAGTCCAGCAGCACGGGCAGCTCGTCGCCCGCGATGGTGTCGGGCCGTACGAGGGTGACGTTGCCGCAGGCCGCGGCGAGCTCCTTGCCGAGGCCGGCCAGGAGGGTGGGCTGGCCGCCGTTGACGGGGTAGGACAGCGGGCTGGTGAACTCGTCGTTGGTGACGCCGTAGCCGCCGATGTAGGGGATGCCGGCGCCCTCCAGCGGAGGGAAGAAGGAGTCGGCGTACTGGCTGTAGGAGCCGACGACCGCGACGACGTTCTCCTTGACCGCGCGCCGGGCGCACTGGGCCGCGGACACGGCGTCGTTGTGGTCGTTGCAGGTCAGGACGGTGAGCTTGCGGCCGTTGATGCCGCCCCTGGAGTTGATCCAGCGGGCGTAGGCCCGGGCGAAGGCGGGCATGCCCGGTTTGTTGGTCGCCTTGGTGTCCGACGGGGCCCAGGTCATGACCTTGATCGGGCCGTCCCCGGAGCCCGCCGTGGTGCCGGGGACGACCCCGCAGCCGGCGACGAGGGAGGCACATGCCACCAGGGCTCCCGCCGCGAGGACGGTGGCTCTGACGGGCCGGTGGTGCTGGAGGAGGAAGGTGCTGCGGATGCGTCGCCTGCCAGTCATGGGCACACACGCTTCCGTCACATCGCCAACTCGGATGTGACCCTCGGTCAATGAGAGGTGACGTAAAGGTGAACAGCGAGGGCCTGTGCGGGACGTATGGGGGAAGAACGTACGATCGATGACCGTGCAAGGTTCGGAGAACTCTTCCCGTCGCGGCCGTCGCTCCTCCACCATGGGCGGCATGCCTCTGAACGACATGCCGTGGTGGCGCTGGCGCAGCAATGTGCGCTCCGCGCTGCACATGCTCTCCGACCCCGCCTTCCAGCAGAACGTCTGGCTGGCCGGTGTCGAGGGGTACGGGGACGTCACCGACGCCGTGTACCGCCTCGTCGAGGACACCTGGCTGGACAACTGGTCCGCCGAGAAGTACGTCGGCACGATCTTCCGGGACTCCCAGGAGGCGGCCCTCGTCGACACCGCCGTGCTGCGGGTGCTGCGGATCATGCACCAGGTCGGCCCGGACGCCCCCGTCTCCGTGTACATGGAGAACCCGGGGTGGCCGGACGCGGTGCGGGCGGCGCGGGACGCGCACGTGCGGATGGCGGTGGCCGACGGGGAGGACCCCGACGCGCCGCCGCGCACGCTCCAGGTGCTGCAGATCATGACCCGGTCCGCGTGACGGACGCGGTGTCTGCCGCACCGGCGGATATGCGACCCTGTCCTGCATGAACGAGCAGTCCCCCCGAGCCGAGGCCCTGGCCGACCAGTACGTCCTGACCCTGTCCTGCCCCGACAAGCAGGGCATCGTGCACGCCGTGTCGAGCTACCTCTTCATGACCGGCTGCAACATCGAGGACAGCCAGCAGTTCGGCGACCACGACACGGGCCTGTTCTTCATGCGCGTCCACTTCTCGGCCGAGGCTCCGGTGACGGTGGACAAGCTGCGGGCGTCCTTCGCTGCGATCGGTGACTCCTTCCACATGGACTGGCAGATCAACCGGGCCGAGGACAAGATGCGGGTCGTGCTGATGGTCAGCAAGTTCGGGCACTGCCTGAACGACCTGCTGTTCCGCGCGCGCATCGGGGCGCTGCCGGTCGAGATCGCCGCCGTGGTGTCCAACCACACCGACTTCGCCGAGCTCGTGGGGTCGTACGACATCCCCTTCCACCACATTCCGGTGACGCGGGAGAACAAGGCCCAGGCGGAGGCGCAGCTCCTCGAACTGGTGCGGGAGCAGGACGTCGAACTCGTCGTGCTGGCCCGGTACATGCAGGTGCTCTCCGACGACCTGTGCAAGCAGCTCAGCGGCCGGATCATCAACATCCACCACTCGTTCCTGCCGAGCTTCAAGGGCGCGAAGCCGTATCACCAGGCGCATGCGCGGGGCGTGAAGCTGATCGGGGCCACCGCGCACTATGTGACCGCGGACCTCGACGAGGGGCCGATCATCGAGCAGGAGGTCGAGCGGGTGGGGCACGACGTCACCCCGGACCAGCTGGTGGCGATCGGGCGGGACGTGGAGTGCCAGGCGCTGGCGCGGGCGGTCAAGTGGCACGCCGAGCGCCGGATTCTGCTGAACGGTCGGCGCACGGTGGTGTTCGCCTAAGAGCTCGGGGCTTCGTGTCGTGGGGCGGCTGCGGGTGGTGGGTGGTTGCTCGCGCAGTTCCCCGCGCCCCTGAAGGCAGGTTCACCGCACCTACTCAAGGGGCGCGGGGAACTGCGCGACCAGCCCCCACCCACCCGC
>NZ_RSAJ01000741.1 GCF_003933965.1 Streptomyces sp. RP5T
CCCCCACCCACGTCCGCCACCAGGAACTCCTTCGCTCCCGCCGGCACCACCTCCGCCGGTACCGCCACCTCCGCCACCGCTCGTCGGGCAGCGTGGAAGGGGACCTCGGTCTGGCCGAGTACCGAGCCGTCCACTGACATCCGCCGCAACCGCAGCACCCCGGACCACTGGTCGCCCGCTTGGTTGACGGCCGCCAACACCAGCCCCGGCCCTCGCTCCTGAACCGTCAGTAACCGATCCGCGTACAGTCGCCGCAGCTCGTGGTAGAGCGGTTTCTCCCGCCCGTCACTGTCTACCGCGGCCCAACTCGTCACCGGCCAGCAGTCGTTGAGCTGCCACACCACCGTCCCCGCGCACACCGGCCAGTGCGACCGCCAGTGCTCGATCCCGGCGGCCACGGCCCGCGACTGGTTGACCTGCGTGAGGTAGTGCCAGCGGTCGAAGTCCCCCTCGGGGAAGGAGAAACGGCGCTCCAGACCCCGCCGGAGCTTCCCGTTCCCGTCGTCCGCCTTCTGGTGGTGCAGCACCCCGGGGGAGTCCGCCTTGAGCTCCTCCCCGGGCAGCGCACGCGCGAACGTGGCGTACGCGGGCGGTGCCTGCCAGCCGAACTCGGCCACGAACCGCGGGACGCTGTCGCGGTACCCGGCGTAGTCGAGACGGTTCCACACCTCCCACGAGTGGTGCGTCCCGTGCGCCGGGTCGTTGGGATGGTGCTCCCACGACCCCGACCAGGGACTGCCCGCCGCGTACGGCCGCGTGGGGTCCAACTCGGCCACCACCCGGGGCAGTACCCCCAGGTAGTACCCCTCGCCCCACGAGTCCCCGGCGAGCCGCGCCTCCCAGCCCCAGTCCCGGAAACCCCACAGGTTCTCGTTGTTGCCGTTCCACAGCACGAGCGAGGGATGCGGCATCAGCCGTACGACGTTCTCCCGGGCCTCCGCCTCCACCTCGCCCCGGAGCGGCTGCTCCTCCGGATAGGCCGCGCAGGCGAAGGGGAAGTCCTGCCAGACCAGCAGCCCCAACTCGTCGCAGGCGTCGTAGAAGTCCTCGCTCTCGTAGAGCCCCCCGCCCCACACCCGTACCAGGTCGACACCCGCGTCGGCCGCCTGCCCGAGCCGCTCCCGGTACCGCTCACGGGTGATCCGGGAGGGGAACACGTCGTCCGGGATCCAGTTCACGCCGCGCGCGAAGAGCCGTTCGCCGTTGAGGACGAGCGTGAACCCCGTGCCGTGCTCGTCGGCCGACCGGTCCAGCTCCACGGTCCGGAAGCCCACCCGCCGCCGCCACACGTCCAGCGGCCGGCCCTCGTGCAGCAGCCTCAACTCGACTTCGTAGAGCGGCTGTTCCCCGTACCCGCGCGGCCACCACAGCCGGGCGTCCGGCACCTGGAGCCGTACGCTCCCCGAGGTCCCCTCGATCGCGGCGCGCGCCCGCACCCCGCCCACGAAGGCCTCCACGGTCAGCGGCGCCTCGACCCTGGCCCGCTCCACCTCCACCGCCAACTCGACGATCCCCGCGCCCTGTTCGACGGTCACCAGCGGGCGCACCCGTGCGAGCCGGGCCGTCGACCAGCGCTCCAGACGCACCGGCCGCCAGATCCCGGCCGTCACCAGCGTGGGCCCCCAGTCCCAGCCGAACGAGCAGGCCATCTTGCGGATGTACTGATACGGCTCGGCGTACGCGGCGGGCCGCTCGCCCAGCTTCGACCGCACCGCCTCGGCCTCGGCGTAGGCGGAGACGAACCGCACCGCGAGCCGCCCCGACAGGCCGGTCACGTCGAAGCGGTACGAGCGGTGCATGTTCCGTGTCCGGCCCAGGAGCCGGCCGTCGAGGAGGACCTCGGCCGCGGTGTCCAGGCCGTCGAAGACGAGATCGGTCTGCTCATGCCCGTTCGTGGGCGCTAGGTCCCTCTCGTAGATCCACTCGCGCCGCCCCACCCACGCGACCTCGCTCTCGTTGCGCCCGAGGAAGGGATCCGGGATCACCCCCGCCGACAGCAGGTCGGTGTGCACACAACCCGGTACGACGGCCGGCAGCGCACCCCCCTCGTGCCGCAGGATCCATCCCTCGGTGAGCGGTGTGGCCTGAAGCATGTACGCACTCCTAAACCGATCAAGTCCAGTACTGCGGAAGCTTTTTGGCATCGTTGGCGCGATACGGACTTTACCGGTTAAGAAAACGTTGTCAGAGTACCGAACCAGCCAACCCGCTCGTGCTCGTCCGTCCCGTGAACGGAGCTGATGCACATGAACCGCCGAACAGCCCTGGCCCTGGCCGTGGGAACCGCCCTGCTGATCCCCGGGTGCACCGGCACCGGAGGCGCGTCGAAGGGGGCCGAAGCCAAGGCCCCTGACGACCCGTCGAAGGTCACCGGGACCATCAAGGTCCTCACCGTCCGCACCGACCTCGTGCAGGACGGCACCATGAAGAAGTACGCCGCCGAGTTCAACAGGACCTACCCCAAGGTCAAGGTGGAGTTCGAGGGCCTCACCAACTACGAGGCCGAGGTCAAGATCCGGATGAACACCGAGAACTACGGTGACGTCCTGCTGATCCCCGCGGTCATCAAGAAGGCCGACTACCCGAGGTTCTTCGCCTCCCTGGGCACCGCTGCCGAACGCGGCAAGAAGTACCGCTTCACCGACTACACCACCGTCGACGGCAAGGTCTACGGCCAGAGCCCGATCGGCGTGGCCCCCGGCTTCGTCTACAACAAGCGGATCTGGAAGGAGGCCGGGGTGACCGCATGGCCCACCACCCCGGCCGAGTTCATCGCCGACCTCAAGGCCATCAAGGCGAAGACCGACGCGATCCCGTACTACACCAACTTCGCGGCCGGCTGGACGCTCACCTCCTGGACGTACGTCGACGGCGCCGTCAGTTGCGACCCGCAGGCCACCACGAAGCTCGCCGAGGGCGACCCGTGGGCGAAGGGCGCCGACCTGCGCGTGGGCGACACCCTGCTCCACGACATCGTGAAGGCGGGGCTGGTCGAGAAGGACCCCACGACCAGCAACTGGGAGGAGTCCAAGCCCCGTACCGCCAAGGGCGAGATCGCCACCCAGTGGCTCGGCACCTGGGCGATCGTGCAGTTCCAGGACGCGGCCAGGAAGGCCGGCGTGGACCCGGACGACATCGGCTTCATGCCGTTCCCGTCCCGGACGGACGGCAAGTTCTGCGCGACCGTCGCCCCCGACTACAACCAGGCCGTCAACGTCCACTCGAAGTACAAGGAGGCCGCCCGCGCCTGGATCGACTGGTTCACCGACAAGTCGACGTACGGGCGGGACAACCTGGCCATCTCCCCGTTGAAGAACGCCCCCATGCCCGAGGTCCTCAAGCCGTACGAGGAGCAGGGCGTGAAGCTCATCGAGGTCGACGACGCCAAGGGCGCCCGGGTCAAGCAGATCGACAGCGACTCGGAGGTGGGCATCTACGCCCCCGAGTACCGCCAGAACCTCGTCGACCTCGCCCGCGGAGCCCGCAAGGGCAGCCTCGACGGCTTCCTCGACGACCTCGGCACGCGCTGGACGAACGCCCAGAAGAACCTGGGGTCCTGATGGCGGACACCACCGAGA
>NZ_RSAJ01000742.1 GCF_003933965.1 Streptomyces sp. RP5T
GTCCAGGGGCGCGGGCAGCTGCGCGACCGGCCCCGCGGGCCCGCACCCGTGCGGCGGCCTAGCCGGCCGAGCTGACCGGGCGGGACCAGGTGGGGGTCGTCCCCGTCAGCCGGCACAACGCCAGGTACAGCGGTATCGGCGGCGTATAGGGCAGGTTCCCCTCGCCCCGGTGCACGAGGGACGGCACCACCGGGGCGTCCGGAACAACCGCCCCGGTGGCGTACTGGACGGGCGTGGGCCACTCGAGCGCGTAGTCGGAGTCGGCGGGAACGAGCCACCACCAGTGCGTGCCGTCGGCGTACACGCACCCGACCCGCGGCAACCGGGACAACAGCTGCTCGCTCAGCGCCGCCGGCACCCCCACGGCGTCGCAGCCCAGCGGCACCGTCATCCCCTCCGGCACGGCCAGCTTGTGCGCCGCCGAAGGTGTCCGCAGCCCGCGACCGAGGCGGGCCAGCGTGTCCAGGGTCAGCACCTGGCCGCCGGACCCGCTCCTCACGCCCATGCGCCCGCGCCCCCCGCTCCGTGCTCGCGAGCTCCCCCCTCGGGCACCGCTCTGTGGTGCTCCTCCGGCTCGTCCCCCTGGCCCGGCTGCCCGGAGGGAACCGGCTTCGGGCGGGCCCCCCAGCCCAGGTCGTTGCGCGGGCCGGTGTCCTTGCGGGGCTCGTCCGCCTTGCGCGGCAGGTCCGCCCAGACCAGCAGCCCGGGCCCGTGCTCATGGGCGCCCCACGCGTGACAGAGGGAGTCGACGAGGAGCAGTCCCCTCCCGTGCTCCTCTTCGCCGCGCGGCGGGCACGGATACGGATCACCCGGCGCGCAGCCCTCGTCGCGGACGGCTATCCGCACCAGGTCGTCGTTGTCGTGCAGCTCGCAGACCACACGGCTGCTGGCGGTGTGCACGATGGCGTTGGTCACCAGCTCGGAGACCACCAGGGCGGCAGAGTCGCAGGTGTCCTCGCAGACCGACCAGTGAGTCAGTCGCGCCCTCGTCAGGCGTCTGGCCTGCGCGGGAGAACCCGGATGCGCGGCCAGCTCGAAACGGAACCGGCGCCGGGCAGCGGCCCTGGAGAGGCCTGCTCCCGCGGCGGCACCGAGACCCTGGGGGTGATCTTCGGCGGCGTCTGTTCCTAAGGGCGGGGACGGAATCACGCTTGCCACTATCGCCCCGTCGTGAACACTTGGCAAGTGTCACTCTGAAAAATGCAGAGTGCTGTGTGACGCGGTGAGCGGCCGTGGCACACTGCTCGCAACAGCATCTCGAGCGGCGCCAGTTGGGATCACCGGAGATCCGTACGCAGCGGTATGCGCAGCAGCATTCGTATCCGTACAGATCTTCGAATCAGGTCTTCGAATGGCGCCGCTGGCCTGTCAGCATGCTGGTGGCTGTGCGCCCGTACATGACTTCGTGGAGGTGGAGCGTGAGCGAACCGCGGTCCGCGCCGACGGTCGGCCAGGTCGTCCTCGGTCGGCGCCTGCTGGACCTGCGGGAACGCGCCGGGCTCAAGCGCGAGGAAGCCGCCCGCATCCTCCGCGTCGCCCCCGCCACCGTCCGCCGGATGGAGATGGCCGAGGTCGGGTTCAAGATCCCCTACCTCCAGCTCCTGCTGAAGGCCTACGGAGTCGGCGACCAGGAGGCCGAGGACTTCGTCCAGCTCGCGGAGGACGCCAACCGCCCCGGCTGGTGGCAGCGCTTCCACGACGTGCTGCCCGGCTGGTTCTCGATGCACGTCAGCCTGGAGGGCGCGGCCGCGCTCATCCGCGAGTACGAGCCGCACTTCGTCCCCGGTCTGCTCCAGACCGAGGACTACGCGCGTGGCGTCCTGCGCTCGGGCGCCATCGGCCAGACCAGCCCCGAGGACATCGAGCGCCACGTGGCCCTGCGCATGGAACGGCAGGGACTGCTCACCCGTCAGGACGCGCCCCGGTTGTGGGTGGTCATGGACGAGACCGTGCTGCGCCGCCCCGTGGGCGGTCCGGAGGTGATGCGTGCGCAGATCGACAAACTGCTCGAGGCAACGAAGCTGCCCAACGTGACGCTCCAGGTCGCCCCCTTCGCCAACGGGCCGCACCCCGGGACGTACGGGCCCTTCGTGCTCTTCCGATTCGCCGTGCCGGAACTTCCGGACATGGTCTACAGCGAGTACCTGACCGGCGCGGTCTATCTGGACGCGCGCGTCGAGGTGGCGACCCACCTCGAGGTCATGGACCGCATGGCGGCGCAGGCCGCTACGGCACATCGCACGAAGGAGATCCTGCGGGATCTCCGCAAGGAGCTGTGAATGAACCGCATCAAGCCCCGTCCGCCCGTCTACAACGGCATGCCCGCCCGGGAACTGGGGAGCGAAGGCTGGCACAAGCCGTGGAGCGGCGGCAACGGCGGCAACTGCCTGGAGGCGATGAAGCTCGCCGACGGCCGGATCGCCGTGCGCCAGTCCACCGATCCGGACGGGCCGGCGCTGATCTACACCACCGACGAGATGACCGCGTTCATCGAGGGTGCCAAGGCGGGGGTGGCCGACTTCCTGCTCTCCTGACCGCGTTGCTCAGTTGATCGTGATCTCGTTGCTCGATAGCTCGATAGCTCGATAGCTCGATTGTTCAATTGCTCGATAAAACGCTGATGGTTGAGATGCTCGCCCTTCTCCCTTGAGGGGCAGTCCGTAACAGATCTCTTCGACGCCGACGACTGCTCCCCGTCTCCACGAGACGCGGGAGCAGTCGCGCGCTCGGTCCTCATGACACCCGAGTCCCACCCGGCGCCAGCGCCCCGCACAGCGCCTCCAGTGCCGCCCCGTACGCGTGCTCGGACGGTGTCGCGTACCCGACGACCAGACCGTCGTGAGCCGGCATGTCCGTGTCCGGGTGGCGGAACTCCGCGAGTCCGTCCAGCGCGACCCCGTGCCGGGCCGCGGCCTCGACGGCGGACCGCTCGGTACCCCGCGGCAGCCGCACCACCGCGTGCAGCCCCGCCGCGACCCCGCTCACCTCGACGTGCGGCGCCCGCTCGGCCAGCGCGGCGACGAGCCGGTCCCGGCGGCCCCGGTAGCGCTGTCGCATCCGCCGTACGTGACGGTCGTAGGCCCCGGAGGTGATCAGGTCGGCGAGGGCCAGCTGGTCGGGCACGCTCGCCCAGGCCTCCCGTTCGCCCTTCGCCATCAGGACGTCACCCACGTACCGGTCGGGCAGCACCATCCATCCCAGCCGCAGCGCGGGCGACAGGCTCTTGCTGACCGAGCCGACCAGGATCACCCGCTCGGGGTCGAGGCTCTGCAGGGCGCCGACGGGCCTGCGGTCGTAGCGGAACTCCCCGTCGTAGTCGTCCTCCAGCACGACCGCGCCACGCGCGCGTGCCCAGTCGACCACCGCGGCCCGCCGTTCGGCGTGCAGCGGACCGCCGGTGGGGAACTGGTGGGCGGGTGTGAGCAGTACGGCCCGCTCGCGGGACAGGCGGTCGACGCGCGCGCCATGTCCGTCGAGGGGGAGCGGTACGGTCCGTACGCCCTGGGCAGCGAGCAGTTCCCGGTGGAAGGGGAGTCCGTACGCCTCGACGGCGAGGGGGCCGCGCAGGAC
>NZ_RSAJ01000743.1 GCF_003933965.1 Streptomyces sp. RP5T
TGACAGGGGTCAGCCCGGCAGGTGCACGCTTGACGGCGACCGGCCTGTGGGGTGGGGCCTGGAGGGGGGCCACCCTGGCAGGTGCACGCTTGACGGTGGTCGGCCCGGCGGGTGGAGGCCTAACGGTGGTCGGCCTGGTGGGGGCCGGTGTGGTCGCGGTGGGCCCCGTGGTCACTTCACTCGTGGGAAGCGTGCTTGGAGGGTCCAGATCGCCGGGTTCTCGCCCAGGTCCTCGTGCAGGTCGACCAGGTCGGCGATCAGGTCGTGCAGGAAGTCGCGGGCCTCGCGGCGCAGGTCCGCGTGGGAGAAGGTGAGCGGGGGTTCCTCGGCCCGCATCCAGTCGGCCTCGATGTCCACCCACCCGAAGCGGCGCTCGAAGAGCATGCGGTCGGTGGACTCGGTGAAGTCGAGTTCGGCGTGCTGGGGGCGGGAGGCACGGGAGCCCGCCGGGTCGCGGTCCAGGCGTTCCACGATGTCGCACAGCGCCCACGCGAAGTCGAGCACCGGCACCCATCCCCAGGCCGTGGACAGCTCCCGGTCCTCCTTGGTGTCCGCGAGATACACGTCCCCGCAGAACAGGTCGTACCGCAGCGCGTGGACGTCCGCGCGGCGGTAGTCGGTCTGCGGGGGGTCCGGGAAGCGGTTGGAGAGGGCGTAGCCGATGTCGAGCACGTACGAGATGGTGTCACGCGGCCCTGAATCACCGGTCACTGGAGCCGTCCGGCCTCGACGAGGACCAGCAGGTCGTTCGCGGCCTGCCGGGCGCGGAGCCGGATCGCGTCCGGTCCGGGAACCGGCCCTCCGAGCAGCGCGGTCTCGACGATCTCCGCCTGGAGGAGAGCCGAGAAGACCTGTGCGGCCCGGGTGGGGTGACCGACCTTGGCGCGCAGGTCGGCCGGCCAGTTGGACAGGTGGCGAGTGAACAGGGCCACGCGGTTTCCCAGCACGTCCTGCTGGTAGCGGCGGCCCAGTGCGGGGAAGCGCTGCGCGTCCCGGGCGACCACCCTGAACAGCCCCAACTGCTCCTCGGTGAGGATGTGCTGGAGGAGCTCGAAGCCGGCCTCCGTCAGACCCTCCAGGGGAGGGAGGGTGAGCCATTGCGGGTCCGCGGTCCGGGTGCCGGTGCCGCAGGCCTCTTGGATGACGGCGACGAAGAGATCGTCCTTGCTGTCGAAGTGCCGGTACAGGGTCGTGATGGACACGCCCGCGCTCGCGGCGATGCGATTGACCGAGCTTCCGCCGTATCCCTCTTCGAGGAACGCCGACAGCGCGGCGTCGATGATCGCCTGGCGTTTGCGCGCCATCAGCCGCGCTTTCGGGTCGTCGTCGGCCCAGGTTCGCACGTGGTCCCTCCGGTCTTCTGTGGCCTTGACAGAGCATACGACAGCACTCACTATCGCGACATACGAAAGTGATTGCTTTCGTATGGCCGTGAACCGCATGGCGGTATGGCCGTATGACGTGAGGAGTGAGATGCCGAACACAGACATTCCGCGGGTTCTGGTCCTGGGGGCCACCGGCCGCATCGGTGCGGCTGTCGCCGGGGAGTTGGAGGCGATGCCCGGTCAGGTGATCCCCGTACGGGCGTCACGCAGCGGGACGACGGTCGAGCGGTGGATCGCGGCGGGGCAGGAGGCGGTGTGCGTCGACCTCGACGATCCCGACACCTTCGCCGGCGCGCTGAAGGGCATCGACCGGGTCTTCCTGGTCACCGGCTACACCTCGGCGATGAACCACCAGACCAAGACCTTCGTGGACGCGGCCGAGGACGCCGGCGTCGATTTCCTGGTCCACCTGGGCGTGTTCGGCGACGGACGCTCCACCGATCCGCACTTCGCGTGGCACGAGCTCGTGGAGCGCTACATCGCCGGCTCCACGCTGGCCTGGGCGAATGTGCACCCGCATGTGTTCATGGAGAACCTGCTGGGCATCAACGGGCCGCGGGACGGCCAGTTGGTGTGGCCGATGGGTGACAAGCGGGTCGGTTGGGTCGCCGGCGCCGACATCGCGGCAGTCGCGGCCAGGGTGCTGGCCGAAGGACCCGAAACGCATGCGGGCAAGGACTACTACCTGTCCACCGATCTCCTCAACGGCACCGAGGTGGCCGAAGCGCTCTCCGACGCCCTCGGACGGGAGATCCCGGCACTGGTGCTGACCCCCGCCGACCTCCAGCGCATGATCGAGGCGGGCCTGGACATCGCGCCCGCGGACATGGACGCCGCCTACGCGGCCAGCACACTGATCTGGGCACGACAGACATACGAAGGCCGCTTCGACCACGGCGCGGTCACCACCAGTACGGTCGAGGATCTTCTGGGCCGAGAGCCGGTGCGTCTGCGTGAGTGGGCCGCCGCACACCATCAGGAGCTGCTCGACCGGCTCCCGTGACGGCTTGTGCGTCGCACACCGGGCGCCGCCCGGAGCGGAGACCGCCCCTGTGCTCCGATCAGGGCGAGGCCAGGTCTGCCGCCTGCCGCAGGAGAGTGCTGAGCAGGTGTACGTCCGGTCTGCGGGCGGTTCCGGTCCGGATGACGGTGAAGACCGTGCGTGTCACCGGCACCAGAAGGGGGTGCACGCTGATGCCCTCCTGCTCGGGGATGGCCAGCCGGGGGGCCAGCGCGATGCCCGCGTCGGCCGCCACGAGTGCGACGAGCACCGAGAAGTCGCTGCTGCGGACGCGGATGTCCGGGACGAACCCGGCCGCTCCGCACGTGCGCTGGATCATCTGGAAACAGGAGGTCTCCGGACCGGGAGTCAGCCACGCCTCGTCGGACAGCCGGGCCAGATCGGCGGGCTGACCCGGGGCGAGTTCGAGGCGCTCGGCCCGCGCGGCGGACAGGCAGAGCAGCACCGGGTCCTCCATGAGGACGTCCTGCCGGCTGTTTCCGGGGAAGTTGCGTGGCAGCACGGAGTAGCTGTGCGCCAGGACCACATCGACCTCGCGCTTCTTGAGGGACTCCATGGCCGGGTCGGGTTCCTGCTCGACGAGCTGGACCGTGAGGGTGCGCGCCCGGGTGTCCTCGTCTCGGGTGTCCTCGTGTTCGGCGAGCAACCGGTACACCGTGGGCAGCAGGGTCCGGGCGGCGGATGCGAAGGCCGCCACTCGGATCAGGCCGTGGTGGCCGCCTTTCAGCGCCCGCAGGTCGGACTCCGCCGCGGCGAGATCGCCCAGGATCACCTCGGCGTGCGCCACGAGCAGTTCTCCCGCCGGCGTCAACCGCAGAGTGCGTCCGCTCTTCTCGACGACGGGCACGCCGGCCTCACGTTCCAGGACGGCCAGCTGCTGGGACACGGCCGGGGCCGTCAGGTGCAGGATCTCGGCCGTCGCGGCGACCGTTCCGTAGGTCGCGAGATGCTGGAGGACCCGCAGACGTCGTACGTCAAGCATGACCATCGCCTTCCGCGGATGCCCGGACAGTGGTCGTCGTCCGCGGTGCCGGGGCCCGGCCGGCCGAGCGCGGTCCGCGTGTCGGGCCGGCGGACGAGCCACGGGGGAGCGCGTCCGGTCCGGCCCCGACGCCGCCGTCGAGGCCCGTGATGAGGCCCTCGACAGC
>NZ_RSAJ01000744.1 GCF_003933965.1 Streptomyces sp. RP5T
CCGCCGACCCCGCCGCTCCTCGTCAACGCGTGCGCGCCGACACGAGCTTGCCCCACACCACCAGCCGGTACCGGGACGTGTACTCCGGGGTGCAGGTGGTGAGGGTGAGGTAGTGACCGGGCTCGGCGTACCCGTAGGAGGGGTACAGCGCCGAGCGCGGGACCGGCCCGATCACCCCCGCGTCACGCGCCGAGGTCTGGCACAGGGTCCGGTCCACGGCGTACGTGTACACCGCGCCGCGCGTCTCCACCTGGACGGCGTCCCCGCGCACGAGCCGGTTGACGTACCGGAAGGGCTCGCCGTGGGTGTTGCGGTGCCCGGCGAGCGCGAAGTTCCCGACGCCGCCCGGCTGTCCGGTGCCGGGGTAGTGGCCGACGTACCCCTTGTTGAGGACGCTCACCTTGCCGACGCCCTCGGCGACGGGGACGCGGAGGTGGAGACGGGGGATGCGGAGGACGGCGTAGGCCCGGGACAGGTCCGGAATGGTGGAGTACGGGACGTCGGCGCGGCGGTCCCGGCCCCCTCCGGACCCGGAGTCCTCCTGGGACCCGGCCGGCTCCCGTGATCCCTGGAGCGCGGACCCGGGATCGGCTCCCCCGCCCCGCTCCCACTCCCGCTCCAGCGCCTCGACCTCGCGCCGGGCGCCCTGCCGGGCCTCCCGGTTGGTCCACCACAGCTGGTGCACGACGAGGAGCAGCAGGACGACCCCCACGGTGACGAGGAGTTCGCCACCCACCCACACCGCGCGGCGGCGACGCTCGCGCCGGCGCCGGGCTCCGTGGTGCACGATGCGCTGCCGCACGGGACACACCTCCTCGGCCGGGGCCGCCCGCACCATAAGGGCGGGGCCCTCAACTCACCAGGGGCGAGGGCCCGATGGAGCGGAGGAGTGGTCGGGCAACGGAGGGACGGCCGTTGCCGTGTCCGGTATACCGAACTTCCTCCACTGGTTTTAAGAAGGGCTGTCGGAACTCTCGACAACCTCACCGGCAACACCCGATGCTTCGTCGTGGCATGAACGGGGCAAGCCGCGACGCGGGTCAGAAGGCCGCGTCGATCCATCGGAGTTCGGAGTGACCATGATCCGACGCAGAACGCTGCTGACAGCCGCAGGAGGAACCCTCCTCGGCAGCGCGCTGGCCACCGGAACCGCCCGCGCGGACGCCACGATCGCGGTCAGCCCGGGGACGTCGTACGGCACCTGGGAGGGCTGGGGCACCTCCCTGGCCTGGTGGGCCAACGTGTTCGGCGCCCGGGACGACTTCGCCGACATCTTCTTCACCACCAAGTCGACCTCCTACAACGGCACTTCGCTCCCCGGACTCGGCCTGAACATCGCCCGCTACAACCTGGGCGCGTGCAGCTGGAACACCGTGAACGGCGAGTCGATGGTCGCCTCGGCCAACATCCCCGCCTTCAAGCAGATCGAGGGGTACTGGCAGGACTGGAACAACGAGGACCCGACGTCCTCGGCGTGGGACTGGACGGCGGACGCCAACCAGCGGGCGATGCTGGTGAAGGCGACGTCCAGGGGCGCGACCTCGGAGCTCTTCACCAACTCCCCGATGTGGTGGATGTGCAGCAACCACAACCCGTCGGGCGCCTCGGGCGGCGGCAACAACCTCCAGACCTGGAACTACCGCCAGCACGCCTCCCACCTCGCCGCGACCGCCCTGTACGCCAAGAACAACTGGGGCGTGAACTTCGCGACGGTCGACGCCTTCAACGAGCCCTCCTCGTCCTGGTGGACCGCGACCGGCACGCAGGAGGGCTGCCACATGGACGCGTCGGTCCAGTCGGCCGTACTGCCGTACCTGCGCAGCGAGTTGAACAACCGCGGGCTGACCGGCGTGAGGATCTCGGCCTCCGACGAGACCAGCTACGACCTCGCCCGCACCACCTGGAACTCCTTCAGCTCGACCACCAAGGGGTACGTCAACCAGGTCAACGTGCACGGCTACCAGGGGTCGAGCGGCCGCAGGGACCTGCTCTACACGGACGTGGTCACCACGGCCGGCAAGAAGCTGTGGAACTCCGAGACCGGCGACGGCGACGGCACCGGCTACACCACGGCCTTCAACCTCCTCTACGACTTCCGCTGGCTGCACCCCACCGCCTGGGTCTACTGGCAGGTCATGGACCCCACGGCGGGCTGGGGCGTGATCAAGTACGACGCCAGTACCCTCCAGGCGGGCGCGATCGAGACGAAGTACTACGTGCTGGCCCAGTTCAGCCGTCACATCCGCCCCGGCATGAAGATCCTCGACACGGGCGTGAGCAACGCGGTCGCGGCCTACGACTCCACGGCCAAGCGCCTGGTCATCGTGGCCCTGAACACCTCCACCTCGGCCCAGACCCTGACCTTCGACCTGTCCCGCTTCACCACGGTGACGGGCGGCTCCGGCGGCCTGGTCCCGCGCTGGAACACGGTGACGACGGGCGGCGACAAGTACGCGTCTTACTCCAACACCTTCCTGAGCGGGAAGACGGTGGCGGTGCCGTTCGCGGCGAAGGCGGTGCAGACCCTGCAGATCGACGGCGTGACGATCTGAGGCGGTAGCCGCGGGTGCGGGCCGGGCCCCGGGGCCTCCCCTGCTGTTAACCGGGCCCTGGCCTGCACCTCTCTCTTCTTTGACGCTGATCGGCAGTACGGTGTCCCCCATGCGCCCCGACACGCCTGCCGAGAACGTCGACCACACCGCCGAAGCGGCGCGCCTGGAGCGGACCGCCGACCGGTATCCCGAGGACGCCGAAGCCCTGCTCCTGCAGGCCGCGGCCCATCTGGAACTGGCCGGCGACCGCCCCGCCGCGTCCTCCCTCTACGACCGCCTGCTGGCCGCGCAGGACGGCTTGGAGAACCCGTTTCTCGTCCGTTCCCTGAAGGCCGCGAACCTCTGGGAGTACGGCCATGAGGCCGAGGCCCGCGCGATCATCGAGGGCGTCCGGGCAGCCTCCCCCCGGGACCCGGCGCCCTGGGTGATCGTCGCGGAGGCCCTGGAGTCCCACGACGAGCTGGAGCAGGCGCAGGAGACGTTCACGGAGGGGGCGCGGGTCCTCCTGACGGACGTACCGGAACCGCCGTACTCCACGCACCCGTTGCTGTTCGGCCGGCACCGCGTCCGCAGGATGCTCGGCCTGGCCCACGACGAGTGGGACACCCTGGCGGACACCCTGCACACCTCCCCGGTCTCCCTGGACGAACTCCACGACCCGAAGCGCGTGTGGTCCCTCGGCTCGGAGAACCCGGCGGAGCTGGAGGCGGAGATCTCCCGCCTGCGCGCCGAACTCGGCACCTATCGGGAGGCGTTGTCCCGCCCGTTCCCGGTGGCGGTCCTGCACTGGCCCGCGTCCGAACTCGCGGAACTGGTCGAGGCCTACCCCTCCCTCTCCGCGGAGTACCCCTCCCACGAGGAGCACCTGGCGACCATAGAGGCCTCCCTGCGCGAGCTCTCCGCCTCCGGCACGGCGAACCTGGGCATCGTCTCGGGCACGGTCCCGTCGTACGAGGCGTTCGCGGCCTCGGAGGGCATGTCCCCCGGAGAGACCACCC
>NZ_RSAJ01000745.1 GCF_003933965.1 Streptomyces sp. RP5T
GCACGGACGTCGGCCTGTGGGCAGGTGGGCCGAACGGGTACGGTGCGGCAGGCAGCCGGGTCGGGGGTCACCGATGACGAGATGGACGCCCCGACACGATGGCGGACGGCCGTCCGGCAAGCACTGCTCCCACACCTGGACGGCCGACCCCACCCCGCTGAGTACAACGTGCCTGCCCTGCTCGGAGCGCGGACGTGCGCCGAGCGATCTGTTGCTGTGCCTGACGTGCGGGCACGTAGGTTGCAGCGACAGTTCCCCGGGCGCTCATGCCACAGCACACTTCGACACAAGCGGGCACCCCGCAGCCCGGACCCTGGCCGCGGGCCACGCATGGGCATGGTGCTATGAGGACGAGGTGTACCTGGATCCGCTGGACGGTCACCAGCCGCCCGCCGCTCCACGACCTGCCGAGTCCGTCTGGGATTACCCGCGGCCACCGGCTCTGCAAGAAGACGACCGCCTCGTGCGCGTCGAGTGCGCCGGGCAGGTCGTGGCCGAGACCCGCAGCGCGATTCGAGTCCTGGAAACCAGCCATCCCCCCACCTTCTACATCCCTGCCCAGGACGTCCGGACCGAGCTCTTGGTCCCCGCTGTCTCCGGCCGGACATGGTGCGAATGGAAGGGAGCGGCCCGCTACTGGGACGTCGTCATCGGAGACGATGTACGCCCCCGCGCCGCCTGGAGCTACCCCCGCCCCGAACCCGACTACACAGCACTCACCGACTTCTTCGCCTTCTACCCCAGCCGCATGGACCGCTGCACCGTCGCCGGAGAAGACGTCACCCCCCAAGAAGGCGACTTCTACGGAGGCTGGATCACCGCGGAGGTGCAAGGCCCCTTCAAAGGCGCGCCCAACACCCAGCTGTGGTGAAACCGGGAAATGAGCTCTCGGATGACCTAGCCTTCCGGAACACTTCCAGCTGCTGGTAGCAGAGGCGGCAGGCGGCTGGCCATACCGGCTTTACCGGCGGGCGACTGCCTTGAGCTTGCCGGTGGCCGGTAGTCGGTGGCGACTTGCCGCGGGGCAATATCGCGCACCAGCCCGCTTCCATTGACCCCTGCCCCCTAATAGTCGCCCGGACATCACCTGCACCGGTGCCGAGCTGCCCGGACTGTCCGTGCAGCGCATCGCCGACCTCTACCCAGGCGGGGCGAAGACCGCCGCAACGGACGCCGCAGTCCTCGCGGACACCGACCCGGAACATGACGCGCCTCCCCACTCGTGCCCCAACTGACCGACGAGATCACCACCGAGGTGACCGAGCTGATCGGCTTCGACCAGTACCCGGCGGCCGAGGCCCCGCACCCCGCAACCGGAAACGCGCCTGCCCACCCAGTTACACCCCAGTCCGCAGCGCGTCCTGGGCCCCCGCACTCGGACCACGTGGCAGCCACCCGGCCCCGGCGGCAACCCGGTCGCCGCGATCTGGGTGAGGTGATCCGGCCCAGGGCTCCGCGCGAGGGCCCAGCCCTGATCGACGAGGTCTTCGACGCGCTCGACGAGCAAAGCCAGGTGTCCCGGGCACTCCAGCGTCGACCTCGTGCCCGGGCCGTGGCCCGTTCGCTCGCCGCCGTCCACGAACAACGGTCAGCCCTGGAAAGCAGATCGGGCAGCAGCAGGTCTGGCGCGCGCCCCTCCAGGGCCCGGCCATCCGGCCCGAGGCGGGACAACCCGCCCACAGGCGAACGAGGACCGCAGCCCTCGCCCCGAAAGCTAGGTGTGATGTCTCATGAGGTTGGTTCCATCGCGTCCCCGATCGTGAGCTGCTGGGGGACGACAGCGGGTGGTTGCGGCAGATGGCCGAGGGTGACGAGGTATCCGGTGGTGGGGGTTAGGCTGATGGGTGGCTTCCCGCCGAGAGCTGAGTGCGGTCGTTCGTGGTTGTAGTAGTTGAGGAAGTCTGCGAGTGCGACGCGACGTTCATGCTCGGAGGTGTAATCGCGCACGTAGGCCCATTCCCGGGCGAGTGTGCCGTTGTAGCGTTCGACTTTCCCGTTGGTCCGCGGTGTATAGGGGCGGGTGCGCTTGTGCTTGGTGCCGGTTGCTGCGACGGCGTCAGCCCAGGTGTGCGAGCGGTAACATGCGCCGTTGTCTGTGAGGACGCGGCGGATCGAGATGCCGTGGGGCGGCGAAGAAGGACGCTGCGCGGTGCCAGAACGCGGATGCGGTGGCAGCACGTTCGTCCTCCAACGCCTCGGTGTATGCCAGTCGAGAGTGATCATCCACGGCTGAGTGCAGGTAGGTGTAGCCAACTTTTCCGGTGCCGGGGCCGGCCCGTTTGGATACGCGGGCCGCATCGGTGCCGAGGCCGTGCATTCGCCACTCGCCGCCTGTTGGGATGCGTCCGAGCTTCTTGATGTCGACGTGGATCATGTCGCCGGGCTGGTCGTGCTCGTACCGGATGACCTCACGCAACCGCTCGCCGGTGGGTGGGTCGAGGTCACGTAGGCGGTTGAGTCCCCGGCGGACGAGGACGCGGTGCACAGTGGCTGGGGCCAGTGTGATGCCGTGCAGCCGCTGGAGGTCGGCTGCCAGGCGGGCCGGACCGTGTTTGGTCTGACGGCGCAGTACCTCCACAAGATCCGCGATGTCTTCTGTGGTGCGGGCCGGGCTTACTGCTGGGCGGGAGGAGCGGTCGAGAAGTCCGTCCTCACCGTGCGCGCGCCAGCGGGCGTACCACTTGCCCAAGCACCGGCGGGAGATGCCGGCTTCGGCGGCGACGTGTGCGATTGGGCGTCCCGCCTCGATGCGTAGGCACAGGCGCAGTCGTCCTTCGGGTGTGAGCGGGGCGTTGCGGTGCCCTGTCACGTGCCTGGGACCGGGCGGTTCTGCGGGCTGGACGACTGGCAGCACCACGATTGTGGTGAGCCGGTCCTCACGTCTCCTCGCGCAGGCTCGGGAACAGGGCGCGAGCGCGGTCGGGGTCCGGTGCGACGAACGTGCCGTCCGTCGACACGAGGGTTGCCGAGCGGTCGTGGTCGGTGGTGATCGAGCCGACCACGAAGATTTTGCGGTCGTCAGTTCCGGTGACGCGCGCCGCGAGGTGCAGGGGTGTCTGCAAGGGGACGGGGCGGTGGTAGCGCAGTTGGAGGCCGGTGGTCATCCCCGGCATTCCGGCGGCGGTGCAGGCCCACCCCATGAGTTCGTCGAGGAGCATGGCGCTCATGCCGCCGTGGCCGTAGCCCGGTGGCCCTTCGTGAGCGATGCCAAGGGTGCAAGTTCCCGCTACGCCGTCGCCGGCAGGCGTGACGTGCAGGGGTGGCGCGAGCGGGCTGCCAAGGCCGGTGACGGGGCTGTACATCCGTGCTCCGCCGGGGAATTCGTCCACCGCGGGGATGTCTGCCGCTGTCCGGCGGGGGCCGGTGAACGCTCCGGTGAGGGTGCGGACGTCTTCCGCCAGGCGGTTCAGGGTTTCCGGGGAGGCTGTGGTGCGGACGGTGGCGTCGACGAGCAGTCGCAGTTCGCGGCCGAGGGCGCCGATCGCCTGCCGTCGGCGTTGAAGGTCCTCGGCTGCCGGATCGTGCGGGGTGGTGTTC
>NZ_RSAJ01000746.1 GCF_003933965.1 Streptomyces sp. RP5T
ACCCAGCGGCATGCCGCCCATGGGGGCGCCGCCACTCGCGGGCGACGCGGCGGAGGCGCCGGCCGAGCCGTCGAGCCCTCCGGTGGCGGCGAGGCCGGGGAAGGCGCCGGTGTTCAGCAGCTGCCGGTTGCTCGGCGGTGTCACCCCGGCGCTGGCGGCGGAACTGTAGTCCAGGGGCGAGCGGTAGGGGGTGTCGTCGTACAACTCCTCCTCGTAGGAGGGGTGGCCGTACGACGGGCCGGAGGTGGCGGAGCCGTACGACGGCAGGTCGCCGCCGTTGAGATGGCCGGAGGAGGTCGTGCCGTCCGGGAGCGTGATGGTGGTGGAGCCGGTGTCCGGGTCGACGGTCTGGACGGTGCCGTCGGGGTACTCCGTGACCACGTGCCCGCTGGAGTCGAGGTGAGTGACGCTGCCGTCCGGATTGGTCAGCAGATCACCGGTGTTGAGCGGGCCGGAGATGGTGGTGCCGTCGGGGCGGGTGATGGTCGAGCTGTGGGTGAGCGGGTCGACGGTCGTGGAGCTGCCGTCGGGGTATTCGGTGACCACGCGCCCGGAGGAGTCGATGTGGGTCTCGCCGCCGCCGGGAAGGTCCAGGGTGGCGTCGTTGACCGGGCCGCTGATGGGCGTCGGCGACAGCTGTGACAGGTCGCCGTTGTTGAGGATCCCCTGGCGGGCGTTGTCGTACTGGGCGAACGCCTCCTGCTCCCGCTTGGCCGCCTCCTGCTCCAGCTTCCGCTGCTCGGCCTCGGCCTGGGCCTGCTTCTTCTCCTGCTCGGCCTGGACCTGCTCCTGCTTGGCCTCCTGCTCGGCCTGCTTCTGTTCGGCCTTCGCCTCCGCTTCGGCCTGCTTGGCCTCTTGTTCCTTCTGCTTCTGTTCGGCCTCCTTCTCCTTGGCCTCCTGCTCGGCCTTCGCCTCGGCTTCCTTCGCCTCGGCCTTCTTCTCCGCCTCGGCCTGCTTGGCCTCCTGCTCCTTCTCCTTCTGCTCCGCCTTGGCCTCGGCCTCCTTCTCCTTGGCCTCCTGCTTCGCCTCCTGTTCGGCCTGCTTGGCTTCGGCCTCCTTCTCCTTCTGCTCGGCCTTCGCCTCGGCTTCGGCCTCCTTCTGCTCCTGCTCCTTGCGCTGGCGCTCCTGTTCGGCCTTGGCCTGGTTCATCTGAGCGATCTGGAGCTGTTCCTGACGCGCCTGCGCCTCGGCGGCCTTGGCTTCGGCCTCCTTCTCCTTCTGTTCCTGCTTGGCCTCGGCTTCGGCCTGCTTGGCCTCCTGCTCCTTCTCCTTCTGTTCGGCCTTCGCCTCGGCCTCCTTCTCCTTGGCCTCCTGCTCGGCCTTCGCCTCGGCCTCCTTCGCCTCGGCCTTCTTCTCCGCCTCGGCCTGCTTGGCCTCCTGCTCCTTCTCCTTCTGCTCCGCCTTGGCCTCGGCCTCCTTCTCCTTGGCCTCCTGCTCCGCCTTGGCGGCTGCTTCCTTGGCTTCCTGCTCGGCCTTCTCCTTGGCGGCCTTCTCCTCCGCCGCCTTCTCCTTGGCCTCCTGCTCGGCCTTCGCCTTGGCCGCCTCCGCCTCGGCCTTCGCCGCCTGGTCCTTCATCCACTGCATGTAGGCGGCCTGCTGAGCGGCGGCCTCCGCGGCCTTCTGCTCCGCTTCCTCTTCCTTGACCTCGGCCTCGTCCTTGCTGAGGCCCTCCTCAAGGGAACTGCCGCCACGGGACTTGATGTCGCCGAGGTCGAAGGAGGACTTGCTCCAGGCGTCCTTGACGTCCTTCAGGGCCGCGACGGCCGCCTTGTCGAGCTGGTCGACGACCGACTTCTGCCAGTCGAGGATCGCCTGGTTGCCGATCTTCGCCCAGGTCGCGAGATCCTTGAGATCACCGAACTCGCGTGCCGGGGTGTTCGCGTCGCCGGGGTCCTTGGCGTTGTTGTCGAAGCCCTCCTCGGCCACGTAGTTGACCGTCGAGGGAGCCTCGGAGTAGCTGGGCACGATCTCGTAGGTGATCTTGGTGATGTTGTGGTCCCACACGTACTTCGTGATCCGGGACAGCAGGGCGTGCAGCCAGCTCAGCGGGTTGCCGTCCTTGTACTCCCAGGTCGCCCACGTGGTGTGCAGGTCCCAGGCGGCCCCGCGCAGCGCCTTCTTCGCGTCGCGGATCTCGTTGCCCTGCTTGGAGAAGTAGCTGCCGTTGGGACTCATGTCGTCGGCGTAGTCGCTGTACTGCTTGTTGAGCTTCTTGACGAGGTCCCAGAAGACACCGGCGGCCGTGCCGCGCCAGGCGTCGTTCTTCTCCAGGCCGACGCGGGTCTGCCACTCCTCGATCTTCTTCTGCTGCTCGACGAAGAACTTGGCCGCCCTGTCGAACGCCCCGGCCACCACGTCGAAGTTGTTGAGGGTGACGGAGGCCGCCTCGTCGACGGACACCTCGTTCCAGGAGAACCCGTGCGTTCCCTCGGGCTTGTTGAGCAGCGCTTCCAGGGCGAGGCCGGTGCCGTAGCTGTACTGGGCCAGCGGCCGGGTGTCCCAGGTGGGCTTGCCCATCCCCAGGTGGTTGTCGTACTGGCTGCTGAAGGTGCCGCCCTCGACGTAACCGCCGGAGGGCGGATCGTCCCCGCTCTTCTGCCCGAGGAGCGTGATGCGCGCCTTGTGCATCGTCACGTCGGAGCCGGTGCCACCGCTCGCCCGGTAGAAGGGGATGACGAAGTCGGTGTTCTGGATCCGGTAACCGGCGTTCTCGTAGAGCCAGTTGAGATCCTCGGTGTCGACATAGTCCACCTGGGAGACGTCCGAGATCTCGACCTTCATCAGGGGGATGCCCTCGTTGCCCACCAGGGTGTCGAAGAGGGTGTCCCGCGCCGGTGCGACGTATCCGGTGAACAACTTGATGGCTTCGTGCCAGTGGTCGTTCGTCGCTGTGAGGTCACCGGTGATCTTGGTGGGGTCAAGAGCCATGACGAAGGGCCTTTTCGATCAGGTGGGCCGCGGGTCGGACCGGCGGCGAGGAGGGTGAACGGAGGCGGCGAGGCGGTCAGTCGTCCTCGTTGTCGTCTCCCGAACCCGACCCTTCGGACAGGATGCTGTCCACGTCCTCGAAGAAGTCGATGAAGTCCTCGCCCTTGATCTTGTCGAGGTTGACGTCGCGGGCCTTGAAGAGCTGCTCGATGGTGTCCTCCAGGCCGTCCTGGATCTCCTCGAAGAGCTCACCCTGCTGCTTCAGGATCGCGGTCACCTCGCCGATGAAGGCGTTCAGGGCCTTGACCACGTACTGCCCGTTGGTCCAGCTGTTGTCGCCGGCCATCAGCCCGATCGCGATCGGGTTCTTGTCCTGCCCGGTGAGGAAGCCGGCCCGGCTGCCTCCCCCCTCCTCCAGATCGACCAGAGCCGGCACCGTCAGGGTGGCGTCCCCCGGGGCGATGCCTTCCAGGCCCATCTTCCGCAGTTCGTCGGCGAACGGGATCACGTCGTTGTCGAGGAAGTTCTGCAGCCAGGCCTTGTTGAGATTGACCGTGGGGGCGCTCACCGCCAGGCCGTACTCC
>NZ_RSAJ01000747.1 GCF_003933965.1 Streptomyces sp. RP5T
CCCCCGCACCTCAGCGCCGCAGCAGCACCCTGCGCGTGGCCCGCGCCCACCGGACCGCCGGCCGGTGCGACCTCGGTACCGGGCCCGACCGCTCGAGCCACCACTCCCGCAGCTCGCGCCGCGCGCCCGCGTCCGTCAACGTCCCTTCCAGCAGCAGGTGTTCGGCGAAGTCCAGGGCGTCCCGCCGGTATCCGCCGGTCATCGGCGCCCCCTGCGCGTACGCCAGGAACGCCGGGCGGTAGCCCGCCCCGAGGATCACGGGCAGTTCGGGCGCCACCTTCGCCACCACGTCGGCCCGCTTGCCCGCGAGGGCCCGCGCCTGCACCCCCAGCCGCACCCGGTCGAAGCCCTCCGGCGCCGGCGTCCCCGCCACGAGCGCGGACAGCAGCGCGGTCTGGGCGAGCGCGAGCCGCTGGCGGGCGGGGTCGGTCGGGGCGCTCGGCGGCTCCGCGGCGCCGGCCTGCCACGCACGGTCGGTCCGCGCGGCGCCCCCCTTCCGCACCGCCTCCCGGATCGCGCCCAACTCCCTTTCCAGCTCGGCCGGTTCGGGGAAGTTCTCGTCCCGCTCCAGCAGCACGCCCGGCGGTGAGACCCGGGACGCGAGGTCGGTGAGGATGTCGAGGACCGGCCGCGGAACCGGGTGGGCGTGGCTGTCGTGCCACACCCCGTCCCGCTCGAACCCGCCCGCGACATGGACGTAGGCGATGGCCTCCAGGGGGAGTTCGGCCAGTGCCTCGGCCGGGTCCTCGCCGCGGTTGACGTGGTTGGTGTGCAGGTTGGCCACGTCGATCAGCAGCCGTACCCCCGTCCGGTCGGCGAGGTCGTACAGGAACTGTCCCTCGGTCATCTCCTCGCCCGGCCACGCGACCAGCGCGGCGATGTTCTCCACGGCGAGCGGGACCGGCAGGGCGTCCTGCGCGATGCGGATGTTCTCGCACAGGACGTCCAGGGCGTCCCGGGTGCGCGGGACGGGCAGCAGGTGCCCGGCCTCCAGGCCCGGGGAGGCGGTCAGGGGGCCGCCCGCCCGCACGAACGCGATGTGCTCGGTGACCAGCGGTGAGCCCAGCGCCTCGGCCCGCTCGGCGAGCGCCCGGAGCCGCCCGGCGTCGGGCCGGTCCGCGCCCCCCAGCCCGAGCGAGACGCCGTGCGGCACCACGGTCACCCCGCGCTCGCGCAGCCGGAGCAGCGACTCGGGCAGATGCCCGGGGCAGACGTTCTCGGCCACGGCCTCGACCCAGTCGATGCCCGGCATGCCCTCCACGGCGTCCGCGATCTCCGGCCGCCACCCGATCCCCGTGCCCAGTCGCTCCATGTCCGTCCCCCTCCTCGGCCTCTCCCGCGTCCGCTCCGGTCCTCGCCCGTTCGGCGTGACGGAGGTATGGCCCCGCGTCCCGGACCCGAACCGCGCCCGGTGAACCTTCAGAGCAACATTTGAGGTTCGCCGCGCGCGGCCACGACGCTTACGCCGGTTCCGGACCGCGCCCGCGGCTCCCGGCCTGCGAGCCCCTCAGCGCGGGCACGGGTTCCTGCCTACGCCCGCCCGGATCCGTCGGAGCGCCCCGTGCCCTGCCTCGTGCCACGACCTCACCACCTGCGCCGGCAGATTCAGCGCCGGCATCAGCACGAGCACGCGCCCCCGGGGCACAAGCCGCCCAGCCCCCGCCATGACCGTCTTCCCGGGCCGCACGCCGCGTGCACCTGCCCGCGAAGACCTCGTCCGGCAGTGCCACGGGGTCGGGCCTACCGGTCCAAATGTTCCATTGGCCCTGCACAGGCCCAGCAGCCGGGCGAGCCCTGCGCCCCCGGTGACCGGTTCCAGCACCTGGGCCAAGAGGATCCCCGCCCCGGTCACCGCAGCGCCGGATGGTCCGCGACGACCGTGCACGAGCCGGGCGCGATCTCGGTGAAACCGGCGTCACGCACCAACGGCAGCCCACTGGCGGTGAGTTCGGCCCAGCGCCCGGGAGCGGCGGTCCGCACGGCGAGCGGGAACCCGGCGTCCCGCCAGGCCGTCCGCTCCTGGTCCGACAACTCCCACCAGGCCAGTTGGGCGCCGTGACCGGCCTGGGCCATCGCCTTGCCGGCCGACATGTCGAGGTCCGGGCTGAGCCACAGGACGGGGGCGGCCGGGTCCGCCTCGGCCGGCGGCTCGGGGTCGTCGAGATCGGTACCGGAGACCTGGAGCTTGGCCAGCTCCTTGGGCCAGCCGTCGAGCGGCACCGGCGGGAACACCCGCACCTCGGCCGCCTTCCCCGTGACGGTGATCCCGGGCAGGGCCTCGGCCCGCCGCCACTCGGCCCCCCGGGCCCGCCGTACGACCTTGCGGATCCGGGCGTCCTGCCAGTCCCGCACGACCTCGGCCCACTCCCCGTCGCCCACCGAGCGCTCGTCGGCGAGCATGACGAGAACGGCCCGGGCGGCCGTCTCCAGCGCGTCGGTGCGGGCGGGCGGAGCGGCCTTCTCGATACGGACGACCAGGGGCAGCACGAACTGGGGTGCCTGGTCGCGCGCGGTCGGCTCGGAACGGAAGGGGCTGTCGGTCGAGGGCGTCACGTCATGGCTCACCCGGCCACCCTAAGGTCACCCGGAACAGGCCGTCCGCTGAGCCTCCTGCCACTCGCACACCGGGCACAGCGTGATCCCCTTGTAGGACTCCGGGTACTCGGTCGGCTCGCGGTACAGCACACTCCCCCACTCTCGGCTTCGCTCGAGCGGGGGGACCCCCATCGCATACGGCGGCCCGTCGGCGACCGCAGGCTGCGGCACGTCGCCGATCGTGCAGGGGTCCTCGCTCATGCCTCCAGCCTAGGACCCGATCAGTTCGGACACCTTCACGAACCGGAACCCCCGCGCACGCAGCTGCGGAACCACCGTGCGTACCACCCGCTCCGTCGTCGGCGCGGCACTGCGCGTGCAGTGCAGCACCACGACCGACCCCGGCCGCACCCCCTCCAGCACCTGCCGGGACACGGCCTCCGCGTCCGTCGCGAACGCGTCCCCGCTCACCACGTCCCACTGCACGGCGGTCACGCCGACCGGCGTCAGCGCCTTCAGCGCCCGCCGGTCGTAGCACCCGCCGGGGAAACGGAAGTACGGCCTCGCGTCCGGCACCCCCGCCGTCCGGAGCGCCTCGTACGCGCGCTCCACGTCCGCCCGCATCCGGTCACCGGGGACCGTCGGCAGCCCGTAGCAGTCGCCGGTGAAGGCGTAGTGGCTGTAGGAGTGGTTGGCGACCTCGAACAGCGGGTCCCGTCCGATGGAACGGGCCTGGTCGGGATACTCCTCGGCCCACCGCCCGGTCATGAACACGGTGGCCGGCACCTTCAGCGCCCGCAGCGCCGCGATCAGCCCGGGATTGTCGAAGTGCTCACCGGCCGCCGCCCGGGCCCCCTGGTCGGCGGTCATGTCGGCGTCGAAGGTGAGCGCGACCGTCTTGCCGTGAGCGCGGGATCCGTTCTTGAAGACGGGGGTCAGGCCCCCGGGGCCGGGGGCGAGCGTGGGTGGTGCCG
>NZ_RSAJ01000748.1 GCF_003933965.1 Streptomyces sp. RP5T
GTCCGGGGACGTGTGAGGCGTCCGGGACCGCACGAGTCCTGCCGCGGTGCCTCCGCTCACGGCATACTGGCGGCGGGCGGCACACGTGGACGACGTGCCGGCCGCCCAGCAGCGCCTCACCGCACAGCCCCACCCTCCCCTGTCTCCGATCAGGATCCGGAGCCCGTGGCATGACACTCTGCCTGCTCCTGCTGAGCACCGTCGCCGTGGCGGCCGCCGTGCCGGTGCCGCGCGCGCTCACCCGGGCCGCGTGGCCCGAACGGGAACCGGTGGTCGGGCTGTGGGTGTGGCAGTGCCTGGTCGCCACGGTGCTGCTGTGCTGCCTGACCGCGCTGGTGCTGGGCGCGGCGGCGGTCTTCCACACGGTCCGCGACCATGTGTTCGCCCCGGCGCCGCCGGCCGTGACCGCGGCCTACGACCTGTCGGCCGCGCCGGTGTGGGCGGTCCTCTCGACCCTGCTGCTGGCCGCCGGGGCCGCGTGGACCACGGCGATGCTGGCCCGTGAGCTGGTCGAGGCCCGTCGGCGCCGGGGGCTGGCCCGTGAGCATCTGCGGGAGCGCGCGCCGGATCTGCCGGCCGGGCTCGGGACGGCGACGCGCGGTCCGCTGCTGGTGCTGGAGGACGAGTACCCGGACGCCTGGTGGATGCCCGGGAACCCGCCGCAGCTGATCGTGACGACGGGCGCGCTGCACCGCCTGACCGACCATCAGCTGGACGCGGTCCTCACCCACGAGCGCGGACACGCGCGGGCCCGCCACGACTGGCTGCTCCACCTCTCGACCGCACTGGCCACGGGGTTCCCGCGGGTGCCGCTGTTCGCCCACTTCTGCGACCAGACACACCGGTTGGTGGAACTGGCGGCGGACGACACGGCGTCGCGGCGGTGCGGCCACCTGACGACGGCCCTGGCGCTGATCGAGCTGAACCAGCACCGGGGCGTGCTGTCGTGCGCGTCCAGTCACCGCCTGCTGGGCGAACGCGTGGACCGACTGCTGGAGCCGCCACCGCGACTGCTGCGCAGGCACCGGGCGCTGACGTCGGCGACGGCCGCCCTGGTGCCGTTGCTGCCGCTGCTGATCGTTTTCGGGCCGGGTCTGTCGGCGCTGGCGTAAGGGGTCGGCCCCTGGCCGCCGGTCCGGTGGGGGCTGATCGCGCGGCCCTGGTCACGGCGACGACGGACTCGGCTCGGATTCGGCCTCGGCCGTCAGGGCGTATGCGGCCCGGGCCCTGTGACGTCGGGTGAGGTGCGGCCCGGCACCTCACCCGGCCCGGTGGCGGTCACATCCAGTCGTCCTCGGGCTCCGGCTCCGCGTCCATCTCGGGCCAGTGGTCGGCCCCGGGGTCCGCGTCGTCGGTCCGGCCGGGGGTCTGCGTGGCCGGACCGCCGTCCGCGAGTCCGGCCAGCACACCGATCACGCCCTCGCCGTAGGTCAGCAGCTTCTTCTCGCCGACCCCGCTGACTCCGCCGAGCTGCTGCACCGAGGTCGGCCAGGCCGTGACGATCTCCCTGAGCGTGGCGTCGTGGAAGATGACGTACGCCGGGACGCCCTGTTCGCGGGCCTGTTCGGCGCGCCAGGCCCGCAGTGCCTCGAAGGCCGGCACCAGCGCCTCGGGCAGCTCGGCGACCGCGGCCTTGGCCTTGCCCCGCCCGGAGGAGGACGAGCTCGCCTTGGCGCTCACCGGCTTCTTCGGCTCCTTGCGCAGCGGCACCTCCCGCTCCCGCCGCAGCACCGCCCCGCTCGCCTCGGTCAGCACCAGCGTGCCGTAGTCCCCCTCGACCGCGAGCAGGCCCTGGGCCAGCAACTGCCGGACGACACCTCGCCATTCGCCCTCGGAGAGCTCCTCGCCGATGCCGAACACGGACAGCTGGTCGTGGTCGAACTGGATGACCTTGGCCGTGCGCTTGCCGAGCAGGATGTCGACGATCTGCACCGCCCCGAACTTCTGCCCCCGCTCCCGCTGGAGCCGCACGATCGTCGACAGCACCTTCTGGGCCGCGACCGTGCCGTCCCAGGTCTCGGGCGGGGTGAGGCAGGTGTCGCAGTTGCCGCAGCCGGTGGGCTCGGGGTCCTGGCCGAAGTAGTTCAGCAGCTGCCCGCGCCTGCACTGCGCGGTCTCGCACAGCGCGAGCATGGAGTCGAGGTGGGCGGCGGCCCGGCGCCGGAAGGCCTCGTCGCCCTCGCTCGACTGGATCATCTTGCGCTGCTGGATGACGTCGTTGAGGCCATAGGCCATCCAGGCCGTGGACGGCAGTCCGTCGCGCCCGGCGCGGCCCGTCTCCTGGTAGTAGCCCTCGACCGACTTGGGCAGGTCGAGGTGGGCCACGAAGCGGACGTCCGGCTTGTCGATGCCCATGCCGAAGGCGATGGTCGCCACCACAACCAGGCCGTCCTCGCGCAGGAAGCGGGACTGGTGGGCGGCGCGGGTGCCCGCGTCCAGGCCCGCGTGGTACGGGACCGCCTCGATGCCGTTGCGGGAGAGGAACTCGGCGGTGGCCTCCACCGACTTGCGGGAGAGGCAGTAGACGATGCCCGCGTCGCCGGGGTGCTCCTCGCGCAGGAAGGCGAGGAGCTGCTTCTTGGGGTCGGCCTTGGGGACGATCCGGTACTGGATGTTGGGCCGGTCGAAGCTCGCCACGAAGTGCCGGGCCGTCGGCATGTCGAGCCGCTGGGTGATCTCCTCGTGCGTGGCGGCGGTGGCCGTGGCGGTGAGGGCGATCCTCGGGACGTCGGGCCAGCGTCGGCCGAGCACCGACAGCGTCAGGTAGTCCGGGCGGAAGTCGTGGCCCCACTGGGAGACGCAGTGCGCCTCGTCGATGGCGAAGACGGCGATCTTGCCCCGGGACAGCAGGTCCTGCGTGGCGTCGAGGCGCAGCCGCTCCGGCGCGAGGTAGAGCAGGTCGAGCTCTCCGGCGAGGAACTCGGCCTCCACCACGCGGCGCTCGTCGAAGTCCTGCGTGGAGTTCATGAACCCGGCGCGCACGCCGAGCGCCCTGAGCGCGTCCACCTGGTCCTGCATGAGCGCGATGAGCGGGGAGACGACGATGCCTGTGCCGGGTCTGACCAGGGACGGAATCTGGTAGCACAGCGACTTGCCGCCGCCGGTGGGCATGAGGACGACGGCGTCCCCGCCGGCCACCACATGCTCGATGATCTCTTCCTGCTCGCCGCGGAAGGCGTCGTAACCGAAGACCCGGTGCAGCGTGGCCAGTGCCTCGCTGTCGCTCGCGTCCGGTGTCCCGGTGATCCCTGGCATCTCGCTGATACCGCCCATCCCGCCCATAGTCCCGTCCCCCGTACGTCGTCCCTCGACCACTGCCTCCACGATAGGGGCCGGGACCGACAGCGTCGGAGTTATCCACAGGCCGGGCAGGCCGAACCCGGTGACGTTCCGTGGTCATTCGATCGGCGGATGTCACATGGCGCACTCGTTCGATGCGGGGACATGCTGCTGGGGCGGGCTGGGGAGGCCCGCCCCTCCCGACCGACGGCGCCCCATCCTCGCGCC
>NZ_RSAJ01000749.1 GCF_003933965.1 Streptomyces sp. RP5T
CGGTCACGGTAGCGGCTGCCACCTGCCGGGTGTAGCGTCGTGAACCAGCAGTCGTGGTTCTGAAGTCCCGTTCGCCCGTGATCGCCATCACGGGCGTTCTTGCGTATCAGCGCCTCTCCGGACCAGGGCGATCACCTCCGGGCACACAGGTCGTGCGCCCGGTTTCCCTCGAAGGAGAAGGTCATGGCCAAGGGCACTGTCAAGTGGTTCAACAGCGAGAAGGGCTTCGGCTTCATCGAGCAGGAGGGCGGCGGCCCCGACGTCTTCGCCCACTACTCGAACATCGCCGCTCAGGGCTTCCGTGAGCTGCAGGAGGGCCAGAAGGTCGAGTTCGACGTCACCCAGGGCCAGAAGGGCCCGCAGGCGGAGAACATCCGCCCCGCCTGATCGCGCTGTGCGGCAGGTCCCGGCGCGCCGGGCCCTGCCGCCCCGCACTGCTTGCCATCCTTCCCTGGCAAAGGCATCCCCATCGCCCCCGCAGGCCCCAACGGGCCGCGCATCCCACCGTGTTGACCACGCCCCGTGTCACGCCTCGGACGCGGAGTCGCGAACCGGGCCATCGCACTGCCGGACCGTCAGGCGTGCTGCCTCGCGCAGCGCGGACACGGCCGGCTCGTCGCGCTTGCCGGGAAGCCAGGCGAGCTCGGCCGTCGAGAGGCCCAGCTCCGGGCAATCGACGTAGGTGAGACCCGTGCGCGGGTACAGTCGCCGGGCCGCGGCGGGCAGGAAAGTGATCGCACGCCCCTGGGTGACCGCGAGGACCATGGCCTCGGTGTCTCGGACGACGGGGCCGAAGCGGACCCTGGTGCCGTCGGGACGGGGATTGACCGTCAGGTGGTTCCACCACGATCGGGGCACCTCCGGCGGCATGTCGACCACCACACGATCGGCGAGATGTCCGAGCGTGAGGGTGTCCCGGTCGGCGAGCGGATCGTCGGCGGACAGACAGACCACCCGCGTCTCGGACGCCAGGTGCAGGGACTGGATGCCCCCGGGCAGGGGGCCGCGGAGGAAGGCCGCGTCGACCTCCCCGCCGAGCAGTGTGCTGAACATGTCGGTGAAGGTGAGGTTGCGGACCTCGATCTCCAGGTCCGGGTGCTCACCGCGAAGGTGGGCGAGGATGGCCTGGGCGTAGGGCATGGCGGCCTCGGCTCCGAGGCTGCCGATCCTCAGGAGGCCACGGGCCGCACCGGCATGACGGTCGGCTGTCTGCCTCAGCCGGGCCAGCGCGTCCACGACCGTTCTTGCCTCCTCGACGATGGACTGCCCGACCGCGGTGAGCCGCACCGCAGGGCCCCCGCGTTCGACGAGTACGACGCCGAGTCGCTGTTCCAGTGACCTGATCTGCTGGCTGAAGGCGGGCTGCGAGATGTAGACCCGTGCTGCCGCGCGGCCGAAGTGCAGCTCCTCGGCGAGGACGAGAAGGAGCCGGAGTTGATGGAGACTCGGCTCGCGCCGAGCACTGGACCCGCCCCCGGCACTCATAGAGGGAAGGTTATCGACAAGACGGCCATCCTCTCCTCCCGTTGGGCTTTCGTCGCGAGGCCCGCTGCCTCAGGATCTATGGGGTCGACCACGGGGCTCTCGGTGAGCCCTGCCCTCCGCAGACCGCTCAGGCCGCCGCGGCCTCGGCGCCGAACATGCGGCGTCCGACGCGTCGTTCGGCCCGGCCGACGCCTCACGGGCGACTCGGCAGCGGCGGTCGCTCGCGGTGTCGTGCCGTTCGGCCCCGCCGTCAGGGCCTCTCGGCGTCGTCCGCCCACTCCCTGTTCCGGCCGTCCAACCACCCCTGTCGAGGAGTCACTTGCTGCGTATCCGCTTCGGTTGGCGCGATCTCGAGAACATCCGGATCGCTCAGCAGCCCGACCCCCTGTGGGAGTTGATGTGCGCGGTCTGTCGTCTTCAGACGCGCCAAGGGGTCGTGGAGTTCGGACACTGGCGCCGCGAGACAGGTCTGCGCCTGTCGCGGGACCGGAGAGCGTCCCATGCCCTGGGCACCCTGCGCACCGTCATCCCGGCCTCCGGATACATCCCCGACTTCCTGACGCCCCCGGTGACGGACGAAGGCCTTGAGGCGGGTCTCGATCAGATCGGTGCCACTCCCCGTGACCGATTGACTGCGGAGATGGCGCGATTCGCCAGGGACCGGCCGGTGCCGGGCTGGATGCGCGGCCTCCACGAACCGGCCACGTCGTCGCTCAAAGTGGTGTCGGACGCGCTCCGGGCCTCCTTCAGGACACTTCTGGAGCCCTATTGGCGGCACGTCAGTTCGGCCGTGTGCGACGACGTGTCGGTCCGCGCACGCGCCGTGCTCAACGGAGGTACCGCCGCCCTCTTCGAGAGCCTCGCACCGTACGCCCACTGGAACCCGCCGTATCTGGACGTGGACTATCCCGTCGACCGGGAGCTGCGGCTGGAAGGGCGGGGGCTGACGCTCGTACCGTCGTACTTCTGCTGGCACAGGCCCACGGCTCTCGCTGACCCCGCGCTGGACCCCGTTCTCGTCTACCCCGTCAGGAAACAGCCGCTCGACATCGCGCGGGCGGGCGAGGAACGGCTGGACCGACTGCTCGGCCGGACCAGGAGCGCGGTCCTCGTCGACGTGGCAGGACATCCCCCACGCACCACCACCGAAGTGGCGCGGGCCCTCGAACTCGCCCCGGCCAGCGCGAGCTATCAGATCGGCGTCCTGCGCGGGGCAGGACTCATCGTCAGCCGGCGGGACGGCAAGCACGTCGAGCACACGGCGACCTCGCTGGCCCTCGACCTGCTCGCCGGCACGGGGGCGACGTTTCGCGGGGGATCGAAAACATAGCGGCACGTGCGGGTGCGTGGCACTGTCTTCGCAGTCATCGGAACCGTCGTTCGACCAGGGGGAATCACATGGGGCGTGCCATCAAGGCCGCGCTGATCGCGTTGTTGGTGCTCGGCTGCTGCTCCGTCCTGGCGGCCGGCTCGACGCCGACTCAGCACGTGACGATAAGGGCGCGCTAGCGGGTGGAGAGGGGGCGGTCCCCCTGCCCCGGCCCCCGCATCAACACTTGATGCCCGGACCGTCGGCCCGGGCATCAAGAGGTTTCCTGCCCTCGGCGGGCCAGGCCGCCGAGACGGTGCGACTGGGACAGCCTCTCGCGAAGGACATGCCTCGCGTCACACGCCGTTCGAGGTCAGCCCTGGTCACCAATAGTGGCGTCGGCCGGCGACCGCGTGACCCATGGAACCCATGACCCAGAAAACGGCTCCCACGACGGCCAGGATGATGCCGAGGGTCCACAAGATCGATATGCCGGTGAGAAAACCGACGACAAGCAGAATGATCCCGAGCGCGATCATGTTGTGCCTCCTGGTGTGAGCCGACTGTTACCTCCCGACTGCCCCGAACCGGCAACATCACCCCACCTCCCGCAATCAAGAAACGATTACCGATGAGCATCGAGCAGGGACCGCCTCGCTGTCCCGATCAGCACAGTGCTTCCGGCCCTCTCTTCACATACGCCC
>NZ_RSAJ01000074.1 GCF_003933965.1 Streptomyces sp. RP5T
GTGCGCCCCGAAGTCCCGTCCGTGCGGCCCGTCCACGGGCGCCCACAGGTTCCCGGGACCGCCGTGCTCGCCCTCTTCCTGCTGAGCCTCGATGTTGGTGCGGGCGAGGTAGCGGTCCAGCGCCCCGTCGAAGAACATGTCCTCGATGCGGACGTGGTCGTGGAACCACTCCATGTGGCGGATGTTGGGGACCGCGGCGGCCGCCGCGGCGTGCGCGTGCGGGGCGCAGTGCGTGGAGATCTCCAGACCGTGCGCCTGGGCCAGCGCCGCCACGCGGAGGAACTCCGTGACACCCCCGCAGCGGGTCGCGTCCACCTGGAGACAGTCCACGGCGCCGGCCGCGACCATGCGGGCGAAGTACGGCAGGTCGTATCCGTACTCACCGGCCGTGACATCGCAGACGAGCGCGTCACGGACCAGACGCAGCCCCGTCAGGTCGTCCGAGGACACCGGTTCCTCGAACCAGCCCACACCGTGCTCCACCAGCGCGTGGCCCACCCGGACCGCCTGCTTGCGGGTGTACGCCCCGTTCGCGTCGACGTACAACTCCGCGTCCGGGCCGATGACGTCGCGGGCCGTGCGGACCCGGGACAGGTCGCGGGGTACCGCCCGCCCCCAGCTCTCGCCGATCTTCAGCTTGACGCGGGGGATGCCCTGGCCGTGCACCCAGCCGTTGAGCTGCGCGGCCAGGTGCGTGTCGTGGTACGTGGTGAAGCCGCCGCTGCCGTACACGGGAACGCGCTCGCGGGCCACGCCGAGCAGACGCGCCAGCGGGAGTTCCAGGAGGCGGGCCTTCAGGTCCCACAGGGCGATGTCGAGGGCCGAGATCGCGCACGCCGCGATGCCCGGACGGCCCGCGTTGCGGACCGAACGGCACATCGCGTCGTGCAGCGCCGGGATGTCCAGCGGGCTGCGGCCCTCGACCAGCGGGCCGAGCTGCTCGGCGAGGAAGTCACCGACCGCGGCCGGGCCGTAGGTCCAGCCCGTGCCGGTCTCCTCGCCGGTCGTCACCTCGGCGATCACCATGGTGGTGGTGTCCCAGGCGAGGGTGCCGTCGGCCTCGGGGGCGTCGGTCGGCACCGTGTACACCGAGACGACCGGGCGGTGGAGTCGCATCGTTCACCCCTGCTGGAGCTGAGGAAGCACCTTCGTGCGGTAGAAGTCGAAGAAGCCGCGCTGGTCGGGGCCGATCTGGTTGACGTAGACCCGGTCGAAACCCGCGTCGGCGAAGGCGCTCAGCGCGGAGACGTGCTGGTCGACGTCGTCCCCGCACACCGCCTTCTCGCTCACCATCTCGTCGGTGACCAGCGGTCCCAGCTGCTCGAAGTGGCGCGGCGAGGGCAGGATCTGGGCCATCTCGCCGGGCAGGAACTGGTTGAACCACAGCTTGCGGACCGTACGGACGCACTCGTCGCGGTCGACGCCGTAGCAGACCTTCGTGCCCCCGATGACGGGCTTGCCGGCCCCGCCGCCCTTGCGGAACTGCTCCACCATCGACTCGTCGGGCGTCATCGTGATGAAGCCGTCGCCGACGCGGGACGCCAGCGCCGTGGCCGCCGGGCCGAAACCGGAGATGTCGATGGGGACCGGCTCGTCCGGGATCGTGTACAGGCGCGCGTTCTCCACCGTGTAGTGCGTGCCGTGGTGGTTGACCTCCTCGCCCGTGAAGAGGCGACGCATCACCTGGATCGACTCCTCCAGCATTTCCAGGCGGATGTGCGCGGGCGGCCAGACATGGCCGAGCACGTGCTCGTTGAGGGCCTCGCCGGAGCCGACCCCGAGGCGGAAGCGGCCGTTCGTCATCACGGCCGAGGTCGCCGCGGCCTGCGCCACCACCGCCGGATGGATCCGCACGGTCGGGCAGGTCACGGCCGTCTCGACGGGCAGCGACACGGCCTCCGAGAGCGCGCCGATCACCGACCACACGAAGGGGCTCTGGCCCTGCGCGTCGTTCCACGGGTGGTAGTGGTCGGAGATCCACAGCGAGCTGAAGCCCGCCTGTTCGGCCATCCGCGCCTGTTCGACGAGGTCCGCGGGAGCGAACTCCTCGCACGACAGGAAGTAGCCGTATTCGGGCATGGGGGGTACCTCCGGCGGTTCCGTGATGAGAGGGGCCCCGCCCGAGTACCCGGCGGCCCGTGCGGAAACCGGCGTTTGGGCGTCCCGGCCAGGGTTACGCGGAAGGCTCCCGAGGTACGCGAACAGCCCCGGAGGCGAACCGTGAGTCGACCCCGCATCGTGATCGTCGGTGCCGGCTTCGCCGGGTACCGGACGGCCAAGGAACTGTCCCGAAAAGCCCGCGGCAAGGCCGACATCACCCTGCTGAACCCGACCGACTACTTCCTGTACCTGCCCCTGCTGCCCCAGGTCGCCGCCGGCATCCTGGAACCCCGGCGGGTGACGGTCTCCCTCTCCGACACCCTGCCGCACGTGCGCCTGGTCCTCGGCGAGGCCGACGGCATCGACCTGGACGGGCGCACCGTCCAGTACACCGACCCCGAGGGCGGCCGCGGCACGCTCGGCTACGACCGGCTGGTACTGGCCGCCGGCAGCGTCAACAAGCTGCTGCCCATCCCCGGGGTCGCCGAGCACGCGCACGGCTTCCGCGGCCTGCCCGAGGCGCTGTACCTGCGCGACCACGTGACCCGGCAGGTGGAGCTCGCCGCGGCCGCCGACGATCCGGAGACCTGCGCCGCCCGGTGCACCTTCGTCGTCGTCGGCGCGGGCTACACGGGCACCGAGGTCGCCGCGCAGGGGCAACTGTTCACCGACGCCCAGGTGCGCAGGCACCCCCTGCGCAAGGGCATGCGGCCGCGCTGGATCCTCCTGGACGTCGCGGAGCGGGTCCTGCCCGAACTCGACCCGCATCTGTCCCGCACCGCCGACCGCACGCTCCGCGAACGGGGCGTGGAGGTACGGATGGGCACCTCCGTGAAGGAGGCGACGCCCGAGGGAGTACTGCTGACCGACGGCGAGTTCGTCGCGACCCGGTCGCTGGTGTGGTGCGTGGGCGTCCGGCCCGATCCGCTCGCCGAGTCGCTCGGACTGCCCATGGAGCGCGGCCGGCTGCTCGTCGACCCGAACCTCCAGGTGCCGGGCAGGCCCGAGGTGTTCGCGTGCGGAGACGCGGCCGCGGTGCCCGATCTGGAGAACCCGGGCCAGTACACGCCGATGACGGCGCAGCACGCCTGGCGGCAGGGCCGTACGGCGGCCCTCAACGTCGCCGCCTCGCTCGGTGCGGGGGTGCGCCGCCCCTACGAGCACCGGGACCTGGGCTTCGTCGTGGACCTCGGCGGTGTGAAGGCCGCGGCCAACCCGCTGGGCGTCCCGCTGTCCGGCCTCGCGGCCGGGGCCGTCACCCGCGGCTACCACCTCGCGGCGATGCCGGGCAACCGCGTCCGGGTCGCCGCCGACTGGCTGCTGGACGCCGTACTCCCGCGCCAGGCCGTCCAGTTGGGCCTCGTACGGTCCTGGTCGGTCCCCCTGGACACCGCCTCGCCGGAACTGGCACGGGTCCCGGACCGCCCGCAGGAACGCCACAGGGCCGACGCCCGCTCCGGACCCGGCGCCGCGACCGAGCCGGAGACCAGGCCGGGAGCGGGGGCCACGGAACACGGGACCCCCCTGGCCGAACGCCCCGACGCGCGGGACCCGGCCGAAGCGGACAGCGCGGGCGAGGCGGTGATCGCGGAGGCGCGGCAACGCGAGAGGGCCGAACGGGACGCGCCCGAGCCCGCCAGGAACCGACCGAGCCCGCAACCAGCCGAGAACCGATCCGGCGGTGAGCCGGGACAAACCCCCGGCCCCGTCCAGCACGCGGACCCTGAGTCCGCGGAAGGAGACTCATGAACACCGGTGAACTCGTCGAACTCGCCCAGCAGTTGCGCGTGGACAGTGTGCGCGCCTCGGCCGCCGCGGGCTCCGGGCACCCGACGTCCTCGATGTCCGCCGCCGACCTGATGGCCGTACTCCTCGCGAACCACTTCCGCTACGACTTCGACCGCCCCGAGCACCCCGGCAACGACCGCTTCGTGCTGTCCAAGGGCCACGCCTCACCCCTGCTGTACTCCGCGTACAAGGCGGCCGGTGTCGTCGACGACGAGGAACTGCTGACCTTCCGCAAGCTCGACAGCCGACTCGAAGGACACCCCACCCCGCGCAGGCTGCCGTGGGTCGAGACGGCGACCGGATCCCTCGGCCAGGGACTGCCCGTGGGCGTCGGCATCGCGCTGTCCGGGAAGCGGCTGGAGCGCACCGACTACCGCGTGTGGGTGCTGTGCGGCGACAGCGAGCTCGCCGAGGGCTCGATCTGGGAGGCCGCCGAGCACGCCGGCCACGAGCAGCTCGACAACCTCACCGCGATCGTGGACGTCAACCGGCTCGGCCAGCGCGGACCCACCCGGCACGGCCACGACCTCGACGCCTACGCCCGCCGCTTCCAGGCCTTCGGCTGGCACACCGTCGAGGTCGACGGGCACGACGTGGACGCCATCGACCGCGCGTACGGCGAGGCCGCATCCACCAAGGGCCAGCCCACCGCGATCCTCGCCCGCACCCTCAAGGGCAAGGGCGTCGCCGACGTCGAGGACCGCGAGGGACTGCACGGCAAGCCGCTCAAGAACGCCGACGACGCCATCGAGGAACTCGGCGGCGTACGCGACCTGCGCGTCCAGGTGCAGGAGCCGCCGGCCGCCCGCATCCTGCACGCCGTCCGGTCCGGGCACCTCGAACTGCCCAGGTGGGACACCGGTGAGGACGTGGCCACCCGGGACGCCTACGGACAGGCCCTCGCCGCCCTCGGCACCGGGCGCTCGGACGTCGTCGCCCTGGACGGCGAGGTCGGCGACTCGACCCGCACCGAGTACTTCGCCAAGGAGCACGCCGACCGCTACGTCGAGTGCTACATCGCCGAGCAGCAGATGGTCGCGGCCGCCGTGGGACTCGCCGCGCGCGGCTGGGTGCCGTACGCCGGGACCTTCGCCGCCTTCCTCACCCGTGCCTACGACTTCGTGCGCATGGCCTCCGTCAGCGGGGCCGGGCTCAACCTCGTCGGCTCGCACGCGGGCGTCGCCATCGGGCAGGACGGGCCCAGCCAGATGGGCCTGGAGGACCTGGCGATGATGCGGGCGATCCACGGCTCGACCGTGCTGTACCCGTGCGACGCCAACCAGACGGCCCGCCTGGTCGCCGAGATGGCCGGCCTGGAGGGCATCCGCTACCTGCGCACGGGCCGCGGCGAGAGCCCGGTGATCTACGGCCCCGACGAGGAGTTCCCGGTCGGTGGCAGCAAGGTGCTGCGCTCCTCGGACCAGGACCGGCTGACGGTGGTCGCCGCGGGCGTCACCGTGCACGAGGCCCTCAAGGCCGCCGAGGCGCTGGCCGAGGAGGGCATCCGGATCAGGGTCCTCGACCTGTACTCGGTCAAGCCCGTCGACCGGGACACCCTGCGGCAGGCCGCCGAGGACACCGGCTGCCTGGTGACCGTGGAGGACCACCGCGAGGAGGGCGGCCTCGGCGACGCCGTCCTGGACGCCTTCACCGACGGCCGCCCCGTCCCGCGCCTGGTGCGCCTCGCCGTCCGTACGATGCCGGGCTCGGCCTCGCCCGAGGAGTCGCTGCACGCGGCGGGCATCGACGCCGAGTCGATCGCGGCCGCCGGACGACTGCTGGTGGAGCAGGCGATCGTGCCGTGACCGGCAACGACGTACGGACCGTACGCGCGGGGAGGCACACCGTCGAGGTGCACCGCCCGGACAAGGTGCTCTTCCCCGGCGGCGACGGGGCCAAGGAGTACACCAAGGCCGATCTCGTCGCGTACTACCGTTCCGTCGCGCCCTTCATGCTGCCGCACCTGCGGGGCCGTCCTCTGATGCTGGAACGGCATCCGGACGGTGTCACCGGGCCCCGGTTCATGCAGAAGAACACCCCGGACTCCTACCCGGAGCGGAGCGGCCGCATCGAGGTGCCGAAGGAGGGCGGCACCGTCTGCCACCCCGTCTGCGACGACACCGCCACCCTCCTGTACCTCGCCGACCAGGCCTGCCTCACCCTGCACCGCTGGATGTCCCGGGTCGGGAACGTCGAGCGGCCCGACCGGATGGTCTTCGACCTCGACCCGTCGGGCGACGACGACTTCGCCCTCGTGCGCGAGGCGGCCCGCCTGCTCGGGGAACTGCTCGACGAGCTGGGACTGCGCTCGGCGCTGATGACCACCGGCTCGCGCGGACTGCACGTGGTGGTGCCCCTCGACGCCCGGCACGACTTCGACGAGGTCCGCCGGTTCGCCAGGGACGTCGCCGACACCCTGGTCGCGGACCGTCCCGACCGGCTCACCACCGCCGCTCGCAAGAAGGACCGCGGCGACCGCCTCTACCTCGACATACAGCGCAACGCCTACGCGCAGACGGCCGTCGCCCCCTTCACGGTGCGGGCGAAACCCGGGGCGCCCGTGGCCACCCCGATGACCTGGGACCAGCTCGACGATCCCGGCCTGGACGCCCGCCGCTGGACCATCGCCGACGCGGTCGAACAGGCCCGCGCCAAACCCTGGGCCGGGGTCATGGCCAAGGGGCGCTCCCTGGGTCCCGCGAGGCGCAGGTTGAACGCGTTGATGCCCTCTTGAAGGTTTGGCGAAGGAACGAGCGGCCACCCGAGGTGAGAGGTGCCATGTCGAACACAAAAAACTCATCGGAATCACAGAATTCACGGAACTCCCGCAAAGGGACAGAAGAGGACACGGCAGAGAACGTGACGGAGAACCGGCGGCCCAATCCCATGGAGGTGCTGCGCAACGCGCGCACCCAGCTCGCCGAGCTGACCGGCATGGACGCCGAGAACGTGTCGTCGTTCGAACAGACGGAGGACGGCTGGTCCCTCGAGGTCGAGGTGCTCGAGCTGTCCCGCGTGCCCGACACGATGAGCCTGATGGCGAGCTACCAGGTCGAGCTGGACCAGGACGGGCAGCTCACCGGCTACCGGCGCGTTCGCCGTTACGAGCGCGGGCGCGCGGACGCACATCGGCAGGGCGGCCGCTAGGTCGCCCCGCAGCACAGACATCCGTTCACCAGCACACAGAAAAGGAGGCGCGGTCGACATGACCGTTGTCCCGGCACAACAGGGCGGTGGCGGAGGCGGCTCCAGCGGCCTCTACGACGTTCTGGAACTGGTCCTCGACAGGGGTCTCGTCATCGACGCGTTCGTACGGGTCTCCCTGGTCGGCATTGAAATCCTGAAGATCGACGTACGGGTCGTGGTGGCCAGCGTCGACACGTATCTGCGCTTCGCCGAGGCGTGCAACCGGCTGGACCTGGAGGCCGGCCCGCGCAAGGACCCCGGTCTGCCCGACCTGGTCGGCGAGATGACCGAGTCCGGCGCCCGCGGCAAGTCCAAGGGCGCGCTCTCCGGCGCCGCGGAGACCATCTCCGACGCCTTCAAGCAGGCGCGTGAGGGCGACAGTCAGAGCGAGTCGAGGCCCCGTGCCCGCAAGTCCACGGCCTCGCGCAGGAAGGAGGAGCAGGAGTGAGCACGTACGTCTACGGCATCACCGCCGCTTCTCACCCCACCCTGCCCGAGGAGCTGGTGGGAGTGGGCGACCCCCCGCTTCCGGTGCGGGTGCTGACCGAGGGCGACCTGGCGGCGATCGTCAGTGACAGCCCCGAAGGGCTGCGGCCCAAGCGCCGCGACCTGCTCGCCCACCAGAACGTGCTGAGCGAGGCGGGCTCGGACGGCTGCATCCTGCCCATGCGGTTCGGCAGTGTGGCCCCCGACGACGACACCGTCACCTCGGTGCTCGCGGAACGCTCCGAGCACTACAAGGAGCGCCTGCAGACCCTGGACGGCAAGGTCGAGTACAACGTCAAGGCCACGCACGACGAAGAGGCCGTACTGCACCGGGTGATGTCCGACAACCCGGAGGTCCGCGCCATGACGGAGGCCAACCGGCGTGCGGGCGGCGGCAGTTACGACGACCGTCTCCGGCTCGGCGAGATGGTCGTGGCCGCGGTCAAGGCCCGCGAGGCCGAGGACGCCGGCGAGGTGCAGCGCGCCCTGGAACCCGTGGCCGACGCGATCAGCGTGGGCCCCGAGTCCTCGGGCTGGCTGGCCAACGTGTCGTTCCTCGTGGAGCGCGACTCGGCCGCGTCCTTCCTGGAGGCGGTGGACGAGCTGCGCAAGGCCCATCCGCACCTCGACCTGCGGGTCAACGGCCCCCTGCCGCCGTACAGCTTCGTCGAACCGGGCCCGGCCGAACCCGCGGGCACCACGGTCGGCATCCACCACGCGGAGGAGTGATGCGGTCGTGGGCCTCATCGGAGAGGTGCTGCTGCTGCCGTTCGCCCCGGTGCGCGGCAGCGGCTGGGTGATCAAGCAGGTACTGCACGAGGCGGAGCGCCTCTACTACGACCCGGCGACGGTCCGGGCCGAGCTCTCCCGGCTCGAGGAGCGACTCGAGGCGGGCGAGATCGACGAGGAGGAATTCGACCGACAGGAGGACGAGCTCCTCGAACGACTGGAGATCGGCCTGCGCGGCGGCGCGGGGACTGGCGACGGGACGACACGATGAACCGAACAGGACTGGGCCTCGCCGTAGGGGCCGGATATCTCCTCGGGCGTACGAAAAAACTGAAAATGGCGTTCGCCGTCGGCACGCTCGTGGCCGGCAAGCGGATGCACCTGAGTCCGAAGGCGATAGCCGATCTGGTCTCCCAGCAACTGCTGAAGAACCCGCAGTTCAAGGAGATAGGCGACACGCTCCGCGAGGACCTGCGCGGCGTCGGCAAGGCGGCGAGCGGGGCCATGGTGGAGCGGCAGATCAACGCGATCGCCGACCGGCTGCACGGCCGTACCGCCCAGGTTCGCGATGAGCTCTCGGGCGTGGCGCCCGAGGTGCCGGGCCTCACGGACGACGACGAGGAGTCCGAAGAGGACGAGGAGCCCGCGGAGGAGGAGACTGGGGGCACGGAGGCCGAGGCCGACGAGGAGCCCTCGGACGAGCACGAGGACGACGGGGACGACGAGGCCGAGGACGAGCAGGACGAGGCCCCGGCGCGGAAGACCGCGAAGAAGGCCCCGGCCAAGAAGACGGCCGCCAAGAAGCAGCCCGGCCGCAAGCCGCCCGCCAAGAAGACGGCGCAGAGCCAGGGCCGCACGGCAGGCAAGAAGACCGCGGCCAAGAAGACCACGGCGAAGAAGACGGCCGCGAAGAAGACGGCCGCGGCCAGGGGGGGCCGGCCGGAGCACCCGGTCCCGACTGCCGAAGGGAGGCGGTGAGTGATGACCGAGACACTCGGATCCGCCACCGACAAGGCGAAGAAGAACCCGCTCACCGAGGTGGCCCACAGCGAGGCCGCCGACCGCCTCAAGGCCGAGCTGCAGGAGTACGTCTCCGCGCAGGCCCAGCGCATGCTGGTCGGCGTCGGCCGCAAGCTGGGCGAGACCACCGGCAAGCTGAACGACATCGCCGAGGGCAACAGTCCCGGTTTCGCCAAGCTCGCGCTCGACGGCGGCCGCAAGCTCGCCGAGGGCAAGGGGCCGCTGCGCAGCGCGCTGGAGGTCGGAGCGGGCCGCGCCAAGGACAGCGTGGTCGGCGCCTTCAAGAACCTCGGCGGCGGGGGCAAGGGCAAGCGCAAGCGCGGGTCCGGTCAGAAGCCCACGGTGATCATGGAGTTCATCGACGTCGGCGTCGATCTGCGCACGGCCTACGACCAGTGGACGCAGTACCAGGACTTCTCCACCTTCGCGAAGGGCGTCAAGAGCGCGAACCGCGCCGACGACACCCACAGCGACTGGCAGATGAAGATCTTCTGGTCCAACCGCAACTGGAAGGCCACCACCACCGAGCAGATCCCCGACGACCGGATCCAGTGGACGTCGGAGGGGGCCAAGGGCACCACCAAGGGCGTCGTCTCCTTCCACCGGCTCGCCGACCACCTCACCCGCGTCCTGCTGGTGATCGAGTACTACCCGCAGGGCCTGTTCGAGAAGACCGGCAACATCTGGCGCGCCCAGGGCCGCCGGGCCCGGCTGGACCTCAAGCACTTCGCCCGCTTCATCACGCTCAAGGGCGAGGCGGAGGACGGCTGGCGCGGCGAGATCCAGGACGGCGAGGTCGTCAAGAGCCACGAGGACGCGGTGGCCGAGGAGGAAGAGGCCGAGGGCGCCGAAGGGACCGAGGAAGAGGAAGAAGAGGAGCAGGAGGGCCCGTACGCCGAGGACGAGACCGAGGAGGAGCCCGAGGAGGAGGGCGAGCCCGAGGACGAGTACGAGGAGTACGAGGAGGAGGAGCCCGAGGAGGAAGCCGAGGACGGGGCTCCTCAGGACGAGGCACCCGAGGACGAGGAAGAGATGTCCGAGGAGGACGTGCCTGAGGAAGAAGAGGAAGAGGACTACGAGTACGCCGAGGGCGGGAGCCGACGATGAGCATGCCCAGCCGGCTCCCGGAGCCCTACGGCCAGGGGAGCGGCGCCAACCTGGCCGACATCCTGGAGCGTGTGCTGGACAAAGGCATCGTCATCGCGGGTGACATCCGCATCAACCTGCTCGACATCGAGCTGCTGACCATCAAGCTGCGGCTCATCGTCGCCTCGGTCGACAAGGCCAAGGAGATGGGGATCGACTGGTGGGAGGACGACCCCGCGTTGTCCTCCCGCGCCCGCCGTGACGAACTCGCCCGGGAGAACAGCGAGTTGCGTGAACGGCTCGCGCGCCTGGAGGAGCTGGAGCCCCGCCGCCGCGCCGAGGAGGAGGAGAGTTCATGACCGGACTGCGGTACGTGTACGCCGTCTGCCGCCCCTTCGGCACCCCGTTGCAGGCCCAGCTGGCCGGGGTGGCCGGTGACCCGCCCAGACTGCTGCACCACCACGGCCTGGTGGCCGTGGTCAGCCACGTGCCGGAGCGGGACTTCGCCGAGGAACCGCTCCGCAGGCATCTGGAGGACCTGGAGTGGCTGACCCGGACCGTGCGCGCCCACCAGAGCGTGATCGACGCCCTCACCGTCGTCACCACCCCGCTGCCGCTGCGACTCGGCACCGTGTTCCGTGACGACAGCGGGGTGCGGGTGATGATCGAGGAACGCGAGGACAGCTTCCGGCGCACCCTCGACCGGCTGCAGGACCGGGTCGAGTGGGGCGTCAAGGTGTACGCCGAGACGCCGGCCCAGGACCGTGCGGAGCCCGCCGGGACGGCGTCCAGGCCGGTCTCGGGCCGGGACTATCTGCGTCAGCGGCGCCAGCGGGTGCGTTCGCGCGAGGAGATGTGGCAGCAGGCGGAGGCCTTCGCGACCCGGCTGCACGGAACGCTTTCCGGATACGCCGAGGACGCGCGGCTGCACGCCCCGCAGAATCCCACGCTTTCCGGGGCCTCGGGACAGAACATTCTGAATGCCGCCTATCTCGTGCCGCGCGGTGATTCCGAGGAATTCGTGGAATTGGTGGACCGCACCAAGGACGACGTGCCGGGAATGCGGGTGGAACTCACGGGGCCGTGGGCGGCCTATTCCTTCGCGGGGGAGGAACAACAGCCGTGACCGTCATCGAACGCCGCGAGGTGGCCCTCGTCGACCTGCTCGACCGGCTGCTGGCCGGCGGGGTCGTCATCACGGGGGACATCACCCTGCGCATTGCGGACGTCGACCTCGTCCGCATCGACCTGAACGCGCTGATCAGTTCGGTCAACGCGCAAGTTCCCTCACCGTTCGAGGAGTTGCTGTGACAGCCCGACGCAACCGGCTGGACCTGGAGCCCGACACGGTCGAGCGGGACCTGGTCAAGCTCGTCCTGACCGTCGTGGAACTGCTGCGGCAGCTCATGGAGCGCCAGGCGCTGCGCCGGTTCGACGAGGGCGACCTGAGCGAGGAGCAGGAGGAGCGGATCGGTCTCACGCTGATGCTCCTCGACGAGCGCATGACCGAACTGCGCGAGCGGTACGGACTGCGGCCCGAGGACCTGAACCTGGACCTCGGGCCGCTCGGCCCGCTGCTTCCCCGGGAGTGACGCCCGGGAACGTCACCACCTGTACCAACGGCCCCTGCTTCCGGACGACGTCGTCCCGCGCATCAGGAACCCGAGCAGCCACAGGACCAGCACGGCCAGTGCGATCCACCACAGAATCTTCACCGCGAATCCGACGCCGAACAGAATCAGCACCAGAAGCAGGACCAGCAGAATGGCAACCATGATGTGACCTCCTGCTGCCCGGGTGTCCGTTATGGGGGAATTCAGGCGCCTTTACGGCACAGAATTTCTCCGTGCAGCACGCAGAACCAGCCGTCGTCCTGCCGGCCCCACTCCCGCCAGGCGTCCGAGACGGCCCGCAGTTCCTCCCGGGTGGCGTGACCGCCCCCGGTGGCCCGCTCCGCGTAGGCGGAGGCCAGGGTGCGGTCCGCCCACAGTCCGCTCCACCACTGCCGTTCCTCGGCGGTGGAGTAGGTCCAGGTGCCGGAGCTCGCGGTGATGTCCGTCAGTCCCGCCCGCAGCGCCCAGGACTTCAGCCGCCGGCCCGCGTCCGGCTCACCGCCGTTGGCGCGGGCCACCCGGCGGTACAGGTCCAGCCAGTCCTCCAGCCCGGCGGACGCCGGGAACCAGGTCATGGCCGCGTAGTCCGCGTCGCGCACCGCGATGAAGCCCCCCGGCCTGGTGACGCGCCGCATCTCGCGCAGCGCCCGCACCGGGTCGCCGACGTGCTGGAGCACCTGGTGGGCGTGGACCACGCAGAAGGTGTCGTCCGGGAAGTCCAGCGCGTGCACGTCGGCGACCGCGAAGTCGACGTTCGTCAGCCCGCGAGCGGCGGCCGTGGCGCGGGCCCGGTCCAGGACGCCCGGGGCGTGGTCGACGCCGGTGACATGGCCGTCCGGGACCAGGGCGGCGAGGTCGGCGGTGATCGTGCCCGGCCCGCAGCCGATGTCCAGGATCCTCATGTGGGGCTTGAGCGAGCCGAGCAGGTAGGCCGCCGAGTTGGCGGCGGTGCGCCAGGTGTGCGAGCGCAGTACGGACTCGTGGTGGCCGTGCGTGTAGACGGCGGTCTCCCGCGGCTTCTCCGGTGATGTGTCCCGCGATGACTCCATGGCCGGGCTCCCCCTTCTCGACAGGTCCCTCGACACCCGGAACCGTACGCCCGCATGTCGCATCGTGAGACCTCCGTATCGCCATGCGGACTGACGTGCCGTCAGGTGGGGAAGCGGCAGGGCGATAAGCGTTTGCCCAGGTCCCGCCCCCGCCTGCACAATGCGGCCTCATGGGACATCTGGAAGCCGCACATCTCGAGTACTACCTCCCCGACGGGAGGGCGCTGCTCGGCGATGTGTCGTTCCGGGTGGGCGAAGGGTCCGTAGTGGCCCTCGTCGGGCCCAACGGCGCGGGCAAGACCACCCTGCTGCGGCTGATCTCCGGCGAGCTGAAACCGCACGGCGGCACGGTCACCGTCAGCGGCGGCCTGGGCGTGATGCGCCAGTTCGTGGGATCCGTACGGGACGAGACGACCGTACGGGACCTGCTCGTGTCGGTCGCGCCGCCGCGGATCCGGGAGGCCGCGCGGGCCGTCGACGAGGCCGAGCACCTGATCATGACCGTCGACGACGAGGCCGCCCAGCTGAAGTACGCGCAGGCCCTGTCCGACTGGGCCGAGGTGCGCGGGTACGAGTCCGAGACGCTGTGGGACATGTGCACCACGGCAGCCCTGGGCGTGCCCTACGACAAGGCGCAGTTCCGGCAGGTGCGGACGCTGTCCGGCGGTGAGCAGAAGCGGCTCGTCCTGGAGGCGCTGCTGCGCGGCACGGACGAGGTGCTGCTGCTCGACGAGCCGGACAACTACCTCGACGTGCCCGGCAAGCGCTGGCTGGAGGAGCGGCTGGGGGAGACCCGCAAGACCGTCCTGTTCGTCTCCCACGACCGGGAACTGCTCTCGCGGGCCGCCGAGCGGATCGTCTCCGTGGAGCCCTCGCCCGCCGGCGCCGACGCCTGGGTGCACGGCGGCGGGTTCGCCACCTATCACGAGGCGCGGCGCGAGCGCTTCGCGCGATTCGAGGAGCTGCGCCGGCGCTGGGACGAGAAGCACGCGCAGCTCAAGAAGCTGGTGCTGAACCTGCGGCAGGCGGCCAGCATCAGCCACGAGCTGTCCTCCCGCTACCAGGCGGCCCAGACCCGGCTGCGCAAGTTCGAGGAGGCGGGCCCGCCGCCCGAGCCGCCGCGCGAGCAGGACATCACCATGCGGCTCAAGGGCGGCCGCACCGGGGTGCGGGCCCTCACCTGCGCGGGGCTCGAACTGACCGGCCTGATGAAACCCTTCGACCTGGAGGTCTTCTACGGCGAACGGGTCGCCGTCCTCGGCTCCAACGGCTCCGGCAAGTCGCACTTCCTGCGGCTGCTGGCGGGCGACGCCGGCGTGGCGCACACGGGACAGTGGAAACTCGGTGCGCGCGTCGTGCCCGGTCACTTCGCGCAGACCCACGCCCACCCCGAGCTCTTCGGCCGCACCCTGCTCGACATCCTCTGGAAGGAGCACGCCCAGGACCGCGGCCCCGCGATGTCCCGGCTGCGCCGCTACGAGCTGACCGGACAGGCCGAGCAGAACTTCGACCGGCTCTCCGGCGGCCAGCAGGCCCGCTTCCAGATCCTCCTGCTGGAGCTCCAGGGCGTCACCGCGCTGCTTCTGGACGAGCCCACGGACAACCTCGACCTGGAGTCCGCCGAGGCCCTCCAGGAGGGCCTGGAGGCCTTCGACGGGACGGTCCTCGCGGTCACCCACGACCGCTGGTTCGCGCGCTCCTTCGACCGTTTCCTGGTCTTCGGCTCGGACGGACGGGTGCGCGAGACACCGGAGCCGGTGTGGGACGAACGACGCGTGGAAAGGGCCCGGTGACCACCGGTCACCGGGCCCTTCCCGGGCGTCTCAGGCCCAGCGCAGCAGGGCGCCCAGGCCGCCGACCGGGACCTCGTCGGCCACCGGCGTCACCGACAGCGCCGGAGCGCCCGTCGCCACCGCCGACCTGATCAGCGCGTCGTCCGCGCGGGCCGACCAGGAGTTCTGCTCACCGAGGATCTTCAGATCCGTGCGCCGGACCGCCAGCTGGTCCGGGTCCTCGCCGACCCACACCTCGCGGTGCGCGTCGGGCCCGTCCGGGCGGATCAGCAGTTCGTCGATACGGTGCTCCCGCGCGGCCTCGACCAGGGCGGGAACGCCCTCCACGGCACCGGGGCGGCCGTCGTCGCCCGTCCCGCGGGCCGCGAGGAACCGTTCCAGCTCCCGCTCCGCGCGCTGCCGTACGTGCGCGCCGCGGGCCCGCTCCACGTCCTCGTCGAGCAGCCGGCTCCCGGCCCCGTGCTCGGCCTCCACGCCCCGGTCGTGCAGTCGCTTCGGCAGCCGCTCGTGCACCGACCGCTTCTCCCGCTCCTCACCGACCAGGATCAGCAGGTCGGCGCCGGTTTCCTCCTGACAGACGGCGAGCGCGTCGGCGATCTCGGCCGCGTTGTGCTCCCAGGTGTTCTCCACCTGCAGCTGGAAGTGCCGCTCCGACCAGTCGGAGCTGCTCGTCCGGTGCACCGGCCACTGCCGGCCGGAGACCGACCCGGCGCCCTCGCGGCCGAACGCCCCGCGCAGCTCGAAGTCGGCACCCTTGCGGTCGACGTAGGCCACCACGCACAACGGGTCCTCGCCGGCCAGCTCCAGCAGCGGCGCGGTGTGCGGCAGCGGGGCCCAGTGCACCAGGGTGCCCTGCGGGGGCCTGGTCAGGGACGGATCGAGGACGACCTCGCCGGCCCGTGCGAAGACGGCCCGGCCGTGCGGTTCGGACGAGTGCTGCAGTTCCTCCAGGGCCTCTCGTACGGCCACGCAGGTCTTCTCGTCGGCGCCCTGCACGGACAGCTCGCGGGAGACCGCGACCGCCGCGAGATGCCGTTCGTGGGGGGTGTCCTCCGTGTGCCGCGAGGTGTCGACGTACGCGGAGGCCCAGGGGCCCGAATGTTCGTAGAGTGGACGAAGGAAAGCGAGATCCATGGTTGGTTCCCTCCCGGATGCCGCTCGGGGGCAGTGCGGTAGTGCTCGCCGGGCGGGTACCCGAAGTACATGAACGAACACGACGAGCGGGACACCACCATGACCGGAGTCGACCCCAGCCTCCTGGACGACCGCCAGCTCATGAAGGAGCTGGAGACGATCCACCGCACCCGGCACGAGACGCTGCTCCACGGCTCGAACGACGCGCTCAGTGCCCACAACGAACGCATGGCCCGGCTCGAGGGCGAGTACCTGCGCCGAAACCCGCGCCGGACGGTGGCCGCGGGCCGCACCCGTGAGGGCGCGCGGGAGCGAAGGCCAGGGGAGTCGGCCACCCCGGCGCTGGACTGAACCGGCCGCACCACCGTCGCGTCCACAGCCGACGGTGACCTGCCGATCGCGCGATCGCTCGATCAGCAGGCCACCGGTGAGACGCGGTGAGATGCCCGAGGGGCTCAGTGGCGCATCGGCGGCCGGTCCCAGTGCCGGTGCGCGGCGATCGCGGCCACGAACGCGTCCAGGAACTCCTCGCCCGCCGGGCCCGGGGACGTCTCCGTCACCACGCCCCGGTCGGACTCCACGCGGTGGAACTCCGTGGACAGGACCAGGCCCTCCGGCTCCAGCGCAGACAGGATCCCGACGCCCGAGCCGAGCGCGCCGATCGGCTTGCCGTGCCGGTAGGCGTCCCGTACGAACCGTGTCATGTCCGGGTCGGCGACCGCCGGCGGGGTGCCCACGGGACCACCGGGCAGCAGGACGGCGTCGTACAGCACGGAGGCGACGGTCGGCAGCGCGCGGTCGACCGTGTACAGCTCGCCGTCGGCGCCCCGCAGCTCCCCGTCCACCGGCGCCAGCGCCTCCACGATCGCCCCCTCGGCGGCCAGCCGCTCCCGCACCGAGGTCACCTGCTCGGCGTCGATCCCGTCGGTCACGAGGACCGCGATCTGCCGGGTGCGGATCGAGCCGTCGCCGCGCAGCGCCTGAAGGCTCAGAGCCGGGGAGGAGAGCTTGTACGCCGTCTCGCCCCCGGCCGGTTCCGCAACCCCGATGCCGCGGGCCACCCGGGTCGCCAGCTCACCGTCCACCTTCGCGAGGTGCTCGACCGTACGGGCCCGCACGGTCCGGGCGCCCACCTTGCCCAGCTCGAAGCGGAACGCCTCGACGATGTGCTCCTTCTCCCAGTCGGCCATGCTGTTCCAGAACATCGCGGGCTGGCTGTAGTGGTCCTGGAAACTCGGGCTGCGCCGGCGGATCTTGTGCCCGTCCACGCGTTCCGCGTAGTGCGTGAACGCCTTGCCGTCGACCCCGGCGTGGGCCGGGCAGCCACCCCCGAGCGAGTTCGGGAAGTAGTTCGTGCCCCGGTGGATGGCGCTCTGGTGGGCGCCGTCGCGCTGGTTGGTCCTGACCGGCGCCACCGGCCGGTTCACCGGCAGCTGCGCGAAGTTGGGGCCGCCGAGCCGGGTCAGCTGGGTGTCCAGATAGGAGAAGTTGCGGGCCTGGAGCAGCGGGTCGTTGGTGAAGTCGATGCCGGGCACGACATTCGCCGTGTGGAAGGCGACCTGCTCGGTCTCCGCGAAGAAATTCTCCGGGTTGCGGTCGAGCACCATCCGGCCGATCGGCCGGATGGGCACCTGCTCCTCCGGGATCAGCTTCGTGGCGTCGAGCAGATCGAAGTCGAACGCGAACTCGTCCTCCTCCGGCACCAGTTGCACGCCGAGCTCCCACTCGGGGTACTCGCCCGCCTCGATGGCGTCCCACAGGTCGCGCCGGTTGAAGTCCGGGTCACGGCCCTGGCACTCCTGGGCCTCGTCCCACACCAGCGAGTGCACGCCCGGCTTCGGCGTCCAGTGGAACTTCACGAAGGTGCCGCGCCCCTCGGCGTTCACGAACCGGAAGGTGTGCACGCCGAAGCCCTGCATCATGCGGTAGCTGCGCGGGATGGCCCGGTCCGACATCAGCCACATGATGGCGTGCAGGGTCTCCGGCTGGAGCGAGACGAAGTCCCACAGGGTGTCGTGGGCGGAGGCGCCGGTGGGGATGTCGTTGTGCGGCTCCGGTTTCACCGCGTGCACGAAGTCGGGGAACTTGATGCCGTCCTGGATGAAGAAGACCGGGAAGTTGTTCCCGACCAGGTCGTAATTGCCCTCCGAGGTGTAGAACTTGGTGGCGAACCCGCGCACGTCCCGGACGGTGTCGGCCGACCCCTTCGGGCCCTGCACGGTCGAGAACCGCACGAACACCGGGGTGCGTACCGCCGGGTCCTGGAGGAAGGCGGCACGGGTGAACTCGGCGCAGGACTCGTACGGTTCGAAGTACCCGTAGGCTCCCGCGCCCCGCGCGTGCACCACCCGCTCCGGGATCCGCTCGTGGTCGAAGTGGGTGAGCTTCTCCCGGAAGTGGAAGTCCTCCATCAGCGTCGGACCGCGCTCACCGGCGGCGAGCGAGTCGTCGGTGTGGTCGACCTCGACGCCCTGGTCGGTGGTGAGCGGCCCGGCGGCCGGGTCGTCGGCGTGGAAGCTCTCGCGCTGGCGCTGCTTGCGGTCGGCGGGGTCCATCAGACGGCCTCCTGGGCGAAGACGTCGAGGAAGGTCTCGCAGAACGCCTTGAGGTCGTCCGGCTTCCGGCTGGTGACCAGCTTGTTGTTCCCGTGGTCGCAGACCTTGACCTGCTCGTCCACCCAGGTGCCGCCCGCGTTGCGGATGTCCGTCTCAAGACTGGGCCAGGAGGTGAGGACCCGGCCCCGTACGACGTCCGCCTCGATGAGCGTCCACGGCGCGTGGCAGATCGCGGCCACCGGGCGCCCCTGCGTGAAGAAGTCCCGCACGAACGACACGGCCTTCTCGTCCATCCGCAGGAAGTCCGGGTTCGCCACCCCGCCGGGCAGCACCAGGGCGCCGAAGGAGTCCGCGGACGTCTCGCCCACGACCTCCTGCACGGGGAAGGTGTCCGCCTTGTCGAGATGGTTGAACGCCTGGATCCTGCCCGGCTCCGTCGAGACGAGCACGGGTTCGTGCCCCGCGTCCACCGCCGCCTGCCACGGATCGGTGAGCTCGATCTGCTCGACGCCCTCGGGTGCGGTCAGAAACGCGATGCGCATGTGACTCAACGTCCTTTCCTGGAAAGCTTTTTCCTCACAGGGAGTCCCTGTCGTCCGGCTCCGCGCGGCTGATGTCGGCGAGCGCCGAGCCCGGGTCGCGTGCCTCGGCGATGTCCCCGAGGCTCACCATGCCGACCGGCAGGCCGTCCTCGACGACCGGCAGCCGCCGCACGGCGTGCGCCCGCATCAGCGCGGCCGCCTGTGTCACCGGGTCGCCGGGGGCGACCGTCAGCGGATCGGGCGTGCACACCGACTGGACGCTCACTGTCAGCGGGTCGGCGCCGTCGGCGACGGCCCGGACCGTGATGTCCCGGTCGGTGAGCATCCCCACCACGTGCTGGCCGTCGGCCACGACGACATCGCCGATGTCCTGCGTCCGCATCAGCCGCGCCGCCTCGACCAGCGAGGCGTCCGGGCGGACGGCCACCACACCGGGTGTCATCACGTCCCGGACGAGCTCCGCCCTCACGGGGTGCCCGCCGTCCGGGTCAGCGCCCGCGCGAGCTCCTGCACAGTGGCGTAGCTCTCCTTGCGCGGCAGTGCCTCCACCGCCTCGGTCAGGGCGTCGGGCGCGTTCTTGCGGCGCAGCACCCGCACCAGCTCCACCGGAGTGGCGGGGAACGGGCCGCGCCCCAGGAGCCGGGCCAGCTCCAGCCGGACGTTCTCCAGCGACGCCCCGTCGCTGCCCGGCGCCACGGGCCCGCCCCAGACCTGCGGATCGTCGTCGGCGGTCGGCTCCGGGTCGTGCCACTCCTCGCTGCGGGTGGGGTGCCCGGAGCGGAGCAGACCCTGGAGTTCGTGCTTCATCTCGTCGTCGCGGTGACGGCTCAGCCGGTCGCTGCCTCGCTGCATGTCTCCCTCCAGATCTTCGGGTCCGCACCGCGTACCCGTGCACCGGAGGCCGACACAGGGTTTGCCGCACGGAACTCGGGAGACTCGTCTGCGACCCCCCGCGCACCTCCCTTGGGAAGGACATGGCGATGGTGCTCCTCGCCGCGCTCATACCGGTCCTCATGCTCGCCGCGCTGCTCGCGCTCGGCCGCTACGAGGAACTCATGCTCCCGGAGCCGAAGGACGACCGGCTGGAACCGGCCGCCCTTGCGACGGCTACTTCTCCCGCCCCGGCAGGAACTCCTGCACCTTCGCCTTGAAGCCCTGCTTCACCATGGAGCCGCGGTCCGCGTCGCCCTTAAGGATCGCGGCGGCCGTGGCCTCCATCTGCTCCCAGGTCGCGTGCGGCGGGATCGGCGGTACGGCGGGGTCGGTGAGGAATTCCAGGACCGCCGGCCCGTCCGCCTGAAGGCCGGCCTGCCAGGCCGCCTCGACGTCCTCCGGCTTCTCCACCCGGATCCCGGTCAGACCCAGCGAACGGGCGAACGCGGCGTACTGCACGTCCGGCAGCTGCTGCGAGGGCAGGAAGGACGGGGCGCCCTCCATGGCCCGCATCTCCCAGGTGACCTGGTTGAGGTCGTGGTTGTTCCAGATCGCGACGATCAGCCGCGGGTCCTCCCACAGCTCGCGGTACTTGGCCGCGGTGATCAGCTCGGCCATGCCGTTCATCTGCATCGCCCCGTCCCCGACCAGCGCGATCGCCGGCCGGTCCGGATGCGCGAACTTCGCGCCGATGGCGTACGGCACCCCCGGACCCATCGTCGCCAGCGTGCCGGACAGCGACGAGCGCATGCCGGGCCGCATGGTCAGGTGCCGGGCGTACCAGTTGGCGGTGGACCCGGAGTCCGAGGTGACGATCGCGTTGTCCGGCAGCAGCGGGTCGAGGGCGTGGGCCACGTACTCCGGGTTGATCGGGTCGGCGGACTGCCGCGCCCGCCGCTCCATCACCTCGCGCCAGCGCGTGACGTTGGCGCACACGCTGTCGTACCAATCGCGACCGTCGCGCTCCACGTCCAGCATCGGGATCAGCCGCTGGAGCGTCGCCTTCGCGTCACCGACGAGATTCACCTCGTACGGGTAGCGCATCCCGACCATGTGCGGGTCGATGTCGATCTGCACGCCCCGCGCCTTGCCGAACTCCGGCAGGAACTGGGTGTAGGGGAACGACGAGCCGATGGTGAGCAGGGTGTCGCAGTCCCGCATCAGTTCGTACGACGGCCGCGTGCCCAGCAAACCGATCGAGCCGGTGACGTACGGCAGTTCGTCGCTCAGCGCGTCCTTGCCGAGCAGCGCCTTGGCGACGCCCGCGCCCAGCAGTTCGGCGATCCGCTCCACCTCGGCCCGCGCTCCGGCCGCGCCCTGGCCGATCAGGATCGCCGGCCTGGCGGCGGAGTTGAGGATCTCCGCGGCCCGCTCCAGCGACTCCGCGGAGGGCACCGCCGTCCAGGCGCTGCGGTCCAGGCTGGAGGGCACCATCTTGAACTCGTGCGTGGGCGCCGAGTAGTCGAGCTCCTGCACGTCACCCGGGATGATGATCGCCGTGGGGCAGCGGCGGGCGTACGCGGTGCGGATCGCCCGGTCCAGGACGTTCGGCAGCTGTTCGGGCACCGTCACCGTCTCCACGAACTCCGAGGCGACGTCCTTGAACAGGGTGTGCAGGTCCACCTCCTGCTGGTACGAGCCGCCCATCGCCGTGCGGTGCGTCTGGCCGACGATCGCCAGCACCGGCACATGGTCGAGCTTGGCGTCGTACAGCCCGTTGAGCAGGTGGATCGCGCCGGGTCCCGAGGTCGCCGCGCACACCCCGATGCGGCCGCTGAACTTGGCATAGCCGACCGCCTCGAACGCGGACATCTCCTCGTGCCGCGACTGCACGAACCGTGGCTGGTTGCCGGCCCGTCCCCAGGCCGCGAGCAGGCCGTTGATGCCGTCGCCCGGATAGCCGAAGACATGGTCCACACCCCACTCGCGCAGCCTTTCGAGGATGTGATCGGACACCTTGGTGCTCATGGGCTGACCTCCCGTATGGATGGCACAGGCAGCAGCCCTACGAGTCACCCGGCGGGCCCCGGGAAAACCTGCCCGGTGTTTGGCCCTCGGGGCCGGGGGCAGGCGCACTCACAGTGCTTCGGACCGGAGGCACGTCCATGGGAGCGGCGATCGCCCGCCGTGGCCGCGCCTGTCCGCACTCGGACGCGCCCCCCGCCGATCGTCCACCGGAGCACGATCCAGGGAGTTGCGACGCCCATGCCCACCCGAGTGAGCGCGAAGCACCACCCGCACGACGACGCCCCCGACACGGCCGAGGCCTTCCGCAGGCTCGCGGCGCTGCCCCCGGGGCCCGAGCGCGACACCCTGCGCGGGCGGATCGTCGAGGCCTGGCTGCCCATGGCGGACCGGCTCGCCGGCCGTTTCCGCAACCGCGGCGAGAGCTACGACGACCTGCGCCAGGTCGCCGCCCTCGGCCTGGTCAAGGCCGTCGACCGGTACGACCCCGCACGCGGCAACGCCTTCGAGAGCTACGCCGTGCCCACCGTCACCGGCGAGATCAAGCGGCACTTCCGCGACCACATGTGGACCCTGCACGTGCCGCGCCGGGTCCAGGAGCTGCGCAACCGGGTCCGCCTCGCCTCTCAGGACCTCGCCCAGACCATCCCGGGACGCAGGCCCACCGTCGCCGAGATCGCCGAGCACGCCCACCTGAAAGAGGAGGACGTCCTGGTGGGCCTGGAGGCCCTGGAGAGCTTCAGCGCCCTCTCCCTGGACGCCGAGCTGCCCGGCAGCGAGGACGGCTACTCGCTCGCCGACGCCCTCGGCTCCGCCGATCCCGCCCTGGACACCGTCGTCGACCGTGAGTCCGTCAGGCCCCGGCTGGCCGCCCTGCCCGAGCGGGAGCGCGCCATCCTCTACATGCGCTTCTTCGGCGACATGACCCAGACCCGGATAGCCGAACAGCTCGGCATCTCCCAGATGCACGTGTCCCGCCTGATCAACCGCTGCTGCGGACGCCTGCGCGAGCAGATCATGGGGGACGGGGCGGGGTGAGCCGGCTGGTCGACGCGGCCTGAGTGCGGCTTCGGCGGCGGTTGCCGCGGGTTGTCCGGGCGTGTCCGCCTCCGGTGCTCTCGGTGTCACCCATTTGGCTCTCCCCGTTCCGCCGATGGCCCTCGGCTGCGGGCGGACGTGGCGCATGCCGTCGGCCGGCGGCAGTGCTGGGGGCGGTTGGCGCGGGCCAGCCGGAGCGTCCGAGGTGACGCCCTGCTGGTGGCAGCGCTGGAGGGCGGTTGCCGTGGGCCGGCGGTTGTGGGCGAGGCGGAGCGCCCGCGTGTCACCCGGTCGGTCCTCCCCGTCCCGCCAATGGCCTTCGGCCGCGCGCGGGGTGGGGTGGGGC
>NZ_RSAJ01000750.1 GCF_003933965.1 Streptomyces sp. RP5T
CCCCCGGCCACCCCCTCCCGGCGACCGCCGCGTAGGGGCTCCCTCCTGTACGGACACCCCGCGCGGGTCGTCATGCCGCCCTGCTCGCTTCCGGCACGACGAGACCCCCGGAGGGCTCACCCATGTCCGTCTTCGCTGATCTGGTCCAGCACCTCGCCGACCTGCTCCACCCCCTCTTCGGCGCCACCGCGGCCGCCGCCGCGATCGTCCTGTTCACCGCTCTCGTACGCCTGCTCGTGCACCCCCTGTCCCGCGCCGCCGCCCGCGGCCAGAAGGCCCGCACCCGGCTCCAGCCGAAGATCGCCGAACTGCGCAGGAAGCACAAGGACGATCCCGGCGAGCTCCAGAAGGCCGTGATGGCCCTGCACGCCGAGGAGAAGGTCTCCCCGCTGTCCGGCTGTCTGCCCGGACTGTTTCAGCTCCCCGCCTTCTTCCTGCTGTACCACCTCTTCTCCAACACCACGATCGGCGGCCAGGCGAACGAACTGCTCGGCCACGAGCTGTTCGCCGCGCCGCTCGGCGGACGCTGGGCGGACGCCCTCGGCCACGGCGGGATGTTCGGGGGAGCGGGACTCGTCTACGTCTGCCTCTTCGTGTTCGTGGCCGTCGTGGCGACCTTCAACTACCGCCGCACGAAGCGGATGATGGCCGCGAACCCGGTCCTGCCGGTGGCCGACGGACAGCCCGTTCCCGGCATGGGCGCGATGAGCAGGGCCATGCCGTTCATGTCGTTCTTCACGCTGTTCACCGTGGCGGTGGTGCCCCTGGCGGCCGCCCTGTACGTGGTGACCAGCTCGACGTGGGCCGCGGTCGAGAGGGCCGCCCTCTACCGCTGACCGGTCCAGTCCGTGAACCGGGTATTGCGGACCGGACGCCCAGCTTGGAGGATCGACCAGTCATCCGATGGCTGCACCCGTCGGAGGACGCCCCGCAATCGAGGGAGATAGTGATCATGAAGCTGCTGCGAGTCGGTACGGCGGGAACGGAGACGCCCGCGCTGCTCGACGCCGACGGGGTCCTGCGCGACCTGTCCGGTGTCGTGGAGGACATCGACGGGGCGCTGCTCGCCGACGACGCGGCACTCGGCCGCCTCCGCGCGGCCGCGGAGTCCGGCGACCTGCCGGAACTGGACGCCACGGGACTCCGTGTCGGGCCGCCGCTCGCCCGGATCGGCAAGATCGTCTGCATCGGCCTGAACTACCACGACCACGCGCGCGAGACGGGGGCCCAGCCGCCCGCCGAGCCGGTGATCTTCTTCAAGGCCGCGGACACCGTGGTCGGCCCCTACGACACGGTTCTCGTGCCCCGGAAGTCGGAGAAGACCGACTGGGAGGTCGAGCTGGCGGTCGTGATCGGGCGCACGGCCCGCTATCTGTCGTCCGCCGAGGAGGGGCTCGCCCATGTCGCCGGGTACGCGGTGGCGCACGACGTGTCCGAGCGGGAGTTCCAGATCGAGCGCGGCGGGACGTGGGACAAGGGGAAGAACTGCGAGACGTTCAACCCCCTGGGCCCCTGGCTGGTGACGGCGGATGAGGTCCCCGATCCGCAGCGCCTGTCCCTGAAGCTGTGGGTCAACGGCGAGCTGAAGCAGGACGGCACGACCGCCGAACAGATCTTCCCGGTCGGTGAAGTGGTGCGGTACGTCAGCCAGTTCATGACCCTGTACCCGGGTGACGTCATCAACACCGGCACGCCCGCCGGGGTCGCGATGGGGGAGCCCGAGCCCAAGCCGTATCTGCGGGCGGGGGACGTGGTGGAGCTGGAGATCTCGGGGCTGGGGCGTCAGCGGCAGGAGTTCAAGGACGCGTAGCCGCTGCGCTGGGTGAGCCGGGGACTGCGCGTCGTCCGATGACCGCGGGCCGCCTGTGGCTTGTCGCGCAGTTCCTCGTGCCCCTCAAAGGCCATGGCTCACCCGAGCAGAGAGGCGAGCTTGCGCCAGCCCTCCCTCGGGAGTTCGTGGCGCGGTGCGCCGTCCACGATCTGCAGGGCCACGTGGTCCGCGCCCGCCGCGACGAACTCGTCGACGCGGGCGCGGATCTGCTCGTCCGTGCCCCAGGCGAAGACCGCGTCGACCAGGCGGTCGCTGCCGCCGTCCAGCAGGTCGTCCTCCGTGAAGCCGTTGCGGAGGAAGTTGTTGGTGTAGTTGGGCAGGCCCAGGTAAATGGCCAGGTAGTCGCGGGCCAGGGCGCGGGCCCGCGCGGGGTCGGACTCCAGGACGACCTTGAGTTCCGGCGCCAACAGGGCTTCCTCGCCCAGGAGTTCACGGGAGCGTGCCGTCTGCTCCGCGGTGATCAGGTACGGGATCGAGCCGGCCGCGCGGTCGCGGGCCAGCTCGACGGTCCGCGGGCCCAGGGCGGCCAGGACCCGGCCCTCGGCCGGCACTCCCGCCTCGTCCAGGGCGTCCAGGTAGGCCACCAGGGCCGAGTACGGCCGCCGGTACTGCTCCGCGAGCTTGGCGTGGCTGACGCCCAGGCCCAGCACGAAGCGGCCGGCGTGGGCGGCGTTCAGGTCGGTGAAGCTCGCGGCGGCGGCCTCGGCCTCGTGGTCCCAGATGCTCTGGATGCTGGTGCCGACGACCACGCGGGACGTCGCGTCGAGCAGCGGGGCCGCGTGGGCTGCCGAACTGCTGCCGCCCAGCCAGATCGCCCCGAACCCGAGCTCCTCCAGTTCGGCGGCGGCCTCGGCGCGTTCACCCCGCCCGGACGGGTCCTCCCCGCGCAGTCCGCCGCCGTTCCAGATGCCGTACGTGCCGATGGAATCCTTCATGGCAGGTGCCAACGGGCAGGACCCGGCGATAATTCCGCTCCCGCTAGCGGTCCTTGCTCAGGAACTCCTCCAGCGCCTCGACCACCAGACGGTGGTCCTGGAGCTGGGGCAGGCCCGAGACCGTCACCGTGCCGACGACGCCCACGCCCTCCACCGTCACCGGGAAGGAGCCGCCGTGTGCCGCGTACTCGTCCGGGTCCAGACGCGAGGACTCCTCGAAGGTGCTGCCCTTGGCGCGGAAGCGGGCGCCGACCAGGTAGGAGGCGGAGCCGTAGCGCTCCACGACCCGGCGCTTGCGGTCGATCCAGGCGTCGTTGTCCGGGGTGGAACCCGGCAGGGCCGCGTGGAAGAGCTGCTGGCCGCCGCGGTGGATGTCGATGGCCACGGGTGCCTGCCGCTCCCGCGCCAGCTCCACCAGCAGCGAGCCCAGCGCCCACGCGTCGTCGTACGTGAACTGCCGGAAGACCAGGCGGCGTTCCTGCGCCTCCAGTTCCTCCAGGGGCGGGGTGAGTTCCGGCTGGAACTTCGGGGTCAGCCCGGTGTTGTGCGTCACAGCTGCACCGCCACGTTGTCGCGGGCCGAACGGCGCGCCGCCTCCAGTACGTCGAGGGCGGCGGCCGCCTCCAGTGCGGTCACCGGGTTGGTGCCGCCGTCGACGAGGGCCCTGGCCACGGCCGCATAGTAAGCCGGGTAGTCGCCGGGGAGGGTGGGGA
>NZ_RSAJ01000751.1 GCF_003933965.1 Streptomyces sp. RP5T
GGCTCGGGGCGCTGTGCGGCGGGAGGGCGGTGGCGTGCGGCCGTACGGCCTTGTGCGGTGTCCCGCGGGCCGGTGCAGGCTCCGGTGACCGCGTGGCCGGGGTGGCCGGGGACGCGGCCGTGCCCGGCGGTCCGTGGAGGAGTACCGCGTGGGCCGCACGGCGGCCGGGCGGCGTCAGTTCGGCGCCGTGCGCCGGGCCGGCCTGCGGCAGGACGACAGCGCTCGCGCCCACCACGATCGCCAGTACCGTCGCGCGCAGCCAGAAAGTCACGGAACAACACTGGCATTTCGCCAAAGGACCGGCATTCCGGGTGACTCCATGGGGGCGAACCGCTCCGGGAAGGGTGGATCAGCCCACAGTGGGGGCACCCCGGTGATGAGGTGTACGGGTGCGAGAGAATGGCGGCATGGAGATGCCGAGGAACGAAGGTTCGCCGGAAAGTCCCCAGATCCTGGTCGTGGGCCAGGACGGGATGGCACTGGGCGGCGGGGGTGACGACGACTCCCGGGAGGTCCCGGTCACGGAGATGGTCGAGCAGCCCGCGAAGGTCATGCGGATCGGCAGCATGATCAAGCAGCTGCTCGAAGAGGTGCGCGCGGCTCCTCTCGACGAGGCCAGCCGGGCCCGGCTCAAGGAGATCCACTCCAGCTCGGTCAAGGAGCTGGAGGACGGGCTCGCTCCCGAACTCGTGGAGGAGCTGGAGCGGCTCTCGCTGCCCTTCAACGAGGAGGCGACCCCGAGCGACGCGGAACTGCGCATCGCCCAGGCCCAGTTGGTGGGCTGGCTGGAGGGCCTCTTCCACGGGATCCAGACCACGCTGTTCGCCCAGCAGATGGCCGCACGGGCCCAGCTGGAGCAGATGCGCCGCGCCCTGCCGCCGGGGGTCGGCGGCCAGGAGGACGGCATCGACCCGCGCGCGGGCGGCCGCTCGGGCGGACCGTACCTGTAACCCCCGACGAACGAAGGGGCCCGGCAGTCGACGCTGCCGGGCCCCTTCGCGTCGGCTCTGCCATGTCACCCGTGGGAAACGCTCGTTCGGGTTCTTCTGCGTGAGTTTGGCCACGGAGCGGTGCCGGGTGGTCGGCGCACGTGGTGCCCGTTCCGTGTCCGTACGCGAAAGAATGGTCGGGCGGGCGTTACAGCTGCCCTACGGCCGGTACACAGAATTTGCACGCCGAGACGTAGTACAGGTTTGATGGCCGGTCCGTCTCGGGCCGGTCCCCGGGCTCATCCCGGACCGGCGGCTTGCGCGAAGGCTGTAGCGTGGCCGACGGAGACCGTAACAACACCGCGCGCACCGCGGGCAGAAACGACGGCGAGGACCGATGGCACAGCAGCAGCGCGCTCAGGGCCCGTCCGACCCCGAGGCGACTGGCGGCGGAATGTCAGATGCGCCGGAGCTGTGGGGTAACGGCGGACTGGTGGGGGACGGCAGGTACCGGCTGACCCGCAGACTCGGCCGGGGCGGTATGGCCGAGGTGTTCGCGGCCGAGGACGTACGGCTCGGGCGCACCGTGGCGGTCAAGCTGCTGCGCGCCGACCTCGCCGAGGACCCGACGTCCAAGGCCCGTTTCACGCGTGAGGCCCAGTCCGTGGCGGGCCTCAACCACCACGCGATCGTCGCCGTGTACGACTCCGGCGAGGACTACGTGGGCGGCCAGTCGGTGCCGTACATCGTCATGGAGATCGTCGAGGGGCGGACGATCCGGGATCTGCTGCTCAACGCCGAGGCGCCCGGGCCCGAGCAGGCCCTGATCATCGTCTCCGGGGTGCTGGAGGCGCTCGCCTACTCCCACCAGCACGGCATCGTGCACCGCGACATCAAGCCCGCCAACGTGATCATCACGCACAACGGCGCGGTCAAGGTCATGGACTTCGGCATCGCCCGCGCCCTGCACGGCGCCTCCACGACGATGACGCAGACCGGCATGGTCATGGGCACCCCGCAGTACCTCTCCCCGGAGCAGGCCCTCGGCAAGGCCGTCGACCACCGCTCCGACCTGTACGCGACGGGCTGTCTCCTCTACGAACTCCTCGCGCTCAGGCCGCCGTTCACCGGCGAGACCCCGCTGTCCGTGGTCTACCAGCACGTCCAGGACATCCCGACGCCTCCGTCGCAGGTCTCCGACGCCGTCCCGCCGGAGCTGGACGGCCTGGTCATGCGCTCGCTCGCCAAGGAGCCGGACGACCGCTTCCAGACGGCCGAGGAGATGCGCGGGCTCGTCCAGTACGGCCTGCAGATGCTGTACGACCAGGGCGGCCACACCGGCACCTGGAACACCGGCCCGGTGACGGCGCACGACGGCCGCGGCACGCCCGCCGCGGGCTTCGCGAGCACCAGCGTGCTGCCGCACCCCGGCGCCACCTCCGGCACCACCCAGATCCCGCAGCAGATCCTCCCCTCCGGCTACGGCGGCGGGGACGACGGCGGCTTCGAGGGCCACGGCAACCGGGGCAGCGGCCGCGGCAAGCTGTGGATCCTCGCCGTCCTCGCGGTGATCGCCGTCGCGGCGGGCGTCGCGCTCGCGCTGAACGGCGGCGGTGGCGGCGGGAGCGGCGGTGGCGGCGGCGACTCGGTGTCGCCGACCACCTCGAAGACCACCGACGACAAGACGCCCAGCGAGACGCCGAGCGACGACGCGACGAGCGAGGAGACCGACACGTCCACGGACGACAGCGGCAGCTCCGGCGGCTCCGGATACACGCCGTCCTGGACGCCGTCGTACACCCCCTCCTACACGCCCTCGCCCTCGGCCACGCAGCCGTCCGAGACGGCGCCCGAGCCGTCCGAGACGGCGCAGCCGTCGGACACGGCCCAGCCCACGGACACGGCCGAGCCGACCGACCAGGTCGTCGGGGGCGTCACCGACGGCGGCGGGAACGGCGGCTCCGGCTGAGCCCGCACGCGCGCGTGGGTCGGCGAACGCGACTCACGCCCGCGTGCTGTTTCCGGCAGGCCCGTGTCAGCCCACGAAGGCGTCGCACACCGCGTCGTACTCCCGCGTCCACCACACCACCAGCGCCGAGGCCGCCGGGAACTGGGGATCCGCGCGGGTGTCGCCGCGCTCGTAGTGCCAGCGCAGCATCCAGAAGTCGTTGAGCCGCTCCCACCACACGCGGTGCACGGCCGCCGCCAGCTCGGAGGGCGTGGCCCCCGCCGTACGCCGGTACGCGCGCGCGTAGGCCCGCACCTTCGGCAGATCCAGCGTCCCCGCGGGCCGTACGAAGAAGATCGCGGCGGCGCGTACGGCCTCCTCGGCGCGGGGCTTCACGCCCAGCCGGTCCCAGTCGACGATCGCGGCGGGTGCGTCGCCCCGGTAGAGCAGGTTGAAGGGGTGGAAGTCCCCGTGCACCCAGCCCACCGGCCCGCCGTGCGGAGGCCGCCGCCCCACGTGCTGTTCGAGCAGGGCACGCCGCTCCAGGAGCCGGTGCCGGGCCAGCTCGTCGAAGGAGTCGGCGGGCCGGTGCCGGCG
>NZ_RSAJ01000752.1 GCF_003933965.1 Streptomyces sp. RP5T
GCCCGGAACGCCGGGATCAGGGCGGCGAACAGGCCCACGAAGGCCGAGCCGATGAAGACCGCGACGATCGTCGGCCACGGGATGTCCAGGACCTTCAGGCCCTCCAGGGCGAGGAGCTTCTGGGCGGTGGCGCCCCAGCCCATGCCCAGCCCCAGTCCCAGCAGGGCGCCGAAGAGGGCGATCACCACCGACTCCAGGCGGATCATCCGCCGCAGCTGGCGCCGCGAGAGCCCGATGGCCCGCATGAGGCCGATCTCCCGGGTCCGCTCGACCACCGAGAGCGCCAGGGTGTTCACGACACCCAGGATCGCGACGATGATCGCGAGGGCCAGCAGGCCGTAGATCATGTTCAGGAGCTGGCCGATCTGGTCCTTGAAGGCTTCCTTGTAGTCGGTCTGGTCGCGCACGGTGTACTGCGGGTAGTCGTGCAGCGAAGCCTTCAACGACTTGTAGGCCGCGTCCTGCTGGCCCTCCTTGGCGTTGGCGAAGACCAGCTGGTCGAGGGGCATCTTGTCGGCCGGCACGTACTTGGCGAGCGTGGCGATCGAGATGTACTTCGAGCCCGCGTCGATGACGACGTCACTGCTGGTGATCGCCCGGACCGTCAGGTCGGCGGTCGCGCCGTCCTTGAAGGCGACCTTGATCTTCGAGCCCAGGTGGATGCCGTGCGCCCTGGCGAACTTCTCGTGCACGGACATCGAGTCGGGCCGGTAGGCGTCGGCGAGCTTCCCGGCGACGGTCTTGGTGCGCAGGTCGGTGGCGTACGACGGGTCGGCCGCCGTGATGTCGGTGTCCTTGAGCGTCTTGCCGTCGGGGGTCGTGTAGTCGGCCTCCGTGATCCGGTACTCGGTGACGTGATCGAGGCCGGAGGTGCCCTTGACGGCCTTTACCGCGGCCGGGGTGATGAGCTGCCCGCTGTCGGACTGGATGATGAAGTCCGTGCCGACCGACTTGTCGAGCTCTTCGGTGGCCGAGGCGACCATGGAGGAGCCGACCACCGACAGACAGGCCACCAGCGCGAGGCCGATCATCAGGGCGGCGCCCGTGGCTCCCGTACGGCGCGGGTTGCGCAGGGCGTTGCGCTCGGCCATGCGGCCGACGGGACCGAACACCCTGAGGACGACGGCGCCCAGCACGCGCACCACGCCACCGGCGAGGAGCGGGCCGATCACGACGAAGCCGATCAGGGAGAGCACCACGCCGAGGCCGAGCCACAGGGAGCCCTCCTTGGCCTTGTCGGCCGCGGCGGCCAGGTAGAGTGCGCAGCCGCCGCCGGCGGTCAGGGCCGTGCCCAGCAGGGCCCTGATCCAGCCCGCCCTGGCGTCGGCCGGGGCGCCCGCGTCCCGCAGGGCGGCCATCGGTGAGACCTTGCCCGCGCGGCGGGCCGGAAGCCAGGCGGCGAGGACGGTGACGACCACCCCGAGGAGCAGGCCGACCACCGGGGTCGTCCAGGCGACCGTCAGATCGCTGGTCGACAGGTTCATGCCCATGGAGCCCATGAGCTTCATCAGCCCGATCGCGAGCCCGACGCCCGCGCCGACCCCGAGCACCGAGCCGAAGACGCCGAGCAGGAGCGCCTCGACCAGCACGGACCGGTTGACCTGGCGGCGCGAGGACCCGATGGCCCGCATCAGGCCGATCTCCCGGGTGCGCTGCGCGACCAGCATCGAGAAGGTGTTGATGATGAGGAAGATGCCGACGAGGAAGGCGATCCCGGCGAAGCCGAGCATCGCGTACTTCATGACGTTCAGGAAGCCCTCGACGTCCTTCTGGTTGGCGTCGGCGGTCTCCTTGGCCGTCTGCACCTTGTAGGCGCCGCCGAGTCCGGCGGCGACGTTCTTCTTGAGCTGGTCGTCGCTTACTCCGGCCGCGGCCGTGACGTTGACGTTCGTGAAGACGTTCGGCCGGCCGACGAGCGCGGCCTGCGCGGTCTTCGTGTCCAGGTAGAAGATCGCGGCGCCGGGGTTGGTGACCTCGAACTCGGCGACGCCGGAGATCTTCGCGGTGTGCGTGCCGACCGCGCTGATGACGCCGATCTCGTCACCGAGCTTCAGGTGGTGCTTGTCGACGGTGTCCTTGTCGACCATGACCTGGTCGGGGCTCCTCGGCGCCGTACCGGAGGTGATCTTCATGGTGCGGGCGTCGTTGGCGTTCCAGTTGCCGACGATGGTCGGGCCGCCGCCGGACGGCGAGAGGCTGTCCTTGTCGGCGTCCACGACGGTCACCGAGGTCGAGAAGACGGTCCCCTCCGCCGTCTTCACGCCCTGCGCCTCGCGCACCTTGGTCAGCACGGAGGCCGGCATGACCGGCGGTTTGCCGTTGTCGGAGGTGGTCTCACCGGTGTCGGAGGCGCCCTTGGCGCTCACCGTCACGTCCGAGGAGGTGGCCTGGAAGAGCTTGTCGAAGGTGGTGTTCATCGTGTCGGTGAACACCAGCGTCCCGCAGACGAAGGCGACCGACAGCAGGACCGCCACGGCCGACAGGGCCATGCGTCCCTTGTGCGCGAAGAAGTTGCGCAGGGAGGTCTTCATGACGGTCATGACGTGCGCCCCCGGGCGTCGAAGTCCTTCATGCGGTCCAGGACGGCCTCCGCGGTCGGCTTGTGCATCTCGTCGACGATCCGGCCGTCGGCGAGGTACAGCACCCGGTCCGCGTAGGAGGCGGCGACCGGGTCGTGCGTGACCATCACGATGGTCTGCCCGAGTTCGTCGACCGAGCGGCGCAGGAAGCCCAGTACCTCGGCACCCGCGCGCGAGTCGAGGTTTCCGGTCGGCTCGTCACCGAAGATGATCTCGGGGCGGGCTGCCAGGGCGCGGGCCACGGCGACACGCTGCTGCTGTCCGCCGGAGAGCTGGGTGGGCCGGTGCCTGAGGCGGTCCGAAAGTCCCACGGTGTCCACCACGCGCGCGAGCCACTGCTTGTCCGGCTTGCGCCCGGCGATGTCCATGGGCAGCGTGATGTTCTCCAGCGCGTTGAGCGTCGGGAGCAGGTTGAACGCCTGGAAGATGAACCCGACCCGGTCCCGGCGCAGCTGCGTGAGCTTCTTGTCCTTCAGGCCGGTGATCTCGGTGTCGTCCAGGTGGATCTGACCGCTCGTCACGGTGTCGAGACCGGCGAGGCAGTGCATGAGGGTGGACTTGCCGGACCCGGAGGGGCCCATGATCGCGGTGAACTGTCCGCGAGCGATGTCCACGTCCACATGGTCGAGGGCGACGACTCGGGTCTCGCCGGACCCGTACGCCTTGACGACCTGCCGCGCCCGCGCGGCAACGGCCGTACGCCCGCCAGTGCCCCCGTGCCTGGTGATGGTTACAGCCGATGTCACGGTATGTCTCCTATATCGGTCAGTCAGTGAGCCGCCGGGACCGCCCGGCGTTCGGTAAGTGGTGGTGCCCGCTTGGGTACGGCGTTCAGTCTGGTCCCGCGGGACGGTCCGGCGCGCTGGTGCTCGGCACCCACTTCTACGGGGG
>NZ_RSAJ01000753.1 GCF_003933965.1 Streptomyces sp. RP5T
GTACTAGGCCCGGCCCACGGCTCGGCGACCCCGCGCCCGGGGTCGTATGCGAGGCGTCTCTCGCGGGGCCCGGCAGGCGGTGCCGCGATGGCATCCTATGGCGGCGGATGTGGGGCCCGGAACGGCCGAGCGGTGGCTGTGGGAGGGCTGCGGGGCTGAGCCTTTGCTGGTACTAGGGCCGATCGGGACCGCCTCATGGGTGGTGGCGGGTGCACACTGAAGGTGGGGCGAGTGCCTGACTGCGGGGTGGTGGAGATGCGGAGTCGTTTCCGGAGCGACCGGCGGTTGACCGTACGGATGACGGTCACGATGTTCCTGCTCGGGCTGCTGTACGTGGCGTTCGTCGCCGCGCTGATCGTGGTGCTGAAGTCCTGGCTGGTCGTGGTGGGGCTGCTCGGCGTGATGTTCGTGGCGCAGTTCTGGTTCTCCGACAAGATCGCGCTGTTCGCGATGCGCGGGCGGGTCGTGGAGCCCACGGAGTATCCCGAACTGCATGCCGTGGTCGACCGGTTGTGCGCGCTCGCGGACATGCCCAAACCCGTGGTCGCGGTCTCCACGATGGGCATGCCGAACGCGTTCGCCACCGGCCGCAGCCCGGACAACGCCGTGGTGTGCGTGACGACCGGGCTGCTCGACCGGCTGGAGCCCGGTGAGCTGGAGGGTGTGCTGGCGCACGAGTTGTCGCACGTGGCGCACAAGGACGTCGCCGTGATCACCATCGCGTCCTTCCTCGGGGTGATCGCCGGACTGATCGTGCGGTTCGCGTTCTACAGCCAGCTGTTCGGCGGACGGAGGGACCAGAACACCGCCGTGATCTTCGCCGCCGTGATGGGTGTCTCGGCGGCCGTGTACGCGCTCAGCTTCCTGCTGATCAGGGCGCTGTCCCGGTACCGCGAACTGGCGGCGGACCGGGCCGCGGCCCTGCTCACCGGGCGCCCCTCGGCCCTCGCCTCCGCGCTCACCAAGGTCACCGGGGACCTCGCCCGCATCCCCACCAAGGACCTGCGCACCGCCCAGGCCTTCAACGCCTTCTACTTCACTCCCGCCACCGGCAAGGAGCCCGGCTTCGAGCGGTTCTTCTCCACCCACCCGTCCCTGGAACAGCGGCTGGAGCAGCTGGGCCGGATCTCCGCGGAGCTGGGTGAGCCGCTGGAGCCCGGGAAGGCGGGCTGAGAATGGGGCTGCTGGACATCCTGCTGGGGCGCACGAAGCCCGTCGCACCCGATCTCGACCAGCTCTTCGCGCTGCCGTCGGCGGCCATCACGCTGGAGGCGGCCGTCTCCTTCACCCCGACCGGGCGCGGGGCGGTGTGCTTCGCCACGGTCGAGGGCGCGGTCTTCGAGCAGACGCACCGGGAGGTCCAGGCGCTGCTGGACGCGGACGCCGACCGGGACGGCCCGCCCGTGGAACTCGTCAGGGACGACTTCGGCTACTCCTGGCTGGTCTCCGAGCGGGTCCCGGAGCAGCTGCCGCAGCTCGTCAACGACCTGCACGCGGTGAACAGTTCGATGGAGGTCAACGGCTTCGGGCCGCAACTGCTGTGCTCGCTGGCCGGGTTCAAGGACCCCGAGGGCCGTTCCCTCGCGCTGGTCTACCTCTACAAACGCGGCACCTTCTACCCCTTCGCGCCGCTGCCCGGCTCGGCACAGCGGCGCGACAACGCGCTGGAGCTGCGGGTGAAGGCCGCGCTCACGGACGATCTGCGGATCGAGCAGGACCTGAACCGCTGGTTCCCCCTGTGGGGCGCCCCCGGTCTCTGAGCCCCGGCCCGGGCGCCCGCGAAGTCCCTAGCTTTTTCTTTCACGCGCCTGCCGACGGGACTCCAGGGGACGCTCGCGGCGGTAGCGGCGGTCCCACTTGGCCTGCTTGTCCCGGCGGTCGCGGTAGGCCCGGTAGCTGCCGGGCACGGCCCCCGAACCACCGCCGGACGAGCCGCCCGAGGAACCGCCCGACGAGGACGCCGAGGCACCGCCCCGGCCGTACTGCATGTACACGAAGAGCAGGGCTACGGCGACGAGCCACCAGGTGTGGTTCCCGAAGCCCAGGATGACCAGGACGACGGTCCCGGAAAGGACAATGGTGCCCATGACGGGCCTCCGTGTGCGTGGGTGTGGTGTAGAAGACTAGCCCCGGACCGGCGGGCTGATGCCGGCCCTGCGCGCAGCTTTTCGCCCTGCCGGGGAGGCCGGGTTCACTCGCCCGGGGCCGCCGTGACGACGCCCGCGGCGATGGCGGCGCACAGGGTCGCGTGGTCGGACGTGGTCCGGGCGGCGTAGGCGAGGGCGAAGTCGGCGACCGCCTGGTCGAAGGTGTCGGCGCCGCCCAGATACGCGGCGATGGCGATCCGGTCGCCGGAGCGGGCGTGGCCGCGGGCCAGCGTGGTGCCGCACAGGCGGGCGTAGGCCCTGAGGTCCGACGGGGACATGCCGGCGACGTCCGGGACCCCCTTCGTGTCACGCAGCCGGCGCCAGTAGAAGGCCCTGCCCTGCGGTCCGCTCATCCAGCCCAGGAAGATGTCGCTCTCCGCCTGGATCAGCCGCTGGCCCACGACCACACGACGGCCGGGATGGACGTAGGGGCCGTGTGGCAGATGCTCCTCCAGTACGGCCGTCCGCGCCTCCTTGATCTGCAGGAACAACAGGTCGTCGGCGTCCCGCCCGGCCAGCAGCACGATGAAGCAGCGCAGGCCGACGCTGCCGACGCCGACGACCTTGCGGGCCGCGTCGACGAAGCGGTAGCGGTCCAGGAGGATCCGGCGTTCCTCGGAGAGCGTGGAGCGGTAGTCGCTGAAGATCTTGCGCAGGCCGGCCGTGTCGGGGGCACCGGCCGGTTCGAGCAGGGGCGGGTCGTGGATGATGCGGCGGCGGCCGTCGACGACCTCCGTGAGCTTGTCGAGCGCCTGGAGGCTGGTGCGGCGGCGCACCCGGGTGAGGCTGGACCCGCCGCCCCGCTGGTGGCCGCGGGGACGAACCAGGGGCGGCAGGCTGTCGGCGTCGACGCCCTCGTACCAGACCTCCAGCTCTCCCATCCGGGCCAGCCGGCGCATCGCCGTGCGGTACGCGGTGACCGCCTCGCCCGCCGCCCGGTGGGCCTTGGCCTCGTTGTGCCCGTTCTCGCGGGCGGCCACGGCCACGCTCGCGGCGAGCCGCTTGACGTCCCACTCGAAGGGGCCGGGGAAGGTCTCGTCGAAGTCGTTGAGGCCGAAGAGGAGAGAGCGGGAGCCCTCCGGGGAGGCGTACGGACCGAAGTTGAGCAGGTGGGCGTCGCCGCAGAGCTGCACGGTGAGGCCGGTGTGCGGCAGGGCGGCGAGGTCGGCGGCCATCACGGCGGTCGCGCCCCGCAGGAAGGCAAGGGGGGACGCCGACATCCTGCCGTACCGGATCGGGAGCAGTTCGGTGAGGCGGTCGCGGCCCTGGCGTTCCAGTACGGCGACGGGGTCGGGGCGGTCGACGGAGGGGATCC
>NZ_RSAJ01000754.1 GCF_003933965.1 Streptomyces sp. RP5T
GGCCCGCTCGACGACCTCCGCCCCGCTGAACTCCCGCCCGGCGACGACCAGCGCGGGCTCGTCCGGATCCACCGGAGCGAAGGGTGCGAACCGGTCGCCCTGCCCCGGCACCTCCACGGCGTAGTCGACGAACCCCTCCGGCGGCTGCGGGAACCGCCCGCCCAGCGGCCGCAGCGCCAGCGCGACCCGCTCCCCGGAGCACGCCCGAGCCGCCTCCAGCGTGTCCGGCCCGCTCACCACCACGTCGGCCGCGGCCGGATCGCCGCCCACGTCCGCGACCACCCCCACCGACGCGCACGCCAGCAGCCACACCGCCGTCTGCCAGTGTGCGGGCAGCAACAGCGTCACCCGGTCACCCGGCGCCGCGGCGAGGTCGCCCTGGAGGAGGTTCGAGGTCTTGGCCACCCAATTGGCGAAGGTGGCCACGGACAATTCGACACGTTCGCCCGTGGCATCGTCGTAGAAGGTCACCAGGGGGCGTCCGGGATCCGCGGCGAGCGCGGAACGCAGCAGGTCGGCAGGGGTGCGATCAGTGGCGTTCACCCGCGAAAGCGTACGCGGGCGCGCGGTCGGCCACCTCCGCGCGGGGCCACCGGTTCGGCGCAACGGCACCCGACGGTCCGTCAGTTCCCCGATGGACAGATTTATATGACTATGTCCACGATCGGGAGCATGCGTGGACTTCTTGCTTCCTCCGTCGGCGTCACCTGCGCGGTCGCCCTCGCCCTTCCCCTCACCTCGCCCGCCGCCGCGGCGAGACCGGTGTCACCGGCGACCGCGAGACCGGCGTCGGCCGCGGAAGCGCTCGGGGGCACCCAGTCGCTGCCCCTCGCGCCCCTCGCCTCCCGTGACCGCACCCTCGCGCCGGTCGCCGAACAGGGCCTGCCCCGCCGGGACGTACGGCACTTCTCCCTCGTGGGCGTGGTCTGGGACGATCCGGACACCGTGCTGCACGGCCGCGTCCAGGTCCGCACCCGCGCGTCCGGCACCGACACCTGGACGGGCTGGCAGGACCTGGAGACCCACAACGACGACGCCGCCGACCCCGGCACCGCCGAGCGCACCTCCGGCCGCGTCCGCGGCGCCACCGCACCGCTGTGGGTGGGTGACTCCGACGGCGTGGAGGTACGGGTCCGCGCCGAGGCCGACCGCAGGACCGAGGACACGGCCCGCGGCTCCCGTACGGCGACCACGACCGCCCCGCTCCCGGCGGGTCTGCGTCTGGAACTCGTGGACCCGGGGGAGAGCGCGCCGGCGCCCGTCCGGCAGGAGAGCGCGGCGGGCGCACCCCGGCGCGCCCTCGCACCCCGCTCCGCGCCCACCGCCGACCCCGCCGAATCCGCCGAGTCCGCCGACGACCTCGCCCGGACGGACGCGGCCGCCGCCAACGACGGTCTCGCCGGCCCCGACGCCACCGAGATCCCGGCGCTGGACCGGCAGCAGACCGAAGAGGAGCTGTACACCCTGCGTGCCGGGCAGTTGACGGGGCAGCAGCGGGTGAAGCCGTACATCGGACCGCGCCCGCGCATCGTCACCCGCCGCGGCTGGGGCGCCGACGAGCGGCTGCGCGAGGGGAAGTTCGTCTACACGAAGAAGGTCAAGGCGGCCTTCGTCCACCACACGGCGTCCGGCAACGGGTACCGCTGCACGCAGGCACCCTCACTCATCCGCGGTATCTACCGCTACCACGTCAAGAGCATGGGCTGGCGGGACATCGGCTACAACTTCCTCGTCGACAAGTGCGGAAACATCTACGAGGGCCGCGCCGGCGGGGTGGCGAAGCCGGTCCTCGGCGCCCACACCCTCGGCTTCAACTCCAACAGCATGGGGATCGCCGTCCTCGGCAGCTACGGCTCCAAGAAGCCGCCCGCCGCCGTGACGAAGGCCGTCGCACGGCTCGCCGCGTGGAAGCTCGGTCTCCACGGCGCCAACCCCAAGGGCAAGACGTATCTGAAGTCGGGCGGTGGCAACCTCTATCCGAAGGGTAGGAAGGTACGACTGAACGTGATCTCCGGCCACCGGGACGGCTTCGCCACCCAGTGCCCCGGATGGCAGCTCTACCGCAAACTCGGGTCCACCCGTACGACAGCCGCCCGTCTCCAGGGTCGTTGACGGTCGCCGCAGGCCGGGGAGAGTGCGCGGGGGAGTCCGTACCACCCGTTTCACCGCCGTCGGGGGGCAGGCGCGAATGCCGCACGGCCGCCGAAGGTGCCGCACAACGGTCTGCATACACTGGCCGGTCGAAAGACAGTTCGGGCCGGTCCCGGCAGGAAGCGGAGACGACAGGTGACAGAAGCGATCCTCCTGGTCGGCGGCAAGGGCACGAGGCTGCGACCCCTCACGGTCCATACGCCCAAGCCCATGGTCCGCGCGGCCGGCGTCCCCTTCCTCACGCATCAGCTGGCCAGAGCCAGAGCGGCGGGCGTCGATCACATCGTCCTCGCGACGAGCTACCTGGCCGAGGTCTTCGAACCGCACTTCGGGGACGGTTCGGCCCTGGGGCTCCACCTCGAGTACGTCACCGAGGAGGAGCCCCTCGGCACCGGCGGCGCGATCCGCAACGTGGCCTCCCGGCTGCACTCCGCCCCCGACGACCCGGTCCTGATCTTCAACGGCGACATCCTGACGGGCCTGGACATCAGGGCCCTGGTGCGCACCCACGAGACCACGCACGCCGACGTCTCCCTCCACCTCACCAAGGTCACGGACCCCCGGGCCTACGGCCTGGTCCCCACCGACGAGACCGGCCGGGTCCTGGCCTTCCTGGAGAAACCCCAGACTCCCGAGGAGATCGTCACCGACCAGATCAACGCGGGGGCGTACGTCTTCCGCCGCTCGGTCATCGACACGATCCCGCAGGGCCGCCCGGTCTCGGTCGAACGCGAGACCTTCCCCGAGCTCCTGTCGGCCGGAGCCCACCTCCAGGGCATGGTCGACTCGACGTACTGGCTGGACCTCGGCACCCCCGCCGCCTTCGTGCGCGGCTCGGCGGACCTGGTCCTCGGCCGGGCCCCCTCCCCGGCGGTCCCCGGCCGCTGCGGCGACCGTCTGATCCTCCCCACGGCCCGGGTCGCCCCCGATGCCAAGCTGACGGACGGCACGGTGGTCGGCGAGGGCGCGTTCGTCGCCGAGGGCGCCCGGGTCTCCGGATCGACGATCCTGCCGGGCGCGGTGATCGAACCGGGCGCCGTCATCACCGACTCGCTGATCGGCACCAGGGCACGCGTGGGCGAACGCTCCGTCCTCACGGGCACGGTCATAGGCGACGGCGCGGTCGTCGGCGCCGACAACGAACTGCTGGACGGCACGAGAATCTGGTGCGACGCGAGGATCCCGGCGGGAGCGGTCCGCTTCTCGTCGGACCAGTGAGGCCGGCCCGCCCATGAGCCCAGGTGAATCCAGCCCCTCCGGCGTTTGAGGAGCGGGGGTCCGGGGGCGGAGCCCCTG
>NZ_RSAJ01000755.1 GCF_003933965.1 Streptomyces sp. RP5T
GCGCCACCCCCCGTCGCCCGGCACGCCGCTCCCTACGCGGCCGCTGTCGCGGGGCTCGGAGCGCTGCTGCCCGAGCTGGAGGGGCGCTGGTCCACCCCCGTCGTCCACGACTGGGACGCGCACGCCACCGTCGCCCATCTGCTCGCCGCCGACGAACACCTGGCCCTGCGGCTGGGAATCGGGGCGCGGATACCGGGCGCGCGGATCGACGAGGACGCGGACTGGACCGAGGCCTGGGAGCGGCGCACCGCCGAGGTGATCGCCCACGAGCACCGCCGCACGCCCGGCCGGACCGTCGCCGAATGGTCCGCGCAGGCGGCCGCACTGCTCGGCACCCCGCACGCCCGCGATCACGAACTCGCCGCCCGCACCACGCTGTTGATGGGCATCAGGCTGCCGGTCACCGAGCACTTCCTGGTGCGCGCCTTCGAGACGTGGATCCACACCGACGACATCGGCCGCGCCCTCGGCCTGGCCGTGCCCCCGCCGCCCGCGGAGCATCTGGAGCTGCTGGTCGCGCTGGCCGTGCGCATCCTGGGCGGGGCCCTCGGGGACGAGGCGCCGCCGGTGCTGTTCGCGGTGCGGGGCGGCGAGCAGTGGGTGCTCGGTTCGCAGAGCGACCCCGTGGCCGCCGAACTCACCCTGGACGCCGTGGACTTCTGCCTGCTCGTCGGCGGCCGGTACGCGCCGCCGACCGTGCCCCGCACCACGACGGGCGACGCGGCCGCCGTACGGAACGTACTGGAGCGGGCCGCGTCGCTGTCGTGGCTGTGAGGATCAGCTCACCGGTTCACCTCACCGGCGTGAAGTCCCTCGCGCCGATGAACTCCGGGCGCCGGATCGGGGCCGCGAACGGCTCGACGGCCTCGTTCTCCACGCTGTTGAAGACGATGAACACGTTGCTGCGCGGGAACGGCGTGATGTTGTCGCCGGAGCCGTGCATGGCGTTGCAGTCGAACCAGGTCGCCGAACCGGCCTTGCCGGTGAACAGCTTGATGCCGTACTGCGACGCCATCTCCGTCAGCGCCTCGTCCGAGGGCGTGCCGGCGTCCTGCATCTGCAGGGACTTCTTGTAGTTGTCCTTCGGGGTGGCGCCCGCGCACCCGAGGAACGTCCTGTGCGAGCCGGGCATGATCATCAGCCCGCCGTTGGTGTCGTAGTTCTCGGTCAGCGCGATCGAGACCGACACCGTGCGCATGTTGGGCAGGCCGTCCTCGGCGTGCCAGGTCTCGAAGTCGGAGTGCCAGTAGAAGCCGCTGGCCCCGAAACCGGGCTTGACGTTGATCCGCGACTGGTGGACGTAGACGTCCGAGCCGAGGATCTGCCGGGCCCGGCCGACGACCCGCTCGTCGCGCACCAGGTTCGCGAACACCTCGCTGATCCTGTGCACCTCGAAGACCGAGCGGATCTCCTTGGACTGCGGCTCGATGATCGAACGCTCGTCCGCGCGGATCTCCGGAGCGGTGACGAGCCGCTCCAGCTCGCGCTGGTAGACCGGGACCTCGTCGGGGCCGATGAGCTGGTCGATGGCGAGGAAGCCGTCGCGCTCGAACGACTCCAGATCGGCCGTGGCGATCGGTCCCGGCGCGCCGGGCGCCGACCAGACGACCGGGTCCTTGCGGGGGATCGCCACCTCGGTGGCGCCGCGGCTGGGGTAGAGATCGGTGATGGTGGTCATGCGGTCACACCTCCTCGGGTTCGGTGAGCAGCGGGTAGACGCCGTTCTCGTCGTGGTCCTCCCGGCCGGTCACGGGCGGGTTGAACACACAGATGCAGCGGAAGTCCTCCTTGACCCGCAGTGTGTGCCGCTCGTGACCGTCCAGGAGGTACATGGTCCCCGGCGTGATCGAGTGCGTCTGCCCGCTCTCGTGGTCGGTCAGCTCGGCCTCGCCCTCCACGCAGACGACGGCCTCGATGTGGTTCGCGTACCACATCGACGTCTCCGTACCCGCGTACAGGATCGTCTCGTGCAGGGAGAAGCCGACCCGCTCCTTGGCGAGCACGATGCGTTTGCTCTCCCAGGTGCCGGACGCCGCCTTCACATGCCGGTCGGTGCCTTCGATGTCCTTGAACGAACGGACGATCACGGTATTGCGATGCCTCCTAGTTGGACGGTCTGCTGAGACGGATGCTCAGACGGTTTCCCGGACGGCGCGGGCGAGGATGCTCAGCCCCTCGTCCAGCTCCTCCGGAGTGATCGTGAGCGCCGGAAGCAGCTTCACGACCTCGCTCTCGGGGCCCGAGGTCTCGATGAGCAGCCCGAGTTCGAAGGCCCGGTGCGCCACCCGGCCCGCGCGCTCCTTGTCGTGGAACTCCAGGCCCCACACCAGCCCGCGCCCGCGGTACTCCTTGATGTCGGCCAGGTTCTCCTCGGTGATGGAGATGAGCCCCTGCTCGACCTGCTCACCGCGCTGCCGGGTCTGCTTCTCCATCGCGGAGCCGTCCGCCCAGTACTGCTCCAGGGCGGCGGTGGCCGTGACGAAGGCCGGGTTGTTGCCGCGGAAGGTGCCGTTGTGCTCGCCCGGCTCCCAGATGTCCAGCTCCGGCTTGAACAGGCACAGCGACATCGGCAGGCCGTAGCCGCTGATGGACTTGGAGACGGTGACGATGTCCGGCGTGATGCCCGCCTCCTCGAAGGAGAAGAAGGCGCCGGTACGGCCGCAGCCCATCTGGATGTCGTCGACGATGAGCAGCATGTCCTGCCGCTCGCACAGGTCGGCGAGCGCCTTGAGCCACTCCCTGCGGGCCACGTTGATGCCGCCCTCGCCCTGCACGGTCTCCACGATCACGGCGGCCGGCTTGTTGAGGCCGGAGCCCTGGTCCTCCAGGAGCCGCTCGAACCACAGGAAGTCCTCGACGGTGCCGTCGAAGTAGTTGTCGAACGGCATCGGCGTGCCGTGCACCAGCGGGACACCGGCGCCGGCCCGCTTGAAGGCGTTGCCGGTGACGGCCAGCGACCCGAGGGACATCCCGTGGAAGGCGTTGGTGAAGGACACGATGGCCTCGCGGCCCTTGACCTTACGGGCCAGCTTCAGCGCCGACTCCACGGCGTTGGTGCCCGTCGGGCCCGGGAACATGACCTTGTACGGCAGGTCGCGCGGGCGCAGCACCAGGTCCTGGAAGGTCTGCAGGAAGGTGCGCTTGGCGGTGGTCGACATGTCGAGCCCGTGCGTGACGCCGTCGCGCTCCAGGTAGTCGATCAACGCCCGTTTCAGCACGGGGTTGTTGTGGCCGTAGTTCAGCGAACCGGCGCCGGCGAAGAAGTCCAGGTACGCGTGGCCGTCCTCGTCGTACATGCGGCTGCCCTGCGCGCGGTCGAAGACGGTGGGCCAGCCGCGGCAGTAGCTGCGCACCTCGGACTCGAGGGTCTCGAAGACGCTGAGGTCGGGCTGGGTGATGGTCACGACGAATCGCTCCTCGGGTGCGTGGGGGGTCAGGCGGAGAG
>NZ_RSAJ01000756.1 GCF_003933965.1 Streptomyces sp. RP5T
CGGTTGGACCGTCGCCTGGACGCCGGGACGAACGCGATAGTACTCGTTCCCGACTGAACGCGATAGTGCGTGAAGCTCCGGATCGGGCAGGGCGGGCGGTCAGTTCGCCGGGCCGGAGAGCCGCTTCTCGAACCAGTGGTCGCCGTAGACATGATCGGCGTAGGGCGGGATCTCGGTGTAGCCGCACGCCCGGTACATCGTCTGTGCCTCGGTGAGGGACGCGTGCGTGTCGAGCCGCAGGGTCGAGAGGCCGCGGGCGGCGGCCTCCGTCTCCAGGGCGGTGAGGATCCGGCGGGCCAGGCCCAGGCGGCGGGCGTCCGCGTGCACCCACACATGGCGGAGCTCGCCCACCCCCGGTTCCAGCCGGCGCAGTGCCCCGCAGCCCACGGGGTGACCCTCCTCGTACGCCACGAAGAACGCCCCCGCCGTCCCCGAGACCTCCTCGGGGCGCACCAGGTCGGACTTGTCGAAGCCCTCCGGGAAGCGGGCGTCGATGTCGGCGGCGTAGGCGTCGAGGCAGGCGCGGGCGTCGGGGGCGGCCCCGTCGACCGGGGCCACGGTGATACCGGCCAGGCGCAGCAGTCGCTGGGCGGTGCTCATCGCCTCGGTGAGCCGGTCGCGCTGGGCCGTGCTGAGCCCGTCGAGCAGGCCGGCGGCGAGGGCGTCGGCCCGGCGGTTCTGCTCCTTGAGCTCGGTCCGTCCGGCGCGGGTCAGCTCGACCACGCGCAGCCGGCTGTCGTCCGGGTGGACGCTGATCCGGACCAGGCCCTGTGCCTGGAGCGTCTTGGCCATCCGGCTCAGATACCCGGCGTCCAGCCCGAGCCGGGTCCTGAGCTCGCGCAGCGAGACCCCCTCGCCGATCTCGAAGAGCAGCCGCGCCTCGCCGAGCGGGCGGTCCTGGCCGAGGTAGTGGTCGTCCAGGGCGCCGATACGACGGGTGAAGTAGCGGTTGAACCGGCGGAACTCCGCCACCTGCTGTGCCGACACCGGATTCATAATATTTGACTCTAGTCAAAGGATTGTGGTGGCGTCCATCGGTACGGGATTCCGGTTTCCCCGACCCACCCGCACCTCTATGCTGATGGTTTGTCAACAGGTGACATGCGCAAGGACTTTGCACGCATCGGGGGAGTCGCGTGACTACTACATCTGTGCCTCGGCAACCGCAGTCGGCACCGCCGGGCCCGGTCACCCCGCCGCACGCGAGTGAGGCGACCCGGCTGCTGTGCGCGGGCACCTACCTGGATTCCGGTTACCGGGACCGGGTCATCGAGCAGCTCCATCTGAACGAACAGCGGATCGTGGCGCCCTCGCTCGGCCTCGACGCGGCCCGGGTGCTCGCGCACGCGCTGCGCGCCCGGCGCCAGGAGCTGCTGTGGGCCGGCCTGATCCTCGGCCTGTGGGTGATCGGGGTGCCGCTGACCGGCGGACTGATGCTCATGTTCGTCGTCCCCAGCCTGCTGCTCGCGGCCGCCTCGTGGATCCGGGGCAAGAGCGCGAACCCGCCGCTGTATCGGTGGCTGCCCGCCTTCGTCATGCGCTGGTGGGGGCGAGTGGTCTTCGCGATGTTCCTCGTCGTGGCCCTCGTGGTGGCGTTCGGCGGAGGCGCGGACGACTCCTCGTCCTACGGCGGCTCGGGGTCCTTCGGCGACTCGTACGGCTACGGCGATTCGTACGGTTCCTACAACGACTCGTCCGACCTGTCCGATCTGCTCCTCCCCGACCTCGACGGGGTCGGCGGGCTGATCGGGCCGCTGCAGGCCTGGCTGGTGATCGTCGTCTTCGTGCTGATCGCGGTGTGCGTGGCCGCCCAGCGCGGCCAGTTCGCCCGCGCGGTCGGCGCCGAACTGTCCCCGCAGCGCTTCCCGAACGCGGCCGACGACCCCGCCGAGCGCGCCGAGGGACAGCGGTTCCAGCGGCTCAAGGACCGCATCCGGGTCGAGCAGCACTCGCCGCTGGTCATGTACCACGAGAAGCGGCCCTTCTGCGGTGCCGGGTTCGCCTACGAGACCTGGGTGCTCGCCGTCGAGCTGCGGCCCGACGAGATGAAGAAGGAACAGCTGCCGCTGAACAACCGCGCGGTCCTGGAGAAGATCCGCCCGCTGCTCGAACAGCTGCGGCTGCCCTCGGAGTTCGCCGGGCACACGGTCCGCGACCGGCTGCGCTGGCTGGAGATCGACGAGTGCGTGTTCCTGCCCGCCGAGGGGCTGCGCCGGCGCGAGGAGGCGCCGTACCACCCGCAGGCCTTCGAGGACCACCGGGCCCGCGCGGTCGAGGAGGGCGCCGAGAAGCGGCGGCACTTCCTGCGCATCCGGGTCGGCGGCTGGGAGGAGGAGCTGGTCGTCACGGTCTTCGTGCGCGTCCACACGCAGGGCCGGATGCTCATGCTGGAGATCGCCCCGCACGTCCTGCTGCCGGTGCGCGAGGACTTCAAGGACGCCGACCGCGCGGCGCACACCTACCGGCACAACAACGTGATCGGCAAGGCGGCCTGGGCGGTGGCCCGGGTGCCGGGCTCCGCGGCCCGCTCCCTCGCCACCCTCGGCCGGGGAGCGGCGTACGCGTGGAAGCTGCTGACCGGCGGCCACGCGGGCGCCCTGCCCGACGGCCCGGCGCTGTCGGTGCGGGAACTCGGGTCGGCGTACGAGGGGTCCCTCTTCCAGGACATGGACGCCTACCGCTACCTCCGGAGCGTGCAGGACCGGGTCGCCCACGGCGTGCTGACCGCGCTGGCCGAATCCGGTTACCAGACCGGCGAGTTCGTCCAGAAGATCGTGAACATCAGCAGTGGCGGCGTACACGTCGAGGGCGGCGTCCACGGCAGCACCTTCGCGGTGGGCAAGCACGCCACCGCGTCCTCCACCACCGGCGGCGCGGGACCCGCGCCGCAGAAGGGAACCAGCGGCAATGGCAACGGATGAGCCGGGCGTCAGCATCAGCGGCGGTGTCCACGGCAGCACCTTCGCGATCGGCAGCCACGCGCGCGCCGAGAGCCACCACGGCACCGCGCCCCAGCGGGACGAGACGGCCGAGGCGCTCCTGACCGCCGTACGGGAACTGCGCGAGGACCTCACGCGCCTGAGGGCCACCGACGAGACGGCCGCGCTGGACGGCGCGCTGGCCGAGACGGAGGAGGAGATCGTCACGACGGGGCAGGCGGGGCCGACCCGGCGGGAGCGCCTGCGGGCGCTGCTGGACGACTCGCAGGCGCTGGTGGGCCTGGTCGCGTCGGCGGGAGCGGTGGCCGGGCTGCTGGGGCTGTGAGCTGAGGCGTACGGTGCCGTCCGTGCGGGACGTGGTGACCCGGCCCGTACGGCACGGGTGCGAACGGGGGACGTGGTGAACGGGAAGGGGACGCCATGAGCGGGGGAGTGCGGTACTGGAACGAGGAGACACAGCGGTGGGAGGACGGGGACGGGAGCGGCGCCGCGACCGGTC
>NZ_RSAJ01000757.1 GCF_003933965.1 Streptomyces sp. RP5T
GCGGGGGCCTTCGCGGAACCGATGCTCGCCTTCCTGGTGGACGGGGACGCGCTCGCCTCCACGGAGGCGGAAGGGGCAGCAGAGGTGGACATGGAGGCGGTGGGAGAGGCGGGCCCGGACGGGGACCGCAGGGCGGACGGAGAACTCGGGGCCGGGGAGGAACCGACCAGCCCCGGCCGCGCCTCGTCCGAGCCGTCGCGGTCGCCGAGCGCGGAGAGCATTCCGGTGGCGGTGCCGACGACGGCCACCACGGAGGCCACCGCGACCATCGCACCGCGGCCCACGGCACGCCTGCGCGCGGCGCGACGCGCGGCCAGCCGCTGGGCGCGTAAGCCTGACACCCTGTCGCTCCCCCCTCGCGCGGGAGACGCGTTCCCCCGTTCTGGGGAAGCGCCGGGCCCGCCGGTACGCCGGCCAGCCTAGGACTGGGACCCTGCCGCTATGGCGCAATTGGAACAGTTCACCACTCCCCTCGACGCGGTCGTCTCCCGTATGCGCGCCCTGGCGGAGGACCTGCCGGAGCGGGACGGCGTGGCGGTCTTCAACCGCGTCTACCTCGCCGTCACCGAGGCGGTCGACCGGTGCGTGGACACGGGCCGGTTCAGGGACGCGCGGGCCGCGATCACGCTGGACGTGCGGTTCGCCGAGCGCTACCTCGCGGCGGTGGACGCGGCCGCCCGCGAGCACCGCCCGCCGGCCTGCTGGCGGCCGCTGTTCCAGTTCCGCCGTCATCCCGGTGTACGCCCCCTGCAGTTCGCGCTCGCGGGCATCAACGCGCACATCGGGCACGATCTGGCGCTGGCCGTGGTGGACACCTGTCGTAGCCTCGACTGCGAACCCGTGGACGTGGAGGACGAGTTCGACCGCGTGGGTGATCTCCTCGTCTCGCTGGAGGAGCGCATCCGCGAGGATCTGATGCCGGGCCCCGACCTCCTCCAGATCGCGGACCCGCTCACCCATCTGCTGGGCTCCTGGAGCCTGGAGCGGGCCCGCGACGCCACCTGGACGGCGGCCCGGGCTCTGTGGGCGCTGCGCGGACTGCCCGACGTGGCCGGGGAGTTCACGGAGCGGCTGGACACAGCGGTGGGGTTCGCGGGGCGCATGCTGCTGACCCCGCTCCCCGATTGAGTTGCCTGTAGAACCTTGCCCGTGGAACCGACGCGAAGGAGCGGACACATGGCCATCCGGTTGGGACTGAGCCTTCCCCAGGCACAGCAGTACGACATCGGACGTGACGTGCCCGACGTGGCCCGCGCAGCCGAACGGATCGGTTACGAGAGCCTGTGGGTCTACGAGCGGGCCCTGTTCCCCGAGCCCGCGACCCAGGGCCTGTACGGCATCGAGGGCCTGGCGTGGCCCGACATGTACCGCGGGGTTCCCGACCCCCTGGTGACGCTGACCCTGGCGGCCGCGTCGACCGAGCGGGCCCGGCTCGGCACGAGCGTCCTGGTGGCGCCGCTGCACAACCCCTTCCAGCTGGCCAAGTCCCTCGCGACACTCGACGCGGCGAGCGGCGGGCGGGTGGTGGCGGGCCTCGGCACGGGCTGGTCGCTCGACGAGTACGCCGCGAGCGGCATGGCGCCGTTCGCCGAGCGGGGCCGGGTGCTGGACGAGATCATCGGCGTCTGCCGGGCGGTGTGGGGCCCGGATCCGGTGACGTACGACGGCAGCATCACGAAGATCGCCTCGGCCGTGGTGGCGCCCAAGCCCGCCCGTCCGATCTCGATCCTGCTGCCCGCCAACAGCAGGAAGGCGATGACCCGGCTCGTCGACCGCGCCGACGGCTGGATGCCCATCGCCATGGGCGTGGACCCACTGGCCGAGCAGTGGCGGCAGTTGCAGGACATGGCGGCCGAGCGGGGCCGCACGGAACCGATCGGGACGATGGTGCGGGTCAACGCCCGGCACTCCCCCAAGGCCTACGACGGCACGGACCGCTCTCCCTTCCAGGGCAGCACCGCGCAGATCGTCGAGGACCTCGCGGCCCACGTCGACGGCACCGGCCTCGACGGGTTCTTCCTCGAACTCCAGGGCGGCGCAAGGGACGCCGAGGAGCTCAAGGACGTGGCCGCCGAGCTCTACGAAGCGGTCCGCGCGGCCGGGATCTAGTCCTCGGGCAGTTCGACCGGCGCTATCTCCGCGAACAGGTCTCCCGGGCCCGGGTTGGTCGCGTCGGTCTCGCCGCCGAAGTGGTGCATGACGCCCCAGACCGCGTTCAGCGCGGTCTGGATCGCGCCCTCGGCCCAGCCCGCCGTCCAGGAGATGTCGTCGCCGGCGAGGAAGATGCCCCGCTTGTCCTCGGGCAGCGCGTCCTGCATGAAGTGCGTGAACAGGCGCCGCTGGTAGCGGTAGTGGCCGGGCAGGTTGGCCTTGAACGCGCCCATGAAGTAGGGCTCGTTCTCCCACGACACGGTCACCGGGGTGCCGATGATGTGCTTCCTGATGTCGACCTTGGGATAGATCTCGCCGAGCGACTTCAGCATGACCTCCATCCGCTCGTTCGCGGACAGCGGCAGCCACTTCAGGCTGTCGTCGCACCAGGTGTAGGAGAGGCAGATGACGGCGGGCCGGTCCGGACCGTCGTCCAGGAGGTAGGTCCCGCGGGTCATGCGGTCGGTGAGGGTCATCGACATGACGTCCCGCCCGGTGTCCTCGTCCTTGTCCAGCCAGAAGGGCCGGTCGACGGGCACGAAGAGCTTCGAGGACTCCATGTAGTGGGTGCGCTCGATCGCGGTCCAGTGGTCGATCGGGAAGAGCGAGTCGTCACAGGCGATCTTGGAGAGCAGCATCCAGGACTGGGCGGTGAAGATCGCCGCCCGGTAGGTGCGGATGTCGCCTCGCGCGTCGGTCACGGTGATCCGGTTGCCGGCCGTGCGGTGCAGCCGGGTCACGGCCGGGCGGGGCTCACCGCCCTCGTGCAGACTCGCCAGCGAGGTCCCGTACGCCCAGTGCACGATCTTCTCCGGCGTGCGCTCCCACAGCCTGAGCGGCAGCTGCTGCGAGCCGCCGACGATCCCGCGGTGGTGGTCGTCGGCCTCGGTGTAGACGACCCGCAGGATCTCCAGGATGGAGTTGGGGAAGTCGGTGTCCCAGCCACCGGTGCCGAAGCCGACCTGGCCGAAGATCTCGCGGTGCCGGAAGGACTTGAAGGCCTCCGAGTCGCAGAGGAAGCCGTAGAAGGTCTGGTTGTCGAGCTTCTCGACCAGCCGCGCCCAGATCTCGCGGATGCGCGGCACGTCCCGCTCGCGCAGGGCGCGGTTCATGTCGCTGAAGTCGGCGCCCTCCTCCAGGCACCGGTTCCAGGCCTCGGCGACATCGCGGTAGACCTGCGGGAGGTCGTCGACGGTCTCGGCGTAGTGGGACTCGCCCTTGAGGTCGACGACCGTCGAAGGGGTGGCCTCCGCGAGGGGGTTGGGGAAGGGACGGGTC
>NZ_RSAJ01000758.1 GCF_003933965.1 Streptomyces sp. RP5T
GCCCCGCCCCCCGCTCCGGTCCCCGTGTCCTGCGATCCGGTCCGTCACGACGGGCCCACCTCCTTCTTCCTCGGCGGCCGGGGCAGGAAACCGCTCGTGCGGGCCTGGTACTCGGCGTAGCCGGGCCGGTCGGCCATGTGCCGTTCGAGCAGCCGCTTTCCGCTGCCTCTGATCAGCAGCAGGCTCATCACCAGCGGGGAGACGACGGACACGGCGGCCGCCGCCGGGAGGTCGCAGGCCAGCAGGTACAGGCCCCACCAGACGCAGAAGTCACCGAAGTAGTTGGGGTGCCGGGTCCACGCCCACAGCCCGCGGTCCATGATCTGTCCCCGGTGCGCGGGATCGGCCTTGAACCGGGCCAGCTGGGCGTCCCCGACCGCCTCGAAGGCGAGACCGACCGCCCACAGCGCGGCACCGGCCCAGGCGAGGGCCGACGGACGGCCCGGCACGTAGACGGCGGCCTGCACGGGCAGGGACACCAGCCAGACCAGGGCGCCCTGGAGCAGGTACACCATCCGCAGGGCGTACAGGTTCCGGCTGCCCGGGGCCTTGGCCAGCAGCGCCTCGTAGCGCGGGTCCTCGCCGTGACCGCGGCCCCGCCGGGCGATGTGCACCGCCAGGCGCAGCCCCCAGACCGCCGTCAGCGCGGTGACGAGCAGCCGCCGTACGACGTCGCCCTCCCCGGCGGACGCGGCGAGGGACACCGCGGCCACCGCCGTGAAGCCGACGCCCCAGGCGATGTCCACGATCCGGTGCAGCCCCCGGCGCACCGCGACGGCGAAGGTGACCAGCATGACGGCGAGCGCCGCGGCGGCGGCCCAGGCCAGGTTGAGCGCGAACGCGCCCCACGGGAAGCCGCTCACAGCCGCTCCAGCCCCTCGTACCAGCCGGACGTGGTCGCCGGCATGCCGCTGTCGCCGGCCGGGCCCGGCCGTACGCCCAGGATCTGGTCGACGCCCATCCGGCCCTCCTCGAAGGCCAGGGCCGCGCCGACCAGGTACAGCCGCCACACCCGGGCGGTCTCCTCGTCCACCAGCGCGGTGAACCGGTCCCAGCGCTCCTCCAGGGTGCGGTGCCAGGCGCTCACGGTGCGGACGTAGTGCTCGCGCAGCGACTCGGTGTGCCGCACCTCCAGACCGGCCGCCTCCAGCAGGGTGACGGTCTCGCCGAGCGGGCGCATGTGCATGTCCGGCGCGATGTACGCCTCGATGAACGGCCCGCCGCCGGGGGCGACCCGGCCGCGCGACATCTGCTGCACCAGCACCCGGCCGCCCGGACGGACCCGCCGGTGCAGGGCCTCGGCGAAGGCCGGGTACTCCGCGTCGCCGACGTGCTCGCCCATCTCGACGGTGGCGACGGCGTCGTAGCGGCCGCCCTCGATGTCCCGGTAGTCCTGGCAGACCACCTCCACCAGACCGGTCAGACCGCGCTCGCGCACCTGGGCGCGCACGTACGCGGCCTGCTCGGCGGCCAGGGTGACGGCGGTGACCCGCACCTCGTGGCGCTCCGCCGCGTACAGGGTCAGCGAACCCCAGCCGCAGCCGATGTCCAGCAGCCGGGCCCCGGGCCTGAGCGCGAGCTTGCGGCAGATCAGCTCCAGCTTGGCCCGCTGGGCGTCGGCCGGTCCGAAGCCGGCGTCCTCACCGGCCCAATAGCCGCACGAGTACGCCATCGTGTCGTCGAGGAGCAGGCGGTAGAAGTCGTTGGACAGGTCGTAGTGGTGGCTGATGGCGGCCCGGTCGCGGGCCCGGCTGTGCAGGCCGCCGCGCAGCCGCGCCTGGGAGGCGGGGGCGGCCGGGCGCGGGCCGACCACGCCGAGCCGTACGGCGGTGGCGGCCGCCCGCGCCCGGTCGGCGGAGGTGAGCCGGGGCGGGCGCAGGCCGTGCTCCCGCCGGGCGGCCCACACCGTGCGCAGCCCTTCGGCGAGGTCACCCTCGATGTCGAGCTCGCCGGTGACATAGGCCTGCGCCAGGCCGAGTTCGCCGGGCTGCCACAGCAGGCGGCGCAGTGCGCGCCGGGAGCGCAGGACGACGACGGGGGCGTCCGCGGGGCCGGATTCGCTGCCGTCCCAAGCCCGCAGCCGTACCGGCAGGGGGCCGCCGAGGACGTCGGTGGCCAGAGAGGCGAGCCGGTGGGCGGCACCGGACCGGGTGGTGGCGGGTGCGGTGGGCGCGGTGTTCATGGGGTCGGGTTCTCCTTGGTGAACAGGTACTGCTGCACGTCGAGGTAGCCGGCCCGGAAGCCGGCCTCGGAGTAGGCGAGGTAGAAGGTCCACAGCCGGCGGAAGGTCTCGTCGAAGCCGAGGGCCGCTACCTCGTCGCCGCGCTCGGCGAACCGCTCCCGCCACAGCCGCAGCGTCTCGGCGTAGTGGGCGCCGAAGGCGTCACGGCGGGCGAGCCGCAGCCGGGTGTGGTCGCGGACGGTGTCCTCGACGGCCCGCGTGGAGGGGATGAACCCGCCCGGGAAGACGTACTTGTGGATCCAGGTGAAGGTGGAGCGGGTGGCCAGCATCCGCTCGTGCGGCATGGTGATGGCCTGGAGCGCCGCCCGGCCGCCCGGTGCCAGCCGCTCGTCCAGGGTGCGGAAGTACACCGGCCAGAACTCCGCGCCGACCGCCTCGATCATCTCCACGCTCACGACGGCGTCGTACTGTCCGCGGGCCTCGCGGTAGTCGCACAGCTCGATCGAGACGCGGTCGGCGAGGCCCGCGGCGCGCACCCGCTCCAGGGCCAGGTCCCGCTGCTCCCGGGAGAGGGTGAGGGAGGTGACGCGGGCACCGCGGGCGGCGGCCCGCAGGGCGAGCTCGCCCCAGCCGGTGCCGATCTCCAGCACCCGGGTGCCCTGGCCGACGTCGGCCAGGTCCAGCAGCCGGTCGATCTTGCGGTGCTGGGCGGCGGCGAGCCGGTCCCAGCTCGCCGGGAAGCCCCGGAAGACCGCGCTGGAGTAGGTGAGGGTCTCGTCGAGGAAGAGTGCGAACAGGTCGTTGGACAGGTCGTAGTGACGGCTGATGTTGGTGCGGGAGCCGTCGGGGGTGTTGCGCTCCTCGTCGGGGTGGCGCGGTGCCCACAGGCCGCGCAGCCGTTGCAGCGGGGCCGGGACCAGTTCGGCCGCGTGGGCGGCGAGCACGGTGAGGGCGGCGACCAGGTCGGGGGCGTCCCACTCGCCGGCCATGTAGGACTCGCCGAAACCGACCAGGCCGCCGGTGCCGATGCGGCCGTGGAACGCGTCGGGGTCGTGGATGTCCAGCAGCGGGCCGCCCAGCCCGACGGTGTCGTTCCCGGCGAACACGGCCCGCAGGGGCAGCCTGCGCAACGCCCGGCGTACGAGCGCGGCGGTCACGGCGGTCCGGGCCCGCGAGGCGGCGGGCGCGACGGCGACGTCGGGCCAGCGGACGGGGTCGGCGGGGGC
>NZ_RSAJ01000759.1 GCF_003933965.1 Streptomyces sp. RP5T
CTCCGGCACCCCGTCGTCCAGCGCCCGCCCCGCGAGTCGTGCGAGCTCCGTGCTGTGGCCGGCTCCGGCGGGGTCCACGAGGAGGATCCGTCGGCCCAGGTGCGGCAGCAGCTCGGTGGGGAGGGCGTGCTCCGGCGCGTTCCCGGCGTCGGCGGGTCCGCGGGAGACCAGGGTGCGGGCGATCGGGAGCGGCGGCAGGGCCGGGACGACCTCCTTGCGGAAACGTTCCGTGAAGGCCGCGTCGTCCGCCGAGAGCGCGTCGGGGGCCTCCCCGGCGAAGCGTTCGTCCAGCTCGGGCGCAGGCGCCCCCGCCGTGACCATCTCGGTCATCCGGGCCACGATCCCGTCGAGCACCCGGTCCAGGGTCTGCCGGTACCGCGGCGCCTGCATGGTCAGCAGCGCCAGCCCCAGCGAGCGGTACTCCGCGGGCCGGCCCGCGGAGAAGACGTCGGCCGTCGCCACCGGCCCCGGCAGCCGCCGCTCGACCGGCTCCCAGACCAGCGGCAGCGCAAGCTGAGGGGCGACCCCGGTCCGGGCCTGCCCCAGGCTCCGGCGCAGCGCCAGCACCGCCCAGTCCCGCTGGGCCGGACCCTCGTTGAAGTACGCCGGACTGCACAGTGCCAGCACGACATCGGCGGTCCCCGTGCCGTACGACCTCTCCTCGCGGCTCCCGTCGGAGGAGGCCGGTGGCACGAGGCGGTGGAACCGCGGGCCCTCCCCGGTCTCCAGACGCCGTCTCAGCTCGTCCAGGAATCTCGCGACCCAGGCCTCGTCCCTGCCGTGCGCATAGCTGACGGCATAGCGGTACACGGGCACCATCTCATCCCCCGTATGTGGCTTGCGTACCTCGTTTCCAGTTTCGCACGAGTCCGGGCGGCCGACCGTGGCACAATCCAGTCCGTCAACTCGTAACTATTAAGGCTTTATTGCCGAATTGTCAGGTACAATGCCCAACGTGTCCGAAGGGGTGCCGCCCCTGGGGAAGAAGCAGGCGAATCTGCTCACCGCCGTCCTGCGGGGGGTGCCTGTCCTGGGACCCGGCAAGGAACCCCGGCCCCTGACCGACACCGACGTCCGCGCCCTCCTCGACACCCTTCCGCCGTGCGCCGACGCGCAGGAGACCGGCGAGGTCAACCGTCTGCGGCCGCGTCTGCTGAACGCGCTCGTCGGCCCCGAGGCCAGACGCTCGGGCTACATCCAGGGCCTCCCCCGGCATGGCGCCGCCCCATTGCTGCGCTCCGCGAGCGAGGCCGTCCGCGCCCCGCTGGTGCTGCGGGTCGTCTACGGCGCCAGCACCACGATCCCGCTCCGGGCCCTCAGCTACGTCCTGCCGGCCGTCCGCATGGCGGGCCGGCTGACCGAGGCCGGCCACCGCGCCCCGCACCTCCAGATCGTGCTGGCCGGCAGCCTCGGCTGCTGGGTCAACGGCCTGTCCCGACCGGCCGTGGCCGAGGAGACGACCCTGCTGACCCGGTGCCTCGGCCTCCTGCTGTCGTCCCTGGTGCCGGGCCGTTTCGGGATCTACGGCACCCTGCCGTCCCGTGACGTCGTCACCGCGCTGGACGACCTGGTGCGCACGCTGACCCCGGCCCGGCGCGCCCGCGTCCTCGAACGCCTCGGCGGCAAGGGCGGCGCCACCGCCGACGAGCAGACCCTGCGCTACGCGGCCGCCCATGTCCTGGTCCACGACCGTGCCGCCATCCCGCTCACCCTCTGCCTGGGCAGTCCGGTGCCGGAGAACGCCGTGGTGATCGACGTCGGCGGTCTCCAGGAGCGCCACTTCCATGACGTACGAAGACTGTTCGCGTCCGGTCCCGCGGGGGGTACCGGTCCCGGGGCGTTGGTGCTGTCCCGGCACTCGGTACCGCCGTACACCATGGCCAGGGGCGGGGACGTCGGACTGCGCGAGTACCTGGCCGACGGGAGTCCGCAGAGCCGGACGCTGGCCTCGGCCGTCCGCCACGACCTGCGGTTGCTGTGGTCGGCGCCGCTGCCCGAGCTGCTGCGTCCGGTCGTCGAAGGGCCGCGGGAACGGCGGGGTCCGGCCGATGAGGTCCTGCCCGACGTCCCGCACCGCACCGCCGACGCCCCGTTCGGACGGGGCGACACCGCCTCGCACCAGGCCGCCGAAGTCCTTCAAGGAGCGACGATTTGACGACCCCCGGCACCCCTGCCCCCCTGTCCTCCGCGGAACTCGCCGCCCAGCTGCGAAGTCTGGGCGTCCGGACCGGCGACATCCTGCTGGTGCACTCGTCGCTGAGGGCGGTCGGGCCGGTACGCGGGGGCGCCCGGGGGGTCGTCGACTCCCTTCTGGAGGTACTCGGTCCGGACGGCACGCTCGTCGCCTACACCCAGACGCCCGACAACTCCGACCCGTCCCGCTGGGCGCTCACCCGTGGCCGTACCGTGCCGGCGTCGGAGTGGGCCCGGCTGCGCGAGACCCTGCCGGCGTTCGATCCGGCGCGGACCCCGAGCTACGGCGTCGGTGTCCTGCCGGAGGAGGTCCGCACCCGGCCCGGGGCGCTGCGCAGCGATCATCCGCAGAGTTCGTTCGCGGCGCTCGGGCCGGCCGCCGCGCGGATCACCGCCGACCATGCCCTGAACTGCCACCTGGGCGAGGAGTCCCCGCTCGCCCGCCTGGAGGAACTGGACGCCCGTGTCCTGCTGCTGGGCGTCGGTTACTCCGTCTGCACGGCCTTCCACCTGGCCGAGTACCGGGTGCCGGGCCTGGGCAGCCGCGACTACGGATGTGCGGTCGCCGACGGATCAGGGAGACGCTGGCACCGCTACCGCGACGTCGACTTCGACACCTCGGACTTCCCGGCGCTGGGCGACGCCTACGAGGCGCTCCCCGACTTCCCGGTCACCCGCGCCCCCGTCGGCACTGCCGACTCCCGCCTGTTCGACCTGGCCCCGGCGGTGTCCTTCGCCGCCAAGTGGCTGACCGAGCATCGGCCGAGGCGGGGGCCGGTGGAGTAGGGAAGGGGGCGATGCCGGAGGGACGCCGGTGTCCGGTCCTGGCGTGCGCTCGGCTTGGGCGGGGCTCCCCGGCACGACTGGGTCTCATCCGGACGAGGGTTGCCGAGGCGACTCGCGCTCGGACCATGCCGGGCGGTGGCTGTGCGGATCCTGCCGGAGCACGCGGACGGCGCGCGTCCGGCAGGGCGCCCAGCCGTCGCCGTGCGCCCGTCGGCTGCGGGAGGTCGCGCACGAGACCCGGATCCGGCAGGGCCGGAGAGGGCGATCGGGGCGGCATCCTGCGGGCTTCCCCTCAGCCGGGCCTCAGCCCTCCGGGGGCACCCCCGGCCCCGGCACTCCTCACGCCCGGTGCCCCGTCATCCGAGCCGCCGAAGCGATCGTCGCCCGAGCCTCCCGCTCCGTGAGACCCGTGTTCAGTGC
>NZ_RSAJ01000075.1 GCF_003933965.1 Streptomyces sp. RP5T
CCCCCCGCACCGACTCCGGCGGCGGCCCCCGCTCCGCCGACGACGTCCGCCGTCAGATCAAGGGCTTCACCTCGACCGGCGCGGTCGCCCCCGGCGAGGCCGTCGACTTCCACATCACCGTCGACCCGCCGCAGGAGTTCGCCGTCGACGTCTACCGCATCGGCCACTACGGCGGCGACGGCGCGGCGAAGATCACCACCAGCCCCCGCCTCTCCGGCATCGTCCAGCCCCCGCCGCTGACCGCGGACCGCACGGTCTCCTGTCACCACTGGTGGCTGTCCTGGCGGCTGCAGATCCCGTCGTACTGGAGCGTCGGCGCGTACGTGGCCGTGCTGACCACCGCCGACGGCTACCGCTCCCACGTCCCCTTCACGGTCCGCGACGGCCACCCCGCGGACCTGCTGCTCCTGCTGCCCGACATCACCTGGCAGGCGTACAACCTCTACCCGGAGGACGGTCACACCGGCGCCAGCCTCTACCACGCCTGGGACGAACAGGGCCGGCTCCTCGGCGAGGCCGACGCCGCGACCACGGTCTCCTTCGACCGGCCGTACGCGGGCGCGGGCCTGCCGATTCACGTCGGCCACGCCTACGACTTCATCCGCTTCGCCGAGCGCTACGGCTACGACGTCGCCTACGCCGACGCCCGCGACCTGCACGCCGGCCACCTCGACCTCTCCCGCTACCGGGGCCTGGTCTTCCCCGGCCACGACGAGTACTGGTCGACGGCCATGCGCCGGACCGTCGAGGGCGCCCGGGACAGCGGCACCTCCCTGGTCTTCCTGTCGGCCAACACCATGTACTGGCAGGTCGAGCTGGGCCCCTCGCCGTCCGGAGTCCCCGACCGCCTGCTCACCTGCCGAAAACGCAAGGGGCCGGGCAAGCCGGCGCTCTGGCGCGAGGTCGACCGCCCCGAACAGCAGCTGGTCGGCATCCAGTACGCGGGACGGGTGCCCGAGCCGCACCCCCTGATCGTCCGCAACGCCGGGCACTGGCTGTGGGAGGCGACCGGCGCCCAGGAGGGCGAGGAACTCGCCGGCCTGGTCGCGGGCGAGGCCGACCGCTACTTCCCGCGCGCCCCTCTCCCCGAGCACGACGACCGCATCCTGCTCGCCCACTCGCCCTACACTGACAGCGAGGGCGCCCTCCGCCACCAGGAGACGTCCCTTTACCGCGCCCCCTCCGGCGCCCTGGTCTTCGCCGCGGGCACCTTCGCCTGGTCCCCGGCACTGGACCGCCCGGGCCATGTCGATCCCCGGGTCCAGCGCGCCACCGCCAACCTCCTGGACCGCATCTGCAAGCGTGACTGAGCCCGGGCGGAGCACCCGCCCGCCACCCGCAGCACACCCCAAGTCCAAGGTCAGCCGCCTGTACGGGACAATCGACCCGTTGGACATACCCACGGGGAGGAACCGTGTCCGGATTCGTAGAAAAGCCCGAGCCGCTCCAGGTTCCGGGCCTGGTGCACCTGCACACCGGCAAGGTGCGAGAGCTGTACCAGAACGAGGCGGGCGACCTCGTGATGGTCGCCAGTGACCGTATCTCCGCCTTCGACTGGGTGCTGCCGACGGAGATCCCCGACAAGGGCCGTGTCCTCACGCAGCTGTCGCTGTGGTGGTTCGACCAGATCGCCGACCTGCTGCCGAACCACGTCCTGAGCACGGACGTGCCGGACGGCGCCCCCGCCGACTGGGCGGGCCGCACCCTGGTCTGCAAGTCGCTCCGGATGGTCCCCGTGGAGGCCGTCGCCCGCGGCTATCTCACCGGCTCCGGGCTGCTGGAGTACAACGACTCGCGCACGGTCTGCGGTCTCGCCCTCCCCGAGGGCCTGGTCGACGGCAGCGAGCTGCCCGCCCCGATCTTCACCCCGGCCACCAAGGCCGCCGTCGGCGAGCACGACGAGAACGTCTCCTACGAGGAGGTCGCCCGCCAGGTCGGCGCGGAGACCGCGGCCCAGCTGCGCCAGGCGACCCTCGCGGTGTACTCGCGGGGCCGGGACATCGCCCGGGACCGCGGGATCATCCTCGCGGACACCAAGTTCGAGTTCGGCTTCGACGGGGACACCCTCGTCATCGCGGACGAGGTCCTCACCCCGGACTCCTCCCGCTTCTGGCCGGCCGACCAGTGGGAGCCGGGACACGCGCAGCCGTCGTACGACAAGCAGTTCGTGCGTGACTGGCTGACCTCGGCGGAGTCCGGCTGGGACCGGAAGAGCGAGCAGCCCCCGCCGGCGCTGCCGCAGGAGGTCGTGGACCGCACCCGCGCCAAGTACGTCGAGGCGTACGAGCGTCTGACGGGCACGAGCTGGTCGTAACGCGAAAGGCCCCCGGTGGGAACCGGGGGCCTTTGCCTGAACGGAGCGAACGACGAGGTTCGAACTCGCGACCTCAACCTTGGCAAGGTTGCGCTCTACCAACTGAGCTACGTTCGCATGCGCCGTGGCGCGAGAACCACTATACCCAACCTCGCTCGCGTGCGAGCCGCACGGCCGCGTGACGGTTCTCCGCCCCGAGCTTGGAGACGGCCGAGGACAGATAGTTGCGGACGGTCCCCTGCGACAGCGCGGCCCGTTCGGCGATCTCCGCGACGGGCGCCCCGTCGGCGGCGAGTTCCAGCACCTCGGCCTCGCGCGCGGTCAGCGGGGAGTCCCCCGCGGAGATCGCGTCGGCGGCCAACTCGGGGTCGACGTAACGGTTTCCCGCGTGCACCGTGCGGATGATCTCCGCCAGCCGCTGCGCGCTGACGGTCTTCGGGACGAACCCCCGCACCCCGGCCTCCAGGGCCCGCTTGAGGTGTCCCGGCCGTCCGTGGCTCGTGACGATCAGCACCTTGCAGGCGGGCAGTTCGCTCCGCAGCGATGTGGCGACCTTCACACCGTCGGCGCCGGGCATCTGGAGATCCAGTACGGCGACGTCGGGCCCGTGCGCCCGGGCCATCGCCAGCGCCTCGGGGCCGGTGGCCGCCTCCGCGACGACCGCCAGGTCGTCCTCCAGGGAGAGCAGCGCGGCCAGCGCGCCCCGGATCAGATGTTCGTCGTCGGCGAGCAGTACGCGCACGCTCCCGCTCACGCGACCCCCTCCGCCGCCGCCAGTGGCACCTGCGCCACCAGCCGGAACACGTCCTGCCGTGCCGGTCCCGCCTCCAGCGTCCCGGCCACCGCCGCGAGCCGTTCCCGCAGTCCGGCGAGCCCGGATCCGCCGGTACCGCCCGGCGGTCTCAGCACCCCGTCGTTCTCCACGGTCAGCACCACCCGCTCCTTCTCCGTGCGCACGGCCACCGTGCACCGCTTGGCGTCCCCGTGCCGCAGGACGTTCGTGGTGGCCTCCCGCACCACCCAGCCCAGCGCCGACTGCACCTCGGCGGGCAGCCCGGCCGGCTCCCCGGTGACCTCGCAGTCGATCCCCGCCGCGGTCAACACCCCTCGTGCTCCCGCCAGTTCGGCCCCGAGATCGGCCTCGCGATAGCCCCGTACGACATCCCGCACCTCCCGCTGTGTCTCCTGCGCGATCCGCTGCACCTCGGTCATCTGGTCCACGGCCTCGTCCCGCCCGCGCCGGGCGAGCTGCACGGCCAGCTCGCTCTTCAGCGCGATCACCGCGAGATTGCGTCCCATCACGTCGTGCAGGTCCCGTCCGAACCGCAGCCGCTCCTCGGCCACGGCGAGCCGGGCGCGGGTCTCGCGGGCCTCGTCGAGCTCGTAGACGGCGGTGAGCAGCCACACCGAGAAGACGGAGGTGAAGGCGAAGAACCCGGCACCGAGCAGCACGGCCACCATCGTCGCCAGGGTGGCCGGACCGGGCATCCCCAGCGGGAAGGCGATCACCCCCGAGCCCGCCGCGAACCCCGCGACGAGGCCGAAGATCCGTTTCCGGTCGCGCACCCCCAGCGCGATCGCCCCGGCGCCGAAGATCAGCACGACCGCGAAGACCCCGCCGGCCGCCGCGTCGACGTCCTCGCCGCCCGGTCCGTGTTCCGTGATCGCGATGGCCGTCGTGGCGACCGCGGCGGTGACCGCGCCGAGTGTCCACAGGGTGTGGACGGGCTGCTCCCGGCTGCCGCGCGTCCAGTCCAGCGCCCGGGAAGCGGCCACCGCACAGATTCCCGCGTGCCCGAGCAGCATCACCAGCAGCAGGACGGCCGGCCAGGCCGGCATCGCACCGACCAGCGGCAGCCCGACCGCGCCGACCTCGATCAGCGCGAAGAAGTGGAAGGACCACCGCGTGTACGTCTCCACCTTCGCCGGCGTGCTCTTCCGCCGCCACCAGCCCCCCGACTCGCGCATCCTCACCCCGTACGTCAGCGCCTCGGCTCCCACCGGAACCACCGTCCCACAGCAAACACCGCCAGGACGGTCCAGGCCAGCGCGGTCGTGAGGGTGCCCAGGGCCTCGTACGCCGACAGGTCGCCCGTCCAGCCGCCGCGGATCAGGGTGATCACGGGGGAGAGCGGCAGCAGCTCGCACACCGACGCGAGCCGGTCGGGCAGCAGCTCCAGGGGGACGGTGACGCCGGAGAGGGTCATCGAGACCAGGACGAACGGCAAGGTGGTGACCTGCGCGCTCTCCACGGTCCGGGTCAGGGCCGCCGTCACGGCCGCGAGGGCCGCGCACATCACCAGCCCCGACAGCAGCCCCAGGACGGCGAGATGGGGTGCGCGCGGCGCGGGCAGGTCGAGCAGGACCGTGCTTCCCGCCACCAGCACCAGACACTGGACGATCCCGGTCACGCCGACCGGCAGCGCGGTCCCGCCCAGGACCTCGACGTCCCGCAGCTCCCCGGTGCGCAGCCGCTTCAGCACCAGCTCCTCGCGCCGGGCGGTGTAGATCCCGACGAGGGCGCTGTAGACCCCGAACAGCAGGGCGAAGCCGATCGCGGCGGGCAGCAGCACCAGGCCGGCGCTCAGCCCGACGTCCTCGACATCCATGCCGTCCACGACGGACCGCAGGCTGAACGGCAGCGCGAGCGGAATCAGAACGGCCGTCAGGAGCGTGGCCCTGCTGCGTCCGAGCAGCGTGAACTCGGCCCGGGCCAGGGCGCGCAGCCGTCCGGCGGGAGTGGTGAGGGTGCTCATGCCGCGACCTCTTCGCGCGCCGCGATCCCGAGGAACGCCTCCTCCAGCGAGGCCGACCGCACATCGAGCCGCCGCAGCTCCACCCCGGCCCGCTCGGCCCACACCAGTAGCCCGGTGGCGGCCCGCTGCAACTCGTGCGTCCGCAGCCGTACGAGGTTCCCCTCGACCTCGTGCCCGCACACCCCGAGTTCCGCGAGCGGCGGCAGATCCCCCAGGAAGTACCCGTGCGGCAGCTCGAACGAGATCCGGGCCGGCTGGGCCGCGGTCACCTCGGCCGGTGTCCCGGTGGCCGCGATCCGCCCCGCGTGCAGGATCGCCAGCCGCCCGGCGAGATCCTCGGCCTCCTCCAGGTAGTGGGTGGTGAGCAGTACGGTCGTGCCCCGGTCGCGCAGTGCCCGCACCAACTCCCAGGTGTCCCGGCGTCCTTCGGCGTCCAGGCCGGTCGTCGGCTCGTCCAGGAACAGCACCTCGGGGTCGCCGAGCAGGGCGAGTGCCAGGTCGAGCCGCCGCCGCTCACCGCCGGACAGCTGCTTGACGCGTACGCCGGTCCGCCGGGCGAGTCCGACGAGTTCCAGCACCTCCAGCGGCGGCCGGGCCCCGCTGACGCAGCCGGCCCACATCCGCGCGGTCTCCCCGACGGTCAGCTCGGAGGGGAAGCCGCCCTCCTGGAGCATCACCCCGGTCCGCGGGCGGACGGCGGCGCGCTCGGTGTACGGATCGTGTCCGAGGACGCGGATCCGTCCGTCGGTCGGCCGGGCGAGCCCCTCCAGCAGTTCGACGGTGGAGGTCTTGCCGGCGCCGTTGGTGCCGAGCAGGGCGAAGACCTCTCCGCGGGCCACGGAGAAACTGATTCCGCGCACCGCCTCGAACCCGCCCCCGTACACACGCCGGAGGCCGGTGACCTCAATCACGTGTTCGTGTTCGTCAGTGTTCATGAAGCCAGCGTCCCGGCGGACCGGACGGGACGGCAGTGCGCGCTGTCACCACTCCGTATGACAAATGTCAGACGGCGGGCGGGCAAGAGAAAGACCCCGGTCCACCGGACCGGGGTCTTCCATCAGAGCGGACGACGAGGCTCGAACTCGCGACCTCAACCTTGGCAAGGTTGCGCTCTACCAACTGAGCTACGTCCGCATTGCATCCGACCGGCTCTCACCGATCGGCGCGGGCACCAGCCTACCTGATCCACAAAGGACTCGGACCGGCGGTGCAGAGCGGGTGACAGGAATTGCACACTGCGCCTTCCCCCTGGAAGGAGGATGTTCTACTACTGAACTACACCCGCATGTACTCCGTGAGCTGGGCCTTTTCGGCCTCGCCCCTCGGCGTGCTCCAGACTCTAGCTGACCAGGTGGGGTGCAACGCAAGTCGGTTGTGCCGAGGGGCGGATGACCCGGCGTCGACAGGCCCTCAACGGGCCTCGGCGAACGCCTCGTAGACCTTCTTGGGGATGCGTCCGCGGGCGGGGACGTCCATCTTGTTGGCCTGGGCCCAGGCCCGGACCGCGGCCGGGTCGGGAGCGACCTCGGTCTGCTTGTACGCCTTGCCCGACCTGGACCGCTTGCGGCCGGCCTCCACGTACGGCTCGAGCGCCTTACGCAGTTTCTCGGCATTGGCTTGATTCAGGTCGATCTCGTACGACTTGCCGTCGAGTCCGAAGGCGATCGTTTCCGCCGCTTCCGAGCCGTCGATGTCGTCAAAGAGAGTGACCACGACCTTCTGCGCCACGAATATCGGTCCCTTCGTACGGCACGGTGCCAATTCATTTGTACAGTGCCCGACAATGCATTGTGAAGCTCGACTAAATCCTTCCGCGTGTCCAAAATCAAGGGGGGAGCGGAAGCGACTTCGATTGAGGGTGGTGGTGGGAGACGGGCGGGCGCAATAGGTATCGGGTGTCGATCTGAGATCTTTCCCGGAAATTTTCGGGAGCGGCCGCGCGCGGGTTGCGCCGTGATGGCCGTCACGTAGATTCCTACAACTCAACGCGCGTAGAAATTTTGTGCGGGTAGTCTGAAGGAACCTGCTCAGCACCACACCACCGGGAGTGCCAGTGGCACGCGTCGTAGTCGACGTCATGCTCAAGCCGGAGATCCTCGACCCCCAGGGCCAGGCGGTGCAGCGCGCACTGCCGCGACTGGGTTTCGAAGGCATCTCCGACGTACGTCAGGGAAAGCGATTCGAACTGGAAGTGGACGGCCCGGTCGACGAGGCCGCGCTCGCCCGCATCCATGATCTTGCGGAATCCTTCCTCGCCAACACCGTGATCGAGGACTTCACCGTCAAGGTGGAGGAAGTCGCGGAGGCCGCGAAGTGACCGCTCGTATTGGCGTCGTCACTTTCCCCGGCAGCCTCGACGACCGTGACACCCAGCGCGCGATCCGCCTCGCGGGCGCCGAACCGGTCGCCCTGTGGCACAAGGACAAGGACCTCCACCAGGTCGACGCGGTGGTCCTCCCCGGTGGCTTCTCCTACGGCGACTATCTGCGGGCCGGTGCCATCTCCCGCTTCTCGCCGGTGATGGAGACGGTCATCGAGCAGGCCAGGGCAGGACTGCCGGTCCTCGGTATCTGCAACGGCTTCCAGATCCTCACCGAGGCCCACCTCCTCCCGGGCGGGATGCTCGGCAACGACCACCTCCACTTCATCTGCCGCGACCAGAAGCTGCGGGTGGAGAACGCGGAGACGGCCTGGACCGTGGACTACGAGGCGGGCCAGGAGATCCACATCCCGCTGAAGAACATGGACGGCCGGTACGTCGCCGACGAGTACACGCTGGACAAGCTGGAGGCGGAGGGCCGGGTGGCGTTCCGTTACGTGGACTTCAACCCGAACGGCTCGCTGCGCGACATCGCCGGCATCACCAACGAGGCCGGCAACGTCGTGGGTCTGATGCCGCACCCCGAGCACGCCACCGAGCCGCTGATCGGCACGGGCCGCACCGACGGCCTCCCCTTCTTCACCTCGATCCTCAAGAAGCTGGTGGGCGCATGAGCCGGACGCCTCTGGACACGGTCGAGCACGCGGCCGCGACCCCCGACGTCGAGCTGCCCTGGGCCGAGCTGGGACTCAAGAAGGACGAGTACGAGAGGGTCGTCGAGATCCTCGGGCGCCGGCCCACCGGTGCCGAGCTCGCCATGTACTCGGTCATGTGGTCCGAGCACTGCTCGTACAAGTCGTCGAAGGTGCACCTGCGCCAGTTCGGCGAGAAGGCGCCCCAGTCGGACGCCCTTCTCGTCGGCATCGGCGAGAACGCGGGCGTGGTGGACGTCGGCCAGGGTTACGCCGTGACCTTCAAGGTCGAGTCGCACAACCACCCCTCCTACGTCGAGCCCTACCAGGGCGCGGCCACCGGTGTCGGCGGCATCGTCCGCGACATCATCGCGATGGGCGCCCGCCCGGTCGCCGTGGTCGACCCGCTGCGGTTCGGCGCCGCCGACCACCCCGACACCAAGCGCGTCCTGCCGGGCGTGGTCGCGGGCATCGGCGGCTACGGCAACTGCCTCGGGCTGCCCAACATCGGCGGCGAGGTCGTCTTCGACGCCTGCTACCAGGGCAACCCGCTGGTCAACGCCGGTGCCATCGGTGTGATGCGGCACGAGGACATCCACCTCGCGAAGGCGTCCGGCGCCGGCAACAAGGTCATCCTCTACGGGGCCAGGACCGGCGGCGACGGCATCGGCGGTGCCTCGATCCTCGCGTCCGAGACCTTCGACGACGCCAAGCCCTCGAAGCGCCCGGCCGTCCAGGTCGGCGACCCCTTCCAGGAGAAGCTCCTCATCGAGTGCACCCTGGAGGCCTTCAAGGAGAAGCTGGTCGTCGGCATCCAGGACCTCGGCGCGGCCGGTCTGTCCTGCGCGACGAGCGAGCTGGCCTCGAACGGCTCCGGCGGCATGCGCGTGACGCTGGACGACGTCCCCCTGCGCGACTCGACCCTCTCGCCCGAGGAAATCCTCATGAGCGAGTCGCAGGAACGCATGTGCGCGGTCGTCGAGCCGGAGAAGGTCGACCGGTTCCTGGAGATCTGCGACAAGTGGGACGTCATCGCCACCGTCATCGGTGAGGTCACCGACGGCGACCGGCTGGAGATCTACTGGCACGGCGGCAAGATCGTCGACGTCGACCCGCGCACGGTCGCGCACGACGGCCCGGTCTACGAGCGCCCGTACGCCCGCCCCTCCTGGCAGGACGAGCTCCAGGCCGACGACGCGGGCAAGCTGCCGCGCCCGGCGAGTTCGGAGGAGCTCAGGGAGCAGGTCCTGAAGCTGGTGAGCTCTCCCAACCAGGCGTCCAAGAAGTGGATCACCTCGCAGTACGACCACTTCGTGCAGGGCAACACCGTGCTGGCCCAGCCGGAGGACTCCGGCATGATCCGCATCGACGAGGAGACCGGCCTCGGCGTCGCCATCGCGACCGACGGCAACGGCCGTTACGCGAAGCTCGACCCCTACGCGGGCGCCCAGCTGGCGCTCTCGGAGGCCTACCGGAACGTGGCGACGACCGGCGCCAAGCCCCTCGCCGTCTCCGACTGCCTGAACTTCGGCTCGCCCGAGGACCCGGCCGTCATGTGGCAGTTCGCGGAGGCCATCCGCGGACTCGCCGACGCCTGCCAGCAGTTGGGCACCCCGGTCACCGGCGGCAACGTCTCCCTGTACAACCAGACGGGCGAGGCGGCCATCCACCCGACGCCGGTCGTGGCCGTGCTGGGCGTCATCGACGACGTGGCCCGCCGTACGCCGGTCGCCTTTCAGGAGGAGGGCCAGCTGCTGTACCTCCTCGGCGACACGAGTGAGGAGTTCGGCGGCTCGGCCTGGTCCCAGGTCGTCCACGACCACCTCGGCGGTCTGCCGCCCAAGGTCGACCTGGAGCGCGAGCGGCTGCTCGCCGAGATCCTCATCTCGGCCTCCCGCGACGGCATGATCGACTCCGCGCACGACCTCTCCGACGGCGGCCTGATCCAGGCGGTCGTGGAGTCGGCCCTGCTCGGCGGCAAGGGCGCCCGCCTGATCGTCCCGGACGGTCTGGACGCGTTCACGCTGCTGTTCTCGGAGTCGGCCGGCCGCGCGGTGGTGGCGGTCCCGCGCTCCGAGGAGCTCCGCTTCAATGACATGTGCGGCGCGCGGGGCCTGCCCGCCACCCGCATCGGTGTCGTCGACGGCGACTCGGTCGAGCTGCAGGGCGAGTTCGCCCTGCCCCTGGAGGAACTGCGCACGGCGCACGAGGAGACGATCCCGGCCCTGCTCAAGTAGCCGGCGGCCGTACGACCGTGAAGGCCCCGTCCGTCGTCCTGACGGGCGGGGCCTTCGGCACGGGGGCACCCGACTAGGCTCATCGTCATGCCCACGGCCAGGAAGCGCGCCCGCACCTACGACCCCGTCAAGATCCTCAAGGCCGTGCAGGCCCAGTTCGGAAACGTACGAGAGGCCGTACGCGCGCTGACCCCCGAGCAGTTGGCGCTGCCCACGCGGCTGGGGGAGTGGACCGTACGCGAGCTGGCCGCGCACATCGGGATGGCGGTCACGGCCGTCCACCGGAGCCTGGACCGGCCCGCCCCGGCCCGGCAGGACGCCACGGTCCTGGACTGGCCCTTCGCCACCGCCGCGAGCTCCGCGGCCATCGCCGAGTTCACCCGGGACCTCGCCGAGCGGCACCCCGACCTCGACGCCTACCTCGGCGACATCGAGCGGACCCTGGCCGAGCTGCTGGACGCCCACCCCGGCACGCGGCTCCTGGAGACGAACGCCGGCGCGATGCCCCTCGCCGACTACCTGGTCACCCGGACCGTAGAACTCGTCGTCCACACCGACGACCTGAGCGCCGCCGTCCCCGGCCTCGACATCCCCTACGACCGCCAGGCCCTCGCCGCCTGCACCCGCCTCCTCGCCGACGCCCTCGCCGTGAAGGCCCCCGGCGGCTCGACCGAGGTGCGGATCCCGCCGTACGCCGTCGTGCAGTGCGTCGAGGGGCCCAGGCACACCCGGGGCACCCCGCCGAACGTCGTGGAGACCGACCCGCTGACCTGGATCCGGCTCGCCACCGGCCGACTGACCTGGACGGACGCGCTCGGCGAGGCCAGGGTCAGCGCGAGCGGTGAGCGGGCGGACCTGGGCGGGCTGCTTCCGTTGATGGAGTGAACCCTTCACGGGTCCCGTGCGTCCAAGGTGCATGAAGCGGACGACACGTGTGAAATGCGCCGCCCTGGCCGCCGTGGGCACCACGCTGCTGGCCGCCTGCGGCTCGGAATCCGGCACCGGGAGCGACTCGGTCACCGACGGCGCGAAGGTCACCGGGGCCGGTGCCCTCACGGACGTCGAGTGGCTGCCGCAGAAGGTGACTGCCGACGGCAAGGAGTACGCGCTGCCGAAGAACGCCGGGGACGCCCACATCACCTTCGAGTCCGGCACCGCCGACCCGGACGTCGGGGGCGGTGATTCCGGCGGCTCGGTCGGCTGCAACAGCATCGGCGCCGACGCCGAGATCGACGGCGACACCGTGCGCATCACCGACCTGACCCAGACGCTGATGGGCTGCCCCGACCCGATCGGGGCGTTCGAGACCCGGTTCACCAGCGTCTTCGAGGGCACCCACAAGGCCGAGGTCTCCGAACGCGACGGCATCAGGACCCTCACCCTGACCCGCGCCGACGGTGACAGCATCACCTTCCGGGAGAAGAAGGACCCGGCGCTGAAGGGCACGCGGTGGGCGATCGGCCCGAAGGCACATCTCACCCTCGGCAAGGACGACAGCGTCACCGGCAGCCTCGGTTGCAACACCTTCAGCGGGAAGGCCACCGTCAAGGACGGCACCATCGAGTTCGGACGTCTCGCGACCACGCGCATGATGTGCGCGGGCCCGGTGATGAAGTCCGAGCGCGAACTCGCCGGAATCCTCTCCGGAAAGGTCTCCTACCAGCAGGAACACGATTCGCTGAAGATCACCAAGGCGCCCGGCAGGAGCGTTACGGCCCGGGCGGAGTAAGAAAGCCCACTCTCCACGAATTCGGACCAGTGGTCGATCTCGCCTACACTCGGAGCCGTGCCACGTGGTGACGGACGACTCAACCACGACCTGCTCCCCGGTGAGAAGGGCCCCCAGGACGCTTGTGGCGTCTTCGGTGTCTGGGCTCCGGGTGAAGAGGTCGCCAAGCTCACGTACTTCGGGCTCTACGCCCTCCAGCATCGGGGCCAGGAATCCGCGGGAATCGCGGTCAGCAACGGCTCCCAGATCCTCGTCTTCAAGGACATGGGCCTCGTGTCCCAGGTCTTCGACGAGACCTCTCTCGGTTCGCTCCAGGGTCACATCGCGGTCGGACACGCCCGCTACTCGACCACCGGTGCCTCCGTGTGGGAGAACGCCCAGCCGACCTTCCGTGCCACCGGGCACGGTTCCATCGCGCTCGGCCACAACGGCAACCTGGTCAACACGGCGCAGCTCGCCGAGATGGTCGCCGACCTGCCCAAGCAGGAGGGCCGCAGCCCCCGTGTGGCCGCCACCAACGACACCGACCTGCTCACCGCGCTCCTCGCGGCCCAGGTCGACGAGGACGGCAAGCCGCTGACCATCGAGGAGGCGGCCCCCGTGGTCCTCCCTCAGGTCCAGGGAGCCTTCTCGCTCGTCTTCATGAACGAGCACACCCTGTACGCGGCCCGCGACCCGCAGGGCATCCGCCCGCTGGTCCTCGGCCGCCTGGAGCGCGGCTGGGTGGTCGCCTCCGAGTCCGCCGCCCTCGACATCTGCGGCGCCGCCTACGTCCGCGAGATCGAGCCGGGCGAGTTCGTCGCCATCGACGAGAACGGCCTGCGCACCTCCCGATTCGCGGAAGCGAAGCCCAAGGGTTGTGTCTTCGAGTACGTCTATCTGGCCCGCCCGGACACCGACATCGCCGGCCGGAACGTCTACCTCTCCCGCGTGGAGATGGGCCGCAAGCTCGCCAAGGAAGCGCCCGTCGAGGCCGACCTGGTGATAGCGACTCCGGAGTCCGGCACCCCGGCGGCCATCGGCTACGCCGAGGCGTCCGGCATCCCCTTCGGGGCGGGTCTCGTGAAGAACGCCTACGTGGGCCGTACGTTCATCCAGCCCTCGCAGACCATTCGCCAGCTCGGCATCCGCCTGAAGCTGAACCCGCTCAAGGAAGTCATCAAGGGCAAGCGCCTGGTCGTCGTCGACGACTCCATCGTGCGTGGCAACACCCAGCGCGCCCTGGTCCGCATGCTCCGCGAGGCGGGCGCGGCCGAGGTCCACATCCGGATCTCCTCGCCGCCCGTGAAGTGGCCCTGCTTCTTCGGCATCGACTTCGCCACCCGCGCCGAGCTCATCGCCAACGGCATGACGATCGACGAGATCGGCACCTCGCTGGGCGCCGACTCACTGGCCTACATCTCCCTCGACGGCATGATCGAGGCGACCACCATCGCCAAGCCGAACCTGTGCCGCGCCTGCTTCGACGGCGAGTACCCGATGGAGCTCCCGGACCCCGAGCTGCTCGGCAAGCAGCTCCTGGAGACCGAGCTGGCCGCAGGGCCCGCCGCCACGGCCGCGGCCGACGCGATCCGTCGCCCGTAGGCAGCCCGTTCCACCTGCAGTACGACACGAAGGTTCTCACCACCCATGTCTGAGACAACTGGTGCCAGCTACGCAGCCGCGGGCGTCGACATCGAGGCGGGCGACCGCGCCGTCGAACTGATGAAGGAGTGGGTGAAGAAGACCCGGCGCCCCGAGGTCCTCGGCGGCCTCGGCGGTTTCGCCGGACTCTTCGACGCCTCCGCCCTCAAGCGCTACGAGCGTCCCCTGCTCGCCTCCGCCACCGACGGCGTCGGCACCAAGGTGGACATCGCCCGGCAGCTGGGCGTCTACGACACGATCGGCCACGACCTGGTCGCGATGGTCATGGACGACATCGTGGTGTGCGGCGCCGAGCCGCTGTTCATGACCGACTACATCTGCGTCGGCAAGGTCCACCCCGAGCGGGTCGCCGCCATCGTCAAGGGCATCGCCGAGGGCTGTGTGCTCGCCGGCTGCGCCCTGGTGGGCGGCGAGACGGCCGAGCACCCCGGTCTGCTGGGCCCGGACGACTTCGACGTCGCCGGCGCCGGTACGGGCGTCGTGGAGGCCGACCGGCTGCTGGGCGCGGATCGCATCCGTAAGGGGGACGCGGTCATCGCCATGGCCGCCTCGGGGCTTCACTCGAACGGGTACTCGCTGGTGCGGCATGTGCTCCTGAACGAGGCGGGCCTCGCCCTGGACGCCCGGATCGACGAGCTGGGCCGCACTCTCGGCGAGGAGCTCCTGGAGCCCACCAAGATCTACTCGCTGGACTGCCTGGCCCTGATCAGCACGGCCGAGGTGCACGCCTTCTCGCACGTCACCGGCGGCGGCCTGGCGGCCAACCTGGCCCGCGTCATCCCCGACGGGCTGCACGCCGTCGTCGACCGCGGTACCTGGACCCCGGACCCGATCTTCGACCTCGTCGGCAGGACGGGGCAGGTCGAACGCCTGGAGCTGGAGAAGACCCTGAACATGGGCGTCGGCATGATCGCGATCGTCCCCGAGGAGTCGGCGGACGTCGCCCTGGCGACCCTGGCCGACCGCGGGGTCGAGTCATGGGTAGCCGGTGAGATCGCGGACCGCGGCGACCACACCACGGGTGCCGAGCTCGTCGGTGACTACGCCCGGGCCTGACAGGGCCCAGGGGCTGACAGGCAGCGCAAAACCCGGTCCGGTGGTGTGGACCACCCCGGACCGGGTTGCGCACAGCTAGGTCGTCAAGCTCCGCGGCGTTGAGACGCAGGACCGGACTCGTCGTCCTCGTCCTCGTCGTCGTTGTAGAGATCCGCGTACTGGGCGTACGGGTCGTCTTCCTCGTCGTCGTCCTCGAACGGCTCGCCATTCGGCGGCTGGCTCGAAGTCGAAGCGCCCAGCTCATTGGCCAGACGCGACAGATCAGTCCCGCCGCTGCTGTACTTCAGCTGGCGGGCGACCTTCGTCTGCTTGGCCTTTGCCCGGCCGCGCCCCATGGCTCGACCCCCTCGGATACGGGGCTCGGTGGCCCCAGAGTCTTGACACGCGTTCATGATCTGGAACGGGCTCTCCGCAGAGAGACCGGTCCGTAGGGCTTCCACGGTACCTGAGCCCACGCCCATACGGTACGTCGCCCGCACCACGGGCCTGGACCCAGGACCCTCGGGGAGCCCCGTCCCCGCTGGTCAACCGCGATTTTAACCACTTCTTCGCGGCCGACCCGCCGACGAACGTGAGAGTTCTCTCCAAGAGTGCGCCGACGGGTACCGCTCAAACGTCAGTGCGCCGGTTTCACGGCCGCCTCGTGCATCCGCTGCTCGGCGATCCGGTCGGCCGCGGCGGCCGGCGGAATCCCGTCTTCCTTCGCACGTGCGAAGATGGCGAGCGTGGTGTCGTAGATCTTCGCGGCCTTCGCCCGGCACCGCTCGAAGTCGAAGCCGTGGAGTTCGTCGGCGACCTGGATGACCCCGCCGGCGTTCACCACGTAGTCCGGCGCGTAGAGGATCCCGCGGTCGGCGAGGTCCTTCTCGACGCCCGGGTGCGCGAGCTGGTTGTTGGCGGCGCCGCATACGATCCGCGCGGTCAGCGCGGGCACGGTGTCGTCGTTCAGGGCCCCGCCGAGCGCGCAGGGGGCGTAGATGTCCAGGCCCTCGGCGCGGATGAGGGTGGCGGTGTCGGCGACGGCTCGCACACCGGTGGGATGCGCCGCGAGGATCCGTCCCACGGCCTCCTCGCGCACGTCGGTGATCAGGACCTCGGCGCCCTCGGCCCGCAGGTGCTCGACCAGGTGGTGCCCGACCTTCCCGACGCCCGCGATGCCGACCCTGCGGCCGGTGAGCGAGGGGTCGCCCCACAGGTGCGCGGCGCTGGCCCGCATGCCCTGGTAGACGCCGAAGGCGGTGAGGACGGAGGAGTCGCCGGCGCCGCCGTTCTCCGGGGAGCGTCCGGTCGTCCATCGGCACTCCCGGGCGACGACGTCCATGTCGGCGACGTAGGTGCCGACGTCGCACGCGGTGACGTAGCGCCCGCCGAGCGAGGCCACGAAACGGCCGTAGGCGAGGAGCAGTTCCTCGCTCTTGTCGCGCTCGGGGTCGCCGATGATCACGGCCTTGCCGCCGCCGTGGCCGAGCCCGGCCATGGCGTTCTTGTACGACATGCCGCGCGCGAGGTTCAGCGCGTCGGCGACGGCCTCCTGCTCGCTCGCGTACGGGTAGAAGCGCGTCCCGCCGAGGGCGGGGCCGAGCGCGGTGGAGTGGAGGGCGATGACGGCCCTGAGGCCGCTCTTGCGGTCCTGGCAGAGCACGACCTGCTCATGGCCGGCCTGGTCCGAGTGGAACAGGGTGTGCAGCACGTCGGCAGCGGCGCCGGTTACGTCGGTCACTGTGGTGACTCCTGGGTAAGGTGCGGCGATGGGGCACAGGACCCCGTACGGGTGGCGGGGCCTGTGGGCACGAGATTAGGGCCTGGGGCGGCCCGGGACCGTGCAGTGCTCAGGATCACCTTCTCCGGGGGTGCCGGCGTGCGACGATTTGCATAGTTTTCCCGCGCGTTTGTGTGCGGGTTTCGCAGGTTTTCCCGGCAGGCGGCGGGGGAGAGAGCAGGCGTGCCCAAGGTGTCCTCGGTGATCGTCCCGTACGCGACCTATCTGCGCGTGTACGAACCGCTGGCCGCCTTCCCGGAGCCGGAGCGCGGCCACTGGGAGCGCTACGCCCGCCGCCGGGACCGTCCGACCTACCAGGACGAACTGCGCCGCTCCCTGGCCGACCTGCTGCCCACCCCGCCCGTCCCGGTGCCGGTGCACGAGAGCGGCGACGCCTTCGTGCTCGAGGTGGACGGCGTGGTGTGCGTCTGCCCGTGGCGCACCCGGCTGCGCGGCTGGCTGGCCCTGGAGGAGCTCGGCGAGGAGCTGCCGGGCCCGGTCCTGGACGCGGTGCTGCCCGAGGTCGTACGCCGCCAGACCGCCCAGGACTACGAGCGCTGGCTCGCCCGCAACCCGGACGCCCGGCCCTGGATCCGCACCGCGACCTGGCAGGTGCCGCTGAACTGGTTCGTGCTCGTCGCCGACGAGGAGCGGCGCTTCGACAAGGGCTCCGGCGAGATCCCGCCGATGCTGCGCTACCGCACGCCCATGGTGCAGGCCAGGCGGCGCGTGGCGCGGGCTCTGCGGGCCCTGAAGGACTCCGTGGACGAGGGGCCGCTCATCGACGGCCTGATCGACGTGGGGCGCTGGCTGGAGGAGTTCCACCCGCGCTCGCTGGTCGAGCTCGACTACGGCGGTCTGGTGCACGTGCTGCCGCCGGGCGAGCTGGAGGACGACCACTCGGCGGCGGACGTGGCCGAGGGCATCGAGGCGCTCAGGCGCGGGGACGGGGCCGCGGCGGGCGAGGCCTACGGGCGGCTCGTGGAGCGCTGGCGGTCCGTCAGGGATCGTCGCTCGGCGAACTGAATGTGCCCCATGTCACGAACAGGCGTTTGACCTGACGCCCGTTTTGGGGTTTCGTCCTCGCTCAAGGTGTTCAACTTCCCCTGAAGTCTCACCGACAAGGGACGTAGGTCTCGATCCGGGCGTACGCCTCACGGAGTGTCAAGCGTGACGGACCGCACGTACCCGTGCTCTTGCGTCTCTTCCCCCTCCTCATGCCAAAATAGGACAAGGGGCCCGGGGGAGGTTCCGCTTTGGGGGGTCTGGTGACTCCTGATCGCCTGTGTGACTGATCGTCACAGAGGCGTGACTGTCCGCTATGGCATGGTCCATCGGCTTCCGTCGCCGATGAACACCTGGGGGGCAATTCCATCGGTTTGGCCGACGCGGCTGGACAGATGGTGTAGTTGTAGTGCCGAGGACAAGCCGTTCGTCCTATAACCGACTCGACCCGCATCCGCCATTTCGGGCAACGCGGGTCAAGGTGCAGAATTTAGAGGAAAGAACCGAGAAGGTTCGGTTCTCCCGAGGAGGCCGCTCATGACCGCTCGCACCCCTGATGCCGAGCCGCTGCTGACCCCGGCTGAGGTCGCCACGATGTTCCGCGTGGACCCGAAGACGGTCACGCGGTGGGCGAAGGCCGGCAAGCTCACGTCGATCCGCACGCTCGGCGGGCACCGCCGTTACCGCGAGGCCGAGGTCCGCGCTCTGCTCGCGGGCATCCCGCAGCAGCGCAGCGAGGCCTGAACAACTGAATAACCGGACAAACCGGCCCGCCCCCCAGCTGGCCGCAGCGTCCGAACACTGGCTCCAAGCGACGCGGGTCCTGCCCCAACAGGGCCCATTCTTCACCTCGTCGTCGATCGCGCTGGACTCCGCCGAGTCCAGCGCGATCTTTTTTGTGCGCGGACCATGGGGGGTCGACGGGCCTGTGAGCGGGCTTGTCGGAGTCTGGGGAGGGGTGTCGGATCTCCTGTGCGAAGGCCCCTGAGCGGGGTGGGACCAGGGGTGCAATTGCACATATTAAATTGACCAGTTGTAAGGGAGCGGTAAGTTCCACCGTTTCGGAAACTCACACGGTGACTCCCGTCACATGCCAGAGTCCTTGTCGCCGTTGCGCCCCGTGCGCTAGTGATGTCAGGCCGGGGAAGGGCTCTCGTCCTCCGCGGACTCCTCTTCCAGCTCCTCCCGGTCCTGCGAGGGTGGGCCGGCTGCCGGGGCGGAGTCCATCGCCAGCCGCAACAGGCGGTGGCAGATGGGGCAGTGGCGGGTCAGATGCCGATACGACGACGCGGCGGACAGATGTGCGCGGAGCAGCGCCCGCGTCTCGTGCCTGACCGTCGCCGCCATACGCCACCTCCGGGCTCCACGGGGAACGGGGCCTGGTCTCTGGGTACCGGTGCTTCGGGACGCCGTCAAGACGGCGTGGCGGGCCACGGGGGCGGCCTGGGCCCGCCTTGGAGCGCCTGTTCTGCCTCACCGCTGCTGTCGTGACGCCCTGGGGGCTGCCGCCCCCAGCCCCCCGCTTCGGCTCTGAAGGGGCCTCGTCCTCAAACGCCGGACGGGCTGAAATGTGCTGGGCCTGGGTTCACATGAAGAAGGCCCGCGCCCCGTTGCCGGGATGCGGGCCTTCCTCTTGTGCGGTCCTGACGGGATTTGAACCCGCGGCCTCCACCTTGACAGGGTGGCGAGCACTCCAAACTGCTCCACAGGACCAGGTTTTGCGGCGCTTACTGGTGCGTTGCGCTGCGAGAAGGACTGTACAGGAGCAGGGACGTCCTGGTCGAACTCACCCTGTGTGCAGGTGTCGTCACGGAGCCAGCGCGTCGATCGCCTTCACGATCCGCTTGTCGGAGACGGGGTACGCCGTGCCGAGCGCGTGGGCGAAATAGCTGACCCTGAGCTCCTCGATCATCCAGCGGATGTCCCGGACCTGCGGGGGCACGGGCCGGCCCTGGGGTAGCTGTTCCAGCAGCCAGGCGTACTCGTCCTGCATCTCGTGGACCTTCTCCATACGGGTCGTGTCCCGCTGGACGTTCGTCGCCATCTGCTGCAGACGCCGGTCCGCCGCGACCAGGTAGCGCATCAGGTCGGGCAGGCGGCGCAGGCCCGTCTCCGTCACGAAGCCCGGCTTCACGAGCGCGTCCAACTGCTGTCGCACGTCCGCCAGGTTCGCCAGCAGCACCGGGCTGCGTACGGCCTTCAGGCGCCGCTCACAGGCCTGCCAGGCGGCGAGGACCTGCTGCACCTGGCCGACCGTACGGACCGTCGTGTCGACGATCTCGGCGCGCACCTTGTCGTACAGCTTCCGGTAGGACTCCTCGTCCCAGGCCGGCCCCCCGAAGTCCCCGACCAGCTTGTCCGCGGCCGCCGTCGCGCAGTCGTCGAACAGCGCCTGGATCGAGCCGTGCGGGTTCGCCGACAGGGCCAGCTTCTGCGGGTTGGTCAGCTTCTCGGACGCGAACTTCGCAGGGCTCACCGGGATGTTGCGCACGATCAGCCGCCGGGTGCCCTTCCACATCGCCTCGGCCTGCTCGGCCTCCGTGTCGAAGAGGCGGACGGAGACCGTGTCGCCGTCGTCGACCAGGGCCGGGTACGCCTTCACCGGCTGGCCCGCGCGACGGGTCTCGAAGACGCGGGTGAGGGTGCCGATCGTCCAGTCCGTCAGGCCCTTGCGTTCCAGCGACTCCCCGCCCTCACGGGACGCGGTCGCTGCCGCCGCCTGCGACAGGGCCTGGCGCGCCTTCGGCCTCAGCTTCAGGCGCAGGGACTCCAGGTCCTTGTCCTCGGCCAGCTTGCGGCGCCGCTCGTCGACGATCCGGAAGGTGATCCGCAGATGGTCCGGGATCCTGCCCCAGTCGAAGTCGTCGGCCTCGAAGGGCACCCCGACCATGCGCTTGAGCTCGCGGGCCATGGTGGTCGTCAGCGGCTCCTGCAACGGGACGGCCGTGTCGAGGAAGCGCTTGGCGAAGTTCGGTGCCGGTACGTAGTTGCGGCGGATCGGCTTGGGGAGGGAACGGATCAGCTCCGTGACCAACTCCTCCCGCAGGCCCGGGATCTGCCAGTCGAAGCCCTCGTCCTGGACCTGGTTGAGGACCTGGAGCGGGATGTGGACCGTCACACCGTCCGCGTCCGCGCCCGGCTCGAACTGGTACGTCACCCGGAACTTGAGCGGCCCCTGCCGCCAGGAGTCCGGATAGTCGGCCTTGGTGACCGCCTCCGCCGACTCCCGGATGAGCATCTCCCGCTCGAAGTCCAGGAAGTCGGGCTCCTCGTGCCGCTTCCGCTTCCACCACGAGTCGAAGTGCGCCCCGGACACAACGTGTTCGGGCACCCGCTGGTCGTAGAAGTCGAAGAGGGTGTCGTCGTCGACCACGATGTCCCGGCGCCGCGCCCGGTGCTCCAACTCCTCGACCTCGCTGAGGAGTCTGCGGTTGTCGGCGTAGAACTTGTGGTGGGTGCGCCAGTCGCCCTCGACCAGTGCGTTGCGGATGAAAAGCTCGCGGGAGACCTCGGCGTCGATCCGGCCGTAGTTCACCTTCCGCTGGGCGACGATCGGCACGCCGTACAGCGTGACCTTCTCGTACGCCATCACCGCGGCCTGGTCCTTCTCCCAGTGCGGTTCGGAGTACGTCCGCTTCAGCAGGTGTTCCGCGAGCGGCTCGACCCACTCGGGCTCGATCCTGGCGTTGACCCGGGCCCACAGGCGGGAGGTCTCCACCAGCTCCGCCGACATCACGAACCGCGGCTGCTTCTTGAAGAGGGCCGAGCCGGGGAAGATCGCGAACTTGGCGCTGCGGGCGCCCAGGTACTCGTTCTTGTTGCCGTCCTTCACGTCCTTCATGCCGATGTGCGAGAGCAGACCGGCGAGGAGGGAGACGTGGACGGACTGGTCGGCGGCGTCGTCCTCGTTCAGATGGATGCCCATCTGTTTGGCGACGGTCCGCAACTGCGTGTAGATGTCCTGCCATTCGCGGATGCGCAGGAAGTTGAGGTACTCCTGCTTGCACATCCGGCGGAACGAGGACGAGCCGCGCTCCTTCTGCTGCTCGCGGATGTACCGCCACAGGTTCAGATAGGCGAGGAAGTCGCTGGTCTCGTCCTTGAAACGGGCGTGCTGCTGGTCGGCCTGGGTCTGCTTGTCGGCCGGGCGCTCACGCGGGTCCTGGATGGACAGCGCGGCGGCTATCACCATCACCTCGCGGGCACAGCCGTTCTTGTCTGCCTCCAGGACCATGCGCGCGAGCCGCGGGTCGACCGGCAGCTGGGCAAGCTTGCGGCCGGTGTCGGTCAGCCGCTTGCGCACGTCCTTCTGTGCCGGGTCCAACGCACCCAGTTCCTGCAGGAGTTGGACGCCGTCGCGGATGTTGCGGTGGTCCGGCGGGTCGATGAAGGGGAACTTCTCGATGTCGCCGAGGCCGGCCGCGGTCATCTGCAGGATGACGGAGGCCAGGTTCGTCCGCAGGATCTCCGCGTCCGTGAACTCCGGGCGGGCCTCGAAGTCCTCCTCGCTGTACAGGCGGATGCAGACGCCGTCGGAGGTACGGCCGCACCGGCCCTTGCGTTGGTTGGCGCTGGCCTGCGAGATCGCCTCGATGGGCAGCCGCTGGACCTTGGTGCGGTGGCTGTACCGGGAGATGCGGGCGAAGCCGGGGTCGATGACGTACTTGATGCCCGGGACGGTCAGGGAGGTCTCGGCCACGTTGGTCGCCAGAACGATCCTGCGCCCGGTGTGCGGCTGGAACACGCGGTGCTGCTCGGCGTGCGAGAGCCGGGCGTAGAGCGGGAGCACCTCGGTGAAGCGGTAGTTCTTCTTCACCAGGGCGTCCGCGGTGTCGCGGATCTCGCGCTCCCCGGAGAGGAACACGAGGATGTCGCCCTTGCCCTCGCCCTGAAGCTCCTCGACCGCGTCGCAGATCGCGGTGATCTGGTCGCGGTCGGAGTCCTCCGAGTCCTCCTCCAGCAACGGCCGGTACCGCACCTCCACCGGGTAGGTGCGGCCGCTGACCTCGACGATCGGGGCGTCCCCGAAATGCCGGGAGAAGCGCTCGGGGTCGATGGTCGCCGAGGTGATGACGACCTTGAGGTCGGGACGCTTCGGCAGCAGCTGGGCCAGGTACCCGAGCAGGAAGTCGATGTTGAGGGACCGCTCGTGGGCCTCGTCGATGATGATCGTGTCGTAGGCGCGCAGCTCGCGGTCGGTCTGGATCTCGGCGAGCAGGATGCCGTCGGTCATCAGCTTCACGAAGGTCGCGTCCGGGTTCACCTGGTCGGTGAAGCGCACCTTCCAGCCGACGGCCTCGCCCAGCGGGGTGTCCAGCTCCTCGGCGACCCGCTCGGCGACCGTGCGGGCGGCGATCCGGCGGGGCTGGGTGTGCCCGATCATGCCCTTGACGCCCCGGCCTAGCTCCAGGCAGATCTTCGGGATCTGGGTGGTCTTGCCGGAGCCGGTCTCACCGGCCACGATCACGACCTGGTGGTCGCGGATGGCGGCCGCGATGTCGTCCTTCTTCTGGCTGACCGGGAGCTGCTCGGGGTAGGAGACGGCGGGCACCCGGGCCAGGCGCGCGCCGACGCGTTCCTCGCCCTTGCCGATCTCCGCCTCGATCTCGGACAGCACGGCGGCCCGCGCCTCCGGCTTGCGGATCCGGCGCGCGCCTTCGAGCCTGCGCCCGAGCCGGTGCGCGTCACGCAGGGACAGCTCGGTCAGGCGGGCGGCCAGTTCCCCGAAGGAGGGGGCGCCGG
>NZ_RSAJ01000760.1 GCF_003933965.1 Streptomyces sp. RP5T
CGCCCAGCCCGCGCAGGCTCAGCCCGTGCAGGCTCCCGAGGCCGTCGGTCAGTCCACCCCGGCGCCCGGTACGCCCCTGCCGGCGCAGGCCACGGCACAGCCGCTGCCCGCCGAGGCCGCGGCGGTTCCGGCCGCTCCCGCTGCACCCGCTTCCCCCGCCGCGCCCGTCGACCCGAACTCCACCCAGGGACGGGCGATCAGCGTGCGGACCCTCGGTCAGGGGGTTCCGTTCACCCGGCAGGCCGCCCAGGTGCAGCAGCCGGGTGCGGCCACGCCTCCTCCGCAGCATCCCGGTGGTTCGGGTCGGCGGCGCAAGCTCGGCACCCGGCCCGATCCCGCCGCCGCGGCGGCCCCGGAGCAGGGGGCGCGTCCGCATCCGGCGGCCGAGCAGGCCGTTGCCGCACCGGCGCCGCAGCCGTCGCTGGCCGGGCAGTCGCGGCTCGCGCACGCCACCGAGGCGGCCGGGCGGTCGTACGCCATAGGAGCACCGGACGAGAACGCGGCCGAGGGGCCCGAGCCGCTGGACGGTCCCGGCGGTGCCGTGGAGATCCCGGACACCCCGCGGCCGCAGCCGATGGACGACGAGCTGCCCCCGGAGCCGCTGGACAACCCGCGGCGGCTGCTGGTGTGGCCCGCGCCGGACGTGACCACGCAGCAGGCGCTGAGCGACCGTGGGTACCGGCCCGTCATCGTGCAGTCGCGCGAGGAGGTCGACGCGCAGATCGCGGCCTTCCCCGCCGCGCTGTTCGTGGACCCGCTGACCGGGCCGATCACGCGGACCGCGCTCCAGTCGCTGCGGCAGGCGGCGGTGGCGTCCGAGGTGCCGATCATGGTGACCGCCGGGCTCGGGCAGGCCTCGCGGGAGGCGGCGTACGGCGCCGACCCCGCCGTACTGCTGAAGGCGCTGGCGCCCCGGGACAGTGAGCAGCACCCGCCGCGCGTGCTGCTGATCGAGGAGCACGCGGAGATCGCGCTGGCGCTGACGGCGACGCTGGAGCGGCGGGGCATGCAGGTCGCCCGGGCGGCGAGTGACGCCGACGCGGTGACGCTGGCCGGGCAGCTCAGGCCCAACCTGGTCGTGATGGACCTGATGCAGGTGCATCGGCGCAGGGCCGGGATCGTGGACTGGTTGCGGGCGAACGGGCAGCTGAACCGGACGCCGCTGGTCGTGTACACGGCCGCGGTGGACCAGGCGGATCTGCCTCGGCTGGCTTCCGGGGAGACGGTTCTGTTCCTCGCCGAGCGGTCGACGAGTGCGGAGGTTCAGGCGCGGATCGTGGATCTGCTGGCGCGGATCGGGACGAACTGAGGGTCACGTCCGGGACGGGTCACGTCCGGGACGGGTCACGTCCGGGACGGGTCCCGTCCGGCTGGGGGCGCCGTCCGAGGAGCCGCTGCATGCCGTCCGACGCCATCCGAGGTAGCACCGCATGCCGTTCGGCGGGTGCCGCGCCGTCGTGGTTTCTCGCGCAGTTCCCCGCGCTCCAAGAAAACCTGTCCGCGCGCCCCTCTACTTGGCCACCAGCCGCCGTGCCGCCTCCTTCACCGAAGCCCGCAGCCGGTCGCGGTCCGTGGGCTCGCCGCCCACGAGGATCCGCTTCATCTGCGGGACCACCGCCGCCCAGTTGGCCACCGCGATCAGCAGGAACAGCAGGTCGCGGGGCGGGATCGCGTCGGTGACGACACCCCGCTCCTGGCCGTCCCGGAGCGTGGCGACCTTGCGGCGGTAGTGCTCCTGGCGTTCGGCCTCGTCGGGGAGCTCGGTGCTGGAGCCGTACTCCAGGCCCTCCCAGAAGAGCAGGCGCAGCACCTCGGGGTGGGCCTCGTGGTAGTCCATGAGGCGGTCGATCCAGCTCTCGATGTCGTCCGGGTCGACCGGGACGGCGATCGCGAGATCGAGCATGGACTTGCCCAGGACCTGGGTGAACAGCTCCGCCTTGTTGCCGAAGTAGGCGTAGATGAGCTGCTTGTTGGCCTTGGCCTCGGTCGCGATGCGGTCGATGCGGGCGCCCGCGATGCCGTGGCGGGCGAACTCGGCGACCGCCGCCTCGAAGATGCGGGCCTTCGTGGCCTCGGGGTCCCTTGCTGCTGCCATGGGGCCAGGGTAGGGCCGGCCGAGGAAGTAACCAACTATTTGGTTGACAGGGAATCGACGAGGCTCGGAGACTGTTGAGCCAGTCGTCCAACCAACCAGTTAGTTGTTAGACCGACCCGAAGGATCCCCGGTCATGCCGACAGCAACGCTCACCACAGGACGGTCCACGGAGACGCCCGCCCGGAACGCGAGCTCCCTCCTCCTCGTCCTCATCGCCGTCTGCACCGCCGTCACGGCCGCCAACATCTACCTCGCGGCCCCGCTGCTCCCGCTCATCGCCCGTGACTTCGGCTCCACCCCCTCCGCGGTGGCCTGGGTCGCCTCGGTCGCACAGTTCGGCTACGCCTTCGGACTGCTCGTCTTCGCCCCGCTCGGCGACAGCGTGAACCGGCGGCGCCTGGTCGCCGCCCTCTCCCTCGTGACCACCGCGGCCCTGACCGCCGCCGCGCTCGCCACCGGCACCACCGCCCTCGCGGCCGCCGTCCTGGTCGCCTCCGCGGCCACCGTCGTACCCCAGCTGCTGGTCCCGCTGGTCGCCCAGCGCGCCCCGGCCGACCGCCGGGCCCGCCATGTCGCGGCCGTCATCGCGGGCCTGTTCACCGGGATCGTCGCGGCCCGCGTCCTGGGCGGACTGATCGGGCAGGCCTACGGCTGGCGAGTGGTGTTCGTGGGCGCGGCCGCCCTGACGGCCGTCCTCGGGCTCGCGACGGCGTACGCCCTGCCCGCGGAGCGGGTGCGCCGCTCCGGGCCGCTCTTCTCGGGCCTCACCGCCCTGCCGTCCGTCGTCCGCCGCTCGCCCGACCTGTGGCGCGCGTGCGTGCGGCAGGCGGGGATGTACGGCGCCTGGAGCGCGCTGTGGACCTCGCTGGCCCTCCTGCTGACCGGCCCGTCCTACGGCCTGTCGACCGCGACCGCCGGGCTCTTCGGACTGTTCGGGCTGGCCGCGAGCGTCGTGGCACCGCTGGCCGGCGGGTTCGTGGACCGCTTCGGCGCCGCGAAGGTCGTACGGTCGGCGTATCTGCTCGCCGCGGTGTCCGTGCCGCTGTTCTGGCTCGGCGGGCACGCGCTGTGGGCGCTGTTCGTCGCCGCGATCGCCGTCCATGCGGCCCTGGTCGCCTCCCACGTGGCCAACCAGACCGTCGCCCTGACGACGACCTCGACCCCGGCCACCGCCAACACGGCGTACGTCGTGGCCGGTTTCGCCGGCGGCGCGACCGCCTCCGCGCTCGCCGCCTCGGCCTTCGGCTGGTGGGGCTGGGGCGGGGTGTGCGCGGTGGCGGGCCTGTGGCTGGGCCTGGGG
>NZ_RSAJ01000761.1 GCF_003933965.1 Streptomyces sp. RP5T
CCCGATGCCCCGTCCCGCGCCGGTCACGGCGACGACCTTGCCTGCCAAGAAGTTCCCCACGCCCGGCCCCTTCCCGCGGTTTCTGACGGACCGTTAGATTTTATGACCCGTCAGATGTGCGGACACAAGCCCCGGGGAGGGCCCGATGTCACTTCCGGCCGCGTTCCACGACATCGCCAAACGCGTCAACAACTGGGGGCGCTGGGGAGCCGACGACGAGATCGGCACCCTGAACCTGATCACCGACGAGGTCGTGCGCGAGGCCGCGGCGACCGTCCGCACCGGCCTGCGCGTCCCCCTGGCGCTCCCCCTGAAGCAGGACGGCGTGCAGAGCGGGATGATGCCGGGCCGGGTCAACCCGCTGCACGCGATGGTGCAGATCAACCAGGAGCTCTTCGGCCCGGGGACGGTCGCGTGCAGCGACGACGCGGTGACCATGGGCCTGCAGGCGGCCACCCACTGGGACGCGCTCACCCATGTCTCGCACTCCGGCCTGCTCTACAACGGCCGCCCGGCCGGCACCATCACCCCGCACGGCGGTGCCGAGTTCGCCGGTATCGACAAGGCGCGGCACGTCGTCTCGCGCGGAGTGCTGCTCGACGTGGCCCGCGCGCGGGGCGTGGACCGGCTCGCCGGCGGCCACTCCGTGACCCCGGAGGACCTGGAGGCGGCCGAGGAACTCGCGGGCACGCGGGTGCGCGCCGGGGACGTCGTGCTCGTACGGACCGGGCAGGTCCAGGTGTATCTCGCGGGGGACAGGGAGGGGTACGCCTATCCGTCGCCGGGTCTGTCGGTCCGCACTCCGGAGTGGTTCCACGCGCGCGATGTGGCCGCGGTCGCCAACGACACCCTCACGTTCGAGATCTTCCCGCCCGAGATCGAGGACCTGTGGCTGCCCGTGCACGCGCTGGACCTGGTCGAGATGGGGATGCTGCAGGGTCAGAACTGGAACCTGGAAGAGTTGTCCACAGCCTGTGGAGAAGTCGGCCGGTACGCGTTCCTGCTGTCGGCGATGCCCGAGCCGTTCGTCGGCGCGACCGGCACGCCCGTGGCCCCGGTGGCCCTGCTGTGAGAGTCGGCCGGCGGCGCGCCCGTCCGCCCCGAGCACGGCATCGCGCGCCGCCGTCATCGACTTCCTTCCGCCCTGAGGAAATCGACACCGCGTCACGACCCGCACTCGTCGAGGGTTCCCGTCACCGGAACCCCCGGCGTCCCCTCACGGCGAATCGCTGACCACCAGCGTCATCAATCGAACACGCTGCGTCAACACCCGAACGGGGATTTGTTCCTTACGGCCCTTTTGCCACGACCGCGCACGGGTGCACGTCCCGGCGCACCGCGCCGCGGCGGGAAGGGGATGACGGCGACCCCTGCGACCGTGCGCCGGTCACACCGCCTCGTACGCGAACCCCTCGTAGGCCGAGGTCTCGATGCCGTACGCCTCGGCGGTCTTGCGCGGCCGGTCGCAGCGGTCGAGTTCGCACCAGATGCTCTTGCCGACGCCCTCGGGGCTCCAGCCCCAGCGGTCCGCGAGGCCGTCGACGAGGGCCAGGCCGCGGCCGCCGGTCGCGTCACCGTCCGCACAGCGCGGCACCGGGGCCCGGCCGCTGCGGTCGGCGACCTCCAGACGCACCGTGGCCGTCTCCCCGTCGGTGCCCGGCAGGTGCAGCCGCAGCACGGCCGGACGGCCCGTGTGCACCACGGCGTTGGTGACCAGCTCGGACACGAGCAGGATCAAGGTCTCGGCGACCGGTTCGTCGACCTCTATCCCGGAGCCGGCGAGCCGCGAGCGGGCCCACCTCCGCGCTCGCCCCACCTCTGCGGGGTCGGGCCGGATCTCCAGCTGCACTTGAAGCACCTGCACCGCTCACACCATCCGAACCGGCGGGCACATGGCCTCGCGCTTCACGAGGGCCACGATCGTAGCCATTTTTTGCATGACCAGAACAACGACCAAAGCCGGGGTCACAGAACGTGAATCCCTTACGGGACAGCATGGTTGACGTACAGTCACGCCAACAAGCGCTTCGGGCATATTCCAGCGCGAAGGAGTACCCGTGCGGGATACTGTGCGACGCTCGCCACAGGGAGTCGAACAGGCGGTGGACACAGGCGTTCCCGCCCTGCGAGCAGCGGCGCGCACCGCCGGATCCGGCGCCGCCCCATCGGCAACACCGGCATGGCTCTTGCTCGGAACCACTCGCATCTCACACAAGGTACCGGAGCGGACCGCCGACTCCAGGACGTGACGAGTCACACATAGGACACAACCCGATATCAACGCTCCGTGATTCCGGTGTGCCACGATCCGCGACATCCGCTCCGGGGACACCGGCGACCGGGCGGGCCGAGGACGCCTCAGGCGCGCAGATCGGCGGCGAGCAACTCCTCGCCCTCGGCACCGCCACCGCCCCGCCGGGCCCGCACCCAGGCCCGCTTCAGCAGCAGATGCACCTCGCACTCCCAGGTGAAGCCCATTCCGCCGTGCACCTGGAGACAGTCCCGGGCACCCTGCTCGGCCGCCTCGTCGGCCAGCAGCCGGGCCGCGGCGATGTCCACCGGGTCCGCGGTCACGGCGGCCGCGTACACCGCGGCCCGGGCCGTCTCCGCCCGCACCAGGAGCTGCGCGCACAGGTGCTTGACCGCCTGGAAGGCCCCGATCGGCCGCCCGAACTGCTCCCGGGTCCGCGCGTGTTGCACGGCGAGCTCGCACGCGCGCGTGGCGGTGCCCAGCTGCTCGGCGGCGGTGAGGAGCACGGCGACGGGATCGGCGGCACGCGCGCCCGCCGCCGGCGCCCGGTGCAGCGGGGTGAGCGGATCCACCGACTTCAGGGCCACGGCTCCGGCGGCGTCCCCGCGTACGACGTCCGCCTCCTCCAGCCACTCCACGAGGCCGTCCCGGTCGACGCCGGTCACGATGGCCTCCCCTTCGGCGGCCCCCGCCCCCACGCCCGCCGCGAGGTGGGTGGCCACCAGCGGCCCCGGCAGCAACACCCGTCCGGCCTCCTCGAAGGCCAACACGGCCTCCGGCAGCCCGAGTCCGACCCCGCCGTCCGCCTCCGGCACCCGCAGGGCGAAGATTCCGGCGGCCCCCAACTCGCGCCACAGCGCGCGGTCGAGACCGGGCGAGTCCACGGCAGCCCGCAGCGCCTCACCGTCGAACCGGCGCGCGAGCAGCCCGCGCACTCCGTCCCGCAACGCCCGCTGATCGTCGGTCAGTCGAAACCGCACCCCTCGGCCCCTTTCTCCGCCCTGGTCCTCACGACGCGACCACACCCACTACCGCCCCTTCGGCAGCCCGAGGATCCGCTCGGCCACGATGTTCCGCTGAATCTGCGAGGTCCCCGCGGCGATCGTGTACGACAGCGAGGACAACCGGTCCTGCACCCAGGGC
>NZ_RSAJ01000762.1 GCF_003933965.1 Streptomyces sp. RP5T
GGCGAAGCCAGTGGGGCGGACGCGGGCGGCAAGGTCAGCGAGCCGGACAGGGACGGCGAGGTCAGCGGGGCGGATGGAGGCGGCAAAGCCAACGAGCCGGACGCGGGCGGCGAAGTCAGCGGGGCGGACGCGGGCGGCGAAGCCAGTGGGACGGACGCGGGCGGCAAGGTCGACGAGCCAGACACGGGCGGCGAAGCCAACGAGCCGGACAGGGACGGCAAGGTCGACGAGCCAGACACGGGCGGCGAAGCCAACGAGCCGGACAGGGACGGCAAGGTCGACGAGCCAGACACGGGCGGCGAAGCCAACAGGCCGGACAGGGACGGCAAGGTCGACGAGCCAGACACGGGCGGCGAAGCCAACGAGCCGGACAGGGACGGCAAGGTCGACGAGCCGGACGCGGGCGGCGAGGCCAGCGGGGCAGCGCCCATCCTCACCACCGCGACCTTCCGCCCCAGCTCCACCACGGGTCCGGCCGTCAGTCGGCGCACGTCCTGGCGGAGCACTCGGGTGTGTGCGGCCGCCAGCTCGGCGCCGGGGGCGACGCCCAGTTCCTGCCTCAGGCGTCGCCGGATGTCGTCGTAGGCCTTCAGGGCCTCCGCCTGCAGGCCGCAGGCCGCCAGGGACAGGACGAGTCTGGCGTGCAGGGGTTCGTCGAGGGGGTCGTGGGCGCCTGCCTGGCGCAGGACGGGCAACGCCTGTTCGGCGCGGCCGCACAGCAGCGCCGAGTCCGCCGCCAGCCGTGCGGTGTCCAGGAGCTCCCGTGCGAGGGCGGTGAACTGGACGTGCTCGCGGGCGGACGCGGGGATCCCCATCGCCACCGGACCGCGCCACTCCCCCAGCGCCCGGGTGAAACAGTCCGTCGCTCTCTCCAGCCGCCCGGCGGCCGCCGCCTGCTTGCCCTGCCGCGTCAGCTCGCGCAGGCGCAGCAGGTCGACCTCGTCCGTGGCCGCCTCCAGCAGATAGCCGCCAGGGCGCCGGAGCAGGCGTCGGCCGGTGGCGCGGAGCGGCAGCCCGGGTTCGAGCAGCCTCCGGAGCGAGCCGACGTAACGGCGGATCACGTTCAGGGCGCTGGCGGGCGGACGCTCGGCCCAGATCGTGTCGAGGATCTCGCCGGTCGGCACGGGGCGGCCCGCGTGTGCCAGGAGCAGAGCGAGCAGGGCCTGTTGCTGGGGGAATCCGAGGTCGAGCTCCAGTCCCGCGCGCCACACCCGTACGGGACCCAGCACCTGGAACCGCACCGCCTGCCCCGCCTCCTCTCCCGCCGCCGCACTCCGCCCCGGCGCAGTCTCCGGGGTGAGGCGGTCCGGCGCGAGCGCACCCGTCGGCGTCGCGTCAGCCCGCACCGCTCTGCTCCTCGGCTCCGCCCAGCAGAGCCTCCACGCGTCCCGCGTCGGGGTGGTCCAAAGACCTGAGGAGGGTGAGGGCGTCGTGCCAGGCGGCGCGGGCGGCGTCCGCGTCCCCCATGGCGAGGTGGGTGTCGCCGACACGGACGAGGATGTCGGCCTCCGAGTAGGGAACGCCGAGTTCGCGGAGCAGGGTGAGGCCGTTGCGGTAGCCGAGAAGGGCGTGCTGGTGGCGCCCGAGGTGGTGATGGGCGTAGGCGATGCTGTCCCAGGTGACGGCCTGCCCGTAGCGGTCACCGAGCTCCTGAAGCATGGTCAGGGCTTCGAAGCTGTGCGTCAGGGCCTGCCGGTAGTCGCCGAGCAGGCCGTGGTACCAGCCTACGGAGTTCAGGACGCTGGCCTGGGCGGCGCGGTCGCCGAGAGCGCGGAACAGGGAGAGGGCGAACTGGTTGTGGCGCAGGGCACCGATCAGGTCGCCGTGCTGCTCGCTCGTCCAACCGAGGCTGCGATGGGTGTGGGCACGACCGATTCGGTCCCCGAGTTCGGTGAACAGTTCCAGAGCCTGCTCCAGGCGCGGGACGGCCCGGGAGAGCAGGCCCAGCCGCCCCTCCACGCGGGCCAGTCCGCGCAGGCCGTGGGCCTCCAGGACGGGGTCGGCGAGCCGCCGGGCGGCGTCGAGCGCGGTGCGTTGCACGGCGAGCCCGTCGTGCCAGTGGCCGCGCCGGTCGAAGAACGGCTCCAGGGACCAGGCCAGTTGGCAGGCGAGACGTTCCTGCACTGCGTCCGCGGATGCGGCGGCCGTCTCGACGACGGCGATCAGCACCGCGTGTTCCGCGGTGAGCCAGGCCAGGGCGCGGTCGTCGTCGGCGAGCGGCTCGGGGTGCACGCCCCGCGGCACGGGCGGCGGCAGTGGATCGGAGTTGGGGGCGAGGAGCCGGTCGGCGGCGTGGGCGGTGTGCAGGTAGAAGTGGTGCAGCCGGTGCAGGGCGGCCTTCCGCTCGGCCTCGGTGTCCCGCTCGTCGAGGAGTTCCGCGGCGTGGGCACGCAGCAGGTCGTGGAAGACGTGACGGGCGGGGGCGTGCTCGGTGATGAGGTGCAGGCCGGTCAGCTCGGCCAGCAGCGGTCTGGTCCGGCGTACCGGCAGGCCGGCGAGGGCGGCCGCGGCGGGCAGGGAGAAGTCGGGGCCGGGGTGCAGTGCGAGCAGCCGGAAGAGCCGGGCGGCCGCGTCGGAGACGGCTCGGGTGGACCAGGAGAACACGGTGCCGACGTCGAGGGAGGCGTCGGACCGGGCGAAGGCGTCGAGGCTGCCGTCTGCCTCGCGCAACTCGGCGGCGACAGCGGCAAGCGGGAAGTGCGGGTGCAGCGCGGCGCGGGCCGCGACGCAGGCGAGGGCCAGGGGCAGTCCGGCGCACAGCTCGCCGATCTCGTCCGCGGCAGCGGGCTCGGCCGCCACGCGGTCGGAGCCCAGGCGGCGCACGAGGAACGCCCGTGCCTGGACCGCGTCGAACGGCCTCAACGTCAGGGGCCGGGCGCCGCTGGCGGCCACCAGGCCGGGCAGTTCGTCGCGGCTGGTGACGACGGTGAGGCAGCCGGCCGAGCCGGGCAGCAACGGTCGCACCTGCTCTGCGTCGCGAGCATTGTCCAGTACGACGAGGACCCGCCGTCCGGCCAGCGTGCTCCGGTAGAGGGCGGCCTGTGCGTCCAGGCCGACCGGGATCCGTTCCGGCGGCACACCCAGCGCGTCGAGGAACCCCCGGACGGCTTCCCCCGACTCCAGTTGGGCGCCGGACGGGTCGAAACCGCGCAGATTGACGTAGAGCTGCCCGTCGGGGAACCGGCCGGCGATCCGGTGCGCCCAGTGCACGGCGAGGGTCGTCTTGCCGACGCCCGCCATACCGCTGATGACGACGGTCCCGGGATACGACACTTCCTCGCCGAACAGCGCGAAAGCCTCGTCCAGTTCGGCACGGCGGCCCGTGAACAGGTGCAGGTCGCTGGGTAGTTGGGCGGGCGGTGGGGTGACGGGGAGAGTCGGTGCGGGAG
>NZ_RSAJ01000763.1 GCF_003933965.1 Streptomyces sp. RP5T
GCGGTGGACTTCGCGGACGCCGAGGCGTCCGGGTCGCCCGGGCGCGGTTTCCCGGCCCGTTCGGGGGACGACCAGTTCATCATCTACACCGGCGGGACCACCGGGATGCCCAAGGGCGTGATGTGGCGTCAGGAGGACCTGTTCTTCTCCGGGCTGGGCGGCGGCGCACCGACCGGCGAGCCGGTACGGCGGCCCGAGGAGCTCGCCGAGCGGGTCGCGGCGGGCGGTGCGGGGATCACCTTCTTCCCCACGCCCCCGCTGATGCACGGCACGTCGACCCTGACCGCCCTCATCGGCTTCAACTTCGGCCAACGGGTCGTGCTGCACCGCAGGTTCGCGCCCGAGGAGGTGCTGCGGACCGTGGAGCGGGAGCGGGTCAGCGCCATGTCGCTGGTGGGCGACGCGATGCTGCGACCGCTGATCGACGCGCTGGAGGGCCCGATGAAGGGCACCGACATGTCGTCGTTGTTCAGCGTCTCCTCGTCGGGAGCGATCATGTCGGACACGGTGAGCCGGCAGTTCCGGGCGCTCGTCCCGAACGCCCTGCTGCTCAACAACTTCGGTTCCTCCGAGTCCGGCTTCAACGGGACGGCGACGGAGGACTCCGGGCCCGAGCGCGGCTTCCGGGTCCGGGTCAACTCCCGCACCCAGGTGGTCGACCCGGCCACGCACGAGCCGGTGGCCGTGGGCGAGGTGGGCCGGGTCGCGCAGTGCGGCCATGTGCCGCTCGGCTACTACAACGACCCGCGGAAAACCGCCGAGACCTTCTTCGAGAAGGACGGTGAGCGGTGGGTGCTGCTCGGGGACATGGCCACCGTCGACGAGGAGGGGGTCGTCACCGTCCTCGGGCGCGGCTCCCAGTGCATCAACACCGGCGGCGAGAAGGTGTACCCGGAGGAGGTCGAGCAGGCCCTCAAGGCCCATCCGGACGTGTACGACGTGCTCGTGGCCGGGGTGCCGGACCTGAAGTGGGGGCACCACGTGGCGGCCGTCGTGCAGTTGCGCGAGGGAGCCGAGCGGATCTCCCTGGACGAGCTCCAGTCGCACTGCCGGACGCGGCTCGCGGGATACAAGGTGCCGCGCCAGCTGGTGATCGCGGAGTCCATCCGCCGGTCGCCGAGCGGCAAGGCGGACTACCGGTGGGCGCAGAAGGTGGCGGCGGTCGCGGCCGACGGGTGAGGCCGCCCGAATCCGCCCCCGTGCCGTTGAACCGAACGTGACGTGCGACCGTACTGGTGGTGGCAGGCCCGGTCAGCGGGCCCTGTTCGTCATGCCGTAGCGGCAGGACCGCACGTCACAGCAAGACCGCACGGAAGGACCACCGGGTGTCGCTCTTCACTCGCTCCAGCCAGCCGCAGGACACCACCGAGGGCGAGAGGGACGCGGATGGTGGGGGCGCGGCGGCGGAAGAAGTGACGCAGGAGGCCATGGGTGAGGCCGGGGCGCCGGACGACCCGATACGGCCCGGCTGGTTCGGCTGGCGTCGCCGTTATCCCCGTACGGCCCGCGGCGTGTCCGTGGGCACGACCGTGCTGGCCGGACTTCTGCTGCTGGTCGCGCTGCTCTCCCCCGCCCGGCTCGACCGCATGGACCTCCAGTCGTTCCTGCGGCTCCCCGTCGAGGCGATCGTCCTCGCAGCCGTCCTGCTGGTGCTGCCCCCGAAGGTCCGCCGGATCGCGGCGGTGTTCTTCGGGCTCTTCATCGGGGTGCTCACCCTCCTGAAACTGATGGACATGGGCTTCCGCCAGACCATGGCCCGGCCGTTCGACCTGGTCTTCGACTGGGTCATGCTGGGCAACGCGACGGACTGGCTCCGGGAGTCGTTCGGGCGCACGGGCGAGGTGCTCGCGATCGCCGGGGTGATCATCCTGTTCCTCGCGGTCCTCGTGCTGTGCACGCTCGCGGTGGTGCGGCTGACGAACGTCATGTCCCGGCACCGCCCCCGGGCGGTCCTCACCACCCTTGTCCTCGGAACCGTGTGGGTGACCTGCTTCAACCTCGGCGTGCAGTTCGGCGGGGTCGCCTTCGCCACCAAGGGCTACACCGGGTTCCTCGCCAACCGGATCCAGAACGTCCGCAACGGGCTGGGGGACGCCGAGGTCTTCGAGAAGCAGTCCGCCGTCGACGCCTTCGCCACCACCCCGCCCGACCAGCTGCTGACCGGGCTGCGCGGCAAGGACGTCCTGGTCACCTTCATCGAGAGCTACGGCCGGGTGGCGATCGACGACCCGGCCATGGCACCGGAGATGGACGCGACGCTGAAGAAGGGCGACGCGACGCTCAAGGCGGCCGGGTTCGCGTCGCGCAGCGGCTGGCTGCGGTCCCCGGTGACGGGCGCCGGCAGCTGGATGGCGCACTCGACGTTCCTGTCCGGTCTGTGGGTCAAGAACCAGCAGCGGTACCTGAACCTGACCTCCGGCGACCGCGCGACCCTCACCAGCTACTTCCAGAAGACCGGCGCCTGGCGCACGGTCGGCATCGTGCCCGGTGTGCGGAAGACCTGGCCCGAGGGCAAGTACTTCGGACTCGACCACATCTACGACTCCAAGCACCTCGGCTACAACGGCCCGTACTTCAGCTGGACCCCCGTGCCGGACCAGTTCAGCCTGGAGGCCTTCCAGAAGCTGGAGCACGGCAAGAAGGACCGCGACCCGATCATGGCGGAGATCATCCTGGCCTCCAGCCACAACCCCTGGTCGCCGATCGCCCACACCATTGACTGGAACGACCTCGGTGACGGCTCGGTCTTCGAGCAGATCAAGAAGGAGGGCACGGACCCGACGGAGGTCTGGAAGAGCCAGGAGCGGGTGCGCACCGAGTACCGCAAGGCCATCCAGTACTCGGTGGACAGCCTGACCCAGTGGATGCAGCGCTACGGCGACAAGAACACGGTGCTGGTCTTCCTCGGCGACCACCAGCCCGTTCCCACCGTGACCAAGGGCTCCACCAGCATGGACGTGCCGGTCACGATCGTCGCGAAGGACCCGAAGATCCTGGACCGGGTCGACGGCTGGAACTGGACCGACGGCCTCAAGCCCGCCGACGACGCTCCCGAGTGGGGCATGGACAAGTTCCGCGACCGCTTCATGACTGCGTTCGCGAAGTGACCTCCGACGGCGCGTCCAGGAACGGCGCCAGGAACTCCTCCGGCCTGGCCTCGTGCACGAGATGACGACCACCCACGGTCACCAGCCGGGCCCCGGGGACAGCTGACGCCGACAGCGCGACCTGGTCCTGGGGGATCGGACTGGTGGGGCCGCCCCCGATGAGCAGCGTGGGCATGGTGATCCGCGCCATGTGGTCCCACCACAGGGGATTCGGGGCGTTGCGCTGGGCGTCGGTGGCCCGCAGCATCGCCCAGTCGAAGGGCGGGTCGGTGTCCGGGGC
>NZ_RSAJ01000764.1 GCF_003933965.1 Streptomyces sp. RP5T
GTCCTCGGCCGGGCGTCCGGGGGGCTCGGTTCGTGTGGTGTTGTTATGCGGGCGTCGTGCGGTGACTTGAGGCGTGCCTGGTGCCCGGGGACGGGCGGGGTGTCTTCTGCCCGGCGTCCTCGGCCGGGCGTCCGGGGGGCTCGGTTCGTGTGGTGTTGTTATGCGGGCGTCGTGCGGTGACTTGAGGCGTGCCTGGTGCCCGGGGCGGGGTGTTTCCTGCCTGGCGCCCCCGGCCGGGCGTCCGGGGGGCCCGGTTCGTGTGGTGTCGTCAGGCGGGCGGCGTGCCGTCCAGTTCGAGCTCCCGTGCCAGGGCCTCGTCCACCCACTCCTGGGCCCGTGACCTGGCCACCGCGCCCGCGTAGGACGTCAGCTGGACGGCCAGGCCGTCCAGGAGGGCGGTGAGGCGCAGCGCGGTTGCCTGCGGGTCCGGGCAGTGGAACTCGCCCGCGGCGACCCCCTCGGCGATCACCTCCGTGAGCGCCGCCTTCCAGCGTCTGTCGAGATCGCGGGTGACTTCCTGGAGCGCCGGTTCGCGCAGGGCCACCGCCCAGCCCTCGATCCACAGGCGCCAGCCCTTGGCCTGGCCCGTCGGGGCGTACCAGCGCACGGCCGACCGGAGCCGGCGCAGGGCGCTGGTGCGGCGGCCGAGAAGCCTGCGCAGATGGGCCAGGTCCTCCTCGGCGGCGTACGTGAACGCGGCGGCGACCAGCTTCTCCTTCGTGGAGAAGTGATAGAGCACCAGGGCGTTGCTCACCCCGAGCGCCGAGGCCACGTCGGCGATCCTGACGGCCGCCACGCCCCGCGCCTCGATCTGCTCGATGGCGGCCCGCAGCAGCTCCTCGCGCCGCTCGGCCACCGTCAACCGCACTCTCGCCACGGGGTCACCCTAGTCCGTCCGCCTGCGCGGTACCGCGGACCGGGCCAGGTCAGCGGTAGTGGCCGAACCGCTCGGCGATCACCGGCAACCGGTCCGCGACCAGCGCGTGCGCGGCGGCACGGGGCGAGATGCCGTCCGCCTCGGCGCGGGCCAGCAACTGCCCGACCAGCGCGCGCATGGAACGCCGTATGTGGGCGAAGGCCTCGTCCGGGTCCGCGCCGATGTCGCCGAACAGGGTCCACCACCACCAGGCGTTCGTACCGGAGTTGACGACCACGTCCGGCAGTACGGTCACCCCGCGCGCCGCCAGCAGCGCCTCCGCCGCGGGCAGGACGGGCATGTTGGCCGCCTCGACGATCCAACGCGCCCGGACGCGCTCCTGGTTGCCGGTGTCGATCGTGTACGAGACCGCCGCGGGCACGAGCACCTCCGCGTCGAGCGACAGCCAGGCCTCACCGGGCAGTTCACGGTCGGCGGGGCGCATGGCCGTGCGGTCCACGGTGCCGTGGGCGTCACGGGCGGCCAGCAGCGCCTCGACGTCGAGCCCCGCCGGATTGAACACCGTGCCCTTGATGTCGGCGACGGCCACGACCGTGAGCCCCGCGCGCGTGAGGAAGCGGGCCGTGGCCCCGCCCATGGTGCCCAGACCCTGCACGGCCACGCGCGTGCCCGCGTACGGCACCCCGGCCGCGTCCAGGGCCGCGAGCGCCGACTCGGCCACCCCGCAGCCGCCCGCCAGCTCGTCGAGCCCGATGCCGTCCACCTCCACGGCGAATGCGTCCGCGAGCCGGCGCCGGGCCGCCACCTCGTCGTCGAGCAGCGGATAGACCGCCTGGATGGAGGAGACCAGGCCGGCCTCCGCCGCCGCCCGGTCCACCAGGTCCTGGCTGAGGCCGAGGTCCTCACCCGTCGTCCACACGCTCTCGACGTACGGCCGTACGGCCCGCAGGTAGCGCACGAGCAGGCCGTACGCCTCCGGATCCCGCGGGTCGCAGTCGATGCCGCCCTTCGCCCCGCCCAGCGGGACGTACCGCGCCGCGGGGTCGTAGTGCAGGGCCTCCTTCATGGTCATGCCGCGGGCGAGCCCGGTGACCTCCTCCAGCGTGCAGCCCGGGCGCATCCGCAGACCGCCGCTGGCGACACCCCGCACCAGCCGGTCGACGACCAGGAAGCCCTGGCGGCCGGTGACATGGTCGGTCCAGGTGAGCGACAGCAAGGGGGTGGTCACGCGGGCTCCGGTGCGGTCGTACTGCTGGGAACTGCTACTGAACGGGCAGTCAGTATTGGCAGCGGGGTGCGCCCTGTCAACGTGAGTGGCCTCTGTGGCGTCCTCACGGGTGTGACCGGGCAGAACCCGGCACTGTCAGAGGGGCGGACCATAATGGATGCCTCAGCGACTCTCCACCTGGAGGTACCGTGACCGGCTTCCGTCCCCTGAGCTCCGGGCTCCGCGCGCTGCAGCCCGCGGCCTTCGGTGCGGACCCGAGCGGTGAGCGCATGGCGCGCATCCGCAGATCCCCCCACTTCGCGGACGGTGTCTTCCAGAACCCCGGCGGCACCGCCCGGACCCGGCCCGAGGGGTCGGCAGTGGAGTTCGCCAAGGCCTTCTTCGACAGCGACGGCAGGCAGCAGCGGGCCCCGGAAGGCCGGATCCCGGTCCACGCCACCACCCTCGCCGACCTCTCCAAGCCCCCTGCCACCGGTCTGCGGCTGACCTGGATGGGGCACTCCAGCGTGCTCGCCGAGATCGACGGGCGGCGGGTGCTGTTCGATCCCGTATGGGGTGAGCGCTGCTCCCCGTTCCCCTTCGCCGGGCCCAAGCGGCTGCACCCCGTGCCGCTGCCGCTCGCCGCGCTCGGGCCGGTCGACGTGGTCGTCATCTCCCACGATCACTACGACCACCTCGACATGCCCACGATCAAGGCACTGGCCGGCACGGACACCGTCTTCGCCGTGCCGCTCGGCGTGGGGGCCCACCTGGAGCACTGGGGAGTGCCCGCGGACCGGCTGCGTGAGCTGGACTGGCACGAGTCGACGCAGGTCGCCGGGCTGACGCTGACGGCCACCCCGGCGCGGCACTTCTGCGGACGGGGACTGCGGAACACCCAGCACACGCTGTGGGCGTCCTGGGTCGTCGCCAGTGGGGAGCACCGGATCTACCACAGCGGTGACACCGGGTACTTCGAGGGTTTCAAGGACATCGGCGCCGCCTTCGGGCCCTTCGACGCCACGATGATCCAGCTCGGCGCCTACTCGGAGTTCTGGCCGGACATCCACATGACGCCCGACGAGGCCGTGCGGTCCCATCTTGATCTGCAGGGCGGGGACGCGGCGGAAGGGGTGCTGCTGCCGATCCACTGGGGGACGTTCAACCTCGCGACGCATCCCTGGGCGGAGCCCGCGGAGCGGACGATGCTGCTGTCCCACAAGGCGGGGATCGCCCTGGCGACGCCGCGGCCGGGGGAGCCGTTCGAGCCGGGGGCGGTGCCGGTGGTGGATCC
>NZ_RSAJ01000765.1 GCF_003933965.1 Streptomyces sp. RP5T
GCGAAGGGGTGGGCGGCGCGCGGCCAGAAGGTGCCCACGTCCCAGAGAATGCCGATGGTCCGGCGCGCGGAGGGGTCCTTGTAGGCGCGGCGGCCCCAGGTGACGAACAGGATGAAGCCGAGGCCGATCAGCCAGGAGCCGAGGGCCTGCGCGGTGTCGGCGGCGCTCTGGACGAAGGCGTACGACCCCTCGGCGGCACCGGCCGGTGTCCTGCGGGAGGTCAGGGCGCCGACGAGGGCGCCGGCGCCGAGGAGCAGGGTGCTCGCCGACGTCACCCCGAGCAGACGGGGTCCCCGGTCCGTCAGGGCGGCCATCGCGCGGCTGCGGGCGATGCGGCGGGTGCGTGCCGCGTCCTTGGGCTCGGCGGGGTACTCGCTTTCGACGGTGCCGAGTTGGGCTCGGCCGGCGCGCCAGGCGCGCCGGCCGAGCCAGGCGCAGTGCCCCAGCAGCACGACGAGGACCAGCGGGATCACGGACGCCTGCCAGGTCAGCAGGACCGGCGGGCCGGGGATGGTGGCGCCGGTGCCGTCCAGCCAGTCCGCCACGCGCTGCGAGACGCCGCCGGACATCACGCCGCCCAGGGCGCAGGCCAGCGTCGCCACGGCGGGTCCGGCCAGGCCGCGCATCGCGGCGCGCGGGTCGGGGTGCGCGCGGTACAGCACGTGGGCGACCACGGCGAGGGCGAGGACCAGCAGTCCCTGCACCAGGGCGATACCGCCGAAGGTGGCGTCACCTGCCAGCCGGCCGTGCGACTGCCAGCCCGGCCGCTCCCACCCGGCGTACACCGCGGCGAGGGCGAGCAGGAGGAGCGCGGCGAGCGGCAGCCGCCGTACGAGATGAGCGTCGAGCTGCCGGTCGAGGTACTTCTCGCTGCGGCCGCGGCGGCACACCACCCAGACGACGGCGACCGCGCCGGCGACGATGCCGGCCTGCAGGAACCGGCCGAGGGTGTCGAGGAGCGCGGGGCCGCCCGGGGCGCGGTCGTGGCCGGCCGCCATGGAGCTGACCGCGGCGGCGATCGTCAGCAGGCCCGCGGCGGTGTGCGCGGCCCGCAGGCGGGCGACCAGGCGGCGGCCGTACCAGAAGCCGGGCCGGCCGAGCGCGGTGCGGCCGTGCTCCTCCTCGGGCTCGCCGTCGCGGGACATGGGCTGCTGGGACTCGTAGGCGCTCCAGGTGCGGTGGGAGAGGTACCAGAGGAAACCGGTCAGCGCGGCCGGGACGAGGGCCGCGAGGGCGAGGCGGCGGCCCGGCCTGCTCCACCAGCCGCCGTCGGACACGTCGGGCGACAGGAAGCCGAGCCAGGTGTGCGACTCGGCGCACGCGCGCGTGCCCGCGCACTGCCAGGCCGCGAGGTCCAGGGCCACCTCGCAGGCGGCGGCGACCAGCAGAACGGTCAGGGTCAGGCCGGCGAGCCGGACCAGCAGGCCGTACAGGCGCACGGTCCGCTTGCGGCCGCGTGCGGTGGGGCGCATCCAGTGGGCGAGGTTGACCACCATGAACGGCAGCAACAGCAGCCACAGGGCGCGGGTGCCGTTGCCGGAGGTGAGGTTGCACCAGACGTACGCCTCGGGCACCGGCCCGGTGCGGGCGTCGCGTGGTCCGCGCTCGGCGTCGACGTCGTCGGCGCGCCGGAAGACGGCCGCGATCTCGTCGCCGGTGATCCGTACCGTGCGCGGATCGTCGAGCATCTTCTCGGGCGTGGTGCCGCCCACTCCGTGGACCAGGAGTTCCAGGGCGGTTCCGGATTCCTCGGGCCGGACGGGCGAGCCGTCCGCATCCGTGATCGTGACAGGTTCCACTGTTCTCGCACTTCCCCCGTGACGCGCCGTCGGCATCTGTCCGTGCGGACACCAGGATCTCTCCTCGGCGCGCCGCGCACACCACTCGTCACGCAATCTCCCCGATCCGGATGAACGCGAGGGCCCGGCTGTCACCCCTGTGGCGTGCGTACGACGGGACGGGCAGTGGCGCTCCGGGTGGGGGCGCGTGCGAGTATGGGACGTCCCGCGCACCTGGGACGGGCAAAATGTGCTTGTGGGAGAGGGTGCGCAGGGCGTGTCGGCGGCCCCAGGCGAAAGGACCGGAGCGTACGTGAGTGAGAATCAGAACCTCCTCGCGGAGCAGCGGCGCTCCCTGATCCTGGACGAGGTCCGGCGCCGAGGCGGGGTACGCGTCAACGAGCTGACCCGCAAGCTCGGCGTGTCGGACATGACGGTACGGCGCGATCTCGACGCGCTGGCCCGCCAGGGTGTGCTGGAGAAGGTGCACGGCGGCGCGGTCCCGGTGGTGGAGGCGAGCACCCACGAGCCGGGCTTCGAGGCGAAGTCGGGTCTGGAGCTGACCGCCAAGGAGGACATCGCGCGGTCCGCGGCCGAGCTGGTCGCCCCGGGCACCGCGATCGCCCTGTCGGGCGGTACGACGACGTACGCGCTGGCCCACCATCTGCTCGACGTGCCGGACCTGACCGTCGTGACCAACTCGGTGCGGGTGGCCGACGTCTTCCACGCGGCGCAGCGCAGTACGGGTCCCCGTCAGGGTGCGGCGACCGTCGTGCTGACCGGTGGTGTGCGCACCCCGTCCGACTCGCTGGTGGGGCCGGTGGCCGACCAGGCGATCGGGGCGCTCCACTTCGACGTGCTCTTCCTCGGTGTGCACGGGATATCGGTCGAGGCCGGCCTGTCGACGCCGAACCTCGCGGAGGCCGAGACCAACCGGCGGCTCGTGCAGTCGGCCCGGCGGGTCGTGGTGGTCGCCGACCACACCAAGTGGGGCACCGTGGGCCTGAGTTCGTTCGCCTCGCTGGAGCAGGTCGACACGCTGGTGACGGACGCGGGGCTGCCGGCGTCGGCGCGCGCGGAGGTCTCGGAGCATCTGCGGCGGCTGGTCGTGGCGGGCGAGTCCGTCGACGGTGCAGACATCTGACGGAGTGCCAGCTAGGGTGACCCTTCCCGTTCACACCTTGGGGGGTTGCCCATGGCTCACCAACTGCGCGAGGTGGGGCTCGACTTCATCGAGACCGCCCCCGTACGGATGGTGTTCGTCCAGGAGATGTCGGCTCCGCCCGAGGCGGTCCACCGGGCACTCGCGGAGGACGTGCCGGGCTGGGAGGAGTGGTTCGCCGCGGTCACCATGGCCCGCTCGACCGGAAACGGCTCGACGCGGGAGATCCACCTCAAGGGCGGCGGCCGTTTCCGGGAGACGATCATCTTGGCCGAGGCGCCGGAGGTGTACGCCTACCGGGTCGACGTGGCCAACGCGCCCGGTGCCCGTGCCATCGCCGAGGAGTGGCGGCTCACTCCCGCCGGGGCGGGCACCCAGGTGCGCTGGACGTTCGCGGTGGACGGCACGGCGGCGTTCCGCCTGGTCGCGAAGCTCGGG
>NZ_RSAJ01000766.1 GCF_003933965.1 Streptomyces sp. RP5T
CCGCCACCCCCTGGCCACCCCCGTCGACCTGGAGACCAGGGTGTCGGACTTTCACGACTGGGCGCGCGGTGCCGCCGTACTCGCGATCCAGGTGCTGGTCCTGGGTGTGGCCGAAGTGTGAAGCGGGCCACAGGTATTGACAGGGGGCGTGATCAGCGGGACGTGATCAGCAACACGGTCCGCTATGTCCTTTTCTGGTGTGATTGCTCACGGCGCCTTCACTTCCGGCGCCGTATGCTTCACATCATGTCCACCACTGTTGAACCCGTGACCGATCGATCGGCCGACGAGGTCAACGAGGAGATCCGGGCACTGTGGCGCCGGGCGGGCGGGACACTGAGCGGCGAGCAGCGCGAGGAGTACCAGCGTCTCGTCCTGGAGTGGGCCGCCGCCGCTCCGCAGCCGGTCCGGGCGGCCTGACCCCACGGACCCCCGCGGGGCATCACCGCCCCGTCCCTGGGCATCCCTGACGGGATGGGCCCTCTCCTCGCACTGGCCTCAGCGGTCTGCTACGGCATCGTCGACTTCGTCGGCGGTCTGCTGTCCCGTCGCGCCCACTTCGCCGCCGTCACCTTCCTCGGCCAGATCGGCGGCCTGCTGCTCGCGACCACCGCCGCGCTCCTCCTCCCGGCCGAGGCCGTACGCCCCGCCGACCTCCTGTGGGGCGCGCTCTCCGGCGTCGGGAGCGGCGCCGCCATGCACTTCCTCAACCGCGGCCTCAGCCACGGCGCGATGAGCGTCGTCGTACCTGTGAGCGCCGTCACCGGGGTCGCCCTCTCCGTGGTGTGCGGAGTGCTCCTCGGAGACCGGCCGACCGCCGTGGCCTGGCTGGGCATCGCCCTCACCGTGCCCGCGCTCTGGATGGTCTGCGGCGGCGCCACCGACGGCGGCGGAGGCGTCCCCGACGGGCTGCTCGCCAGCGCGGGCATCGCGCTCCAGTACATCGCCCTCGCCCAGTCCGGTGCCGGCGGCGGCCTGTGGCCGGTGGCCGCGGGACGGGCCGCCGCCGTACTCGTACTGCTGCCCGCGGCGGCACGGCGCCCGGCGCGAGTGCGTCTGCCGCCCGTGCGAGCCGTGCAGGCCCTGCTCGTCGGAGCGGGCGCCGCCCTCGGGCTCATCCTCTATCTGCTCGCCGCCCAGCGGCAGTTGCTGGCCGTCGCCGTCGTCCTGGCCTCCCTCTACCCGGCCCTCCCCGTGATCCTCGGACTCGCCCTGCTGCACGAACGGCTGAGCCGGAAACAAGTGCTGGGCCTCGCGGGTACGGGCCTGGCCACGGTCCTGCTCAGCCTGGGATGACCCCAGGACTCAGCCCCACGTGGCCGAGTAGTACCGCTGGTACGCCTTGCGGTCCTGCTCCGAGCGGATGTACCGGGTCGCCACCAGCGCGATCAGGCTCCCTCCGAGCACCAGCAGCCCCGGCCCGACGTTACGGGTGTCCGTGAGCCGGCTCAGCAGGGGCGTGCCCTCGGCCCCCTGCACCGCCGCCGAGGAACCGGGAGAGGCGGCACCGGGAGCGATCGAGCCCTGCGCGGAGGTGGCCGACGGCGCGGGAGAGGCTCCGCCGGCGGCGGCCGGGTTCGACACGATCAACTGCACGCCGAGCTCGTCCAGCGCCTTCGTCACCGGCTGGAAGAACGTCGTGCCGCCCTGTTTGCAGTCACCGCTGCCGCCCGAGGTGATCCCGAGGGCGATCCCCTCGGAGAACATCGGGCCACCGCTGTCCCCGGGCTCGGCGCACACGTTCGTCTCGATCAGCCCGGTGACCGTGCCCTCCGGGTAGTTCACCGTCGAGTTGACCCCCGTCACCTGGCCGTCGCGCAGGCCGCTCGTGCTGCCGCTGCGGAACACCCGCTGCCCGATGGACGGATCGCCCGCGCCGGTGATCTGCACGCCCTTGCCGTTGCCGATGAACACGACACCGGCGCCGTCGCCCGCCTTCCCGTCGGCGTACTGCACCAGCGAGAAGTCGTCGCCCGGGAAGCTCTGGGTGACCGTCCTGCCGAGCTGGTTGGTGCCCCCGGTGTCCGCGAACCAGACCGAGCCGGCGGGACCGCAGTGCCCGGCCGTGAGGATGAAGTCGCTCTGGCCGTTGGTCACGTTGAAGCCCGCCGAACAGCGTCCGCCGGTCGACAGGATCGGCTGCGCCCCGTTCAGGCGGGGAGTGAAGGTGCCCTCGGTGCGCTCCATGCGGACGAAGCCGCCGATGCCGTCCGCGACCTTCGTCATCGCGGCCCAGTCGGACGCCGAGACGGTGCTGTCGCCCTGCACCACCACCTCGTTGGTCCGGTAGTCCATCGACCAGGCGGTCCCCGCGACCCGGGGTGCCGAACGCAGCGTGCTCGCCGCCGACTTGAGCTCGTCCATGCTGTGCCCGACGACCTTCGCCCTGGCACCCGCCGCGCGCACCTCGGCGGCCGCCCGCTCGTCGGTGACGGCGACGACCGGCTTGCCGTCGGTGCCGATCCAGGTGCCCGCGGTACGGGCACTGCCGAGCCGCGACACGAGCTCGGCCCCGGTCTGCCCTGCCTTCATGGCGTAGGTGTGCGGCACGGTGGTGGCCGCGGGAGGTTCGCTCGCGACGGCCCGCGTGACCATCACACCTCCCAGGAGGAGTCCGCCGACTGCCGCCAGCCGTGTCACTCGCCGGACGACCCGTCGTCGTGCGTGCCTCATGCATGGCTCCCGAACCCGAACAAGCGGTGTCTGCACCGCAGGGCCCTCCGGTCGTTGAGCGCCCTCCTTGCATACGCGGCCGGAGCCGGGCGCGTTCACGACAGCGGGTGTCCGGGTGCGGCGGGACACCCCGGAGGCACGTCAATCGGCCACGAACAGAGGCGTGTTGGCGGGGTTCCAGGGAGTCGTGCCCGGCTCGGCGCGCGATCGGACACCGTCCGCCCGCGCAGCCGCCCCGGCTCGGAGCCGTCTTCGATCCGTGCCGCACCTGCGCGGATCGAACATGTTTGCCTAGACTTTTGTCATGGACGACACGCCGCTGGAGCGGCTCGGCGCGGGCAAGTACCTGCTGCTCACCAGCTTCCGCAAGAACGGCACGCCGGTCGCGACCCCCGTATGGGTGGTCCGCGACGGGGACGCACTCGGTGTGTGGACGGTCGCCGACGCCTGGAAGGTGAAACGGATCCGGGCTCGCGCGGACGTCCTGGTCGGCCCCTGCGACATGCGGGGCAACCCGACCGGCGACCAGATCCCGGCCAGGGCCGAGATCTGCGACGCGACGACCACCGCCCGCTACCGGCAACTCCTGGCCCGCAAGTACGGGATCCTCGGCCGACTCACCCTCCTCGGCAGCAGACTGCGCCGCGGGTCGGAGGGGACGGTCGGAATCCGCGTGACCTTGTGACGGGGGCGGGCCGGGTG
>NZ_RSAJ01000767.1 GCF_003933965.1 Streptomyces sp. RP5T
CACGACACCCACCCGGCCCCCGTAAGGCGTGCGCCCGCGCGCTGTTCGGGATTTGCTCTGCGCCCTGCCCCCGCCAGGTCAGCCCCGCCATAGTGGCCCCGACCAACGATCGGGGGAGGTCCACGGTGAGGAAACGGCCTGATGCCGGGCAGCCCGGAGTCTCCGAGTCGGAGCGGCTGCTCTTCGGGGGACCACTGCGGTACGACGGGGGGTGGAACTCGCACTCCGAGGCGTTTCTGGAGTTGGGGTTCCGGGCCATGGTGGGGCGGTTGCCGGCGCTGCTGACGGGCGCTTTCCGGCTGGCCTGGCAGGCCGATCCGCAGGCCGCGCGGATCGTGGTGGTCGCCGAGGTGGGCCGGGGCCTCACACAGGCGGTGAGTCTGCTCGCCGTCAACAGTGTGCTGGGGAGGCTGATCGGCGGGGGCGCGCTGGAGGACCGGCTGCGGGATGCCGTGCCCGCGCTGGTGACGATGGCCGCCGTGATGCTGGTGGGAGCGCTGCTGCGGGCGGCGTCCACGTACGCCACGGGACGGCTCGAACCCAAGGTCGAGCGGGTGGCGACCGAGCGGTACCTGGAGCGGGCGGCCACCGTGGAACTGGCCGCGATCGAGGACCACGCCTTCCACAAGCTGCTGGACACCGCGCAGTACGGCGCCGCCTCGGCCCGTCGGATGATCTCCTTCGCGACCCGTGTGGTGAACGCGATGATCTCGCTGATAGCCGCGGCGGGCGTGCTGACCGTGCTGCACCCCGCGCTGCTGCCGCTGCTGGTCACGATGACGATCCCGAGCGCCTGGGGCGCGCTGACGATCGCGCGCCGCCAGTACGAGTCCTTCCACACCTGGGTGCAGCACGCACGGGCCGGCCGGCTGCTCGGCGCCCTGCTGATCGAGCCGGAGTCGGCGCCGGAGATCCGGGTGCACGGGGTGGGCCCGTTCCTGCTCAGGCACTACCGCGCCATGGCGGAGACGGCGGAGGCGGAACAGGCCCGGCTGGCCCGGCTCGCGGCCCGCACCGGGCTGATCGCGGCGACCTGGACGGGCCTGGCGACCGTGGCGACGTACGCGACACTCGGCGGGCTGCTGCTGGGGGGCGCGATGGCGCTGTCGGTGGCCGGTACGGCCGTGATCGCCGTGCGCACCGGCTCACAGAGCCTGAACACCCTGGTCGTCGAGATGAACGCGCTGCACGAGGAGGCCCTGTTCGTCGGCGATCTCCAGCGGCTCTACGAGGAGGCGGCCAAGTGGGCGATCCCGGCGGGCGGGACCGCGCTGCCGGACGATCCGCGCGAGATCCGCTTCGAGCACGTCACCTTCGCCTACCCGGGTGACACGACCCGCCCCGCGCTCGACGACGTGACGCTCACCGTGCCGACCGGCAAGATCGTCGCGCTGGTAGGCGAGAACGGCTCCGGCAAGACCACCCTGGTGAAGCTGCTCGCGGGGCTGTACTCCCCCGACCGGGGCCGGATCCTGTGGGACGACGTGGACGCGGCGCACGCGGACCGGCGGCTGCTCGCCGAGCGGGTCGCGATGGTCGCCCAGGACTTCAAGCGGTGGCCGTTCACCGCCCGCGTCAACGTGGCGGTGGGTCGTTCGTCGGCGCGGCTGACCGACGAGCGGGTGTCCGGCGCGGTCGCGCAGGCCGGGGCCGGGGACGTGCTGGCCGATCTGCCGCGCGGCCTGGACACACTGCTGGCCCGTAACTTCAGCGGCGGACACGAACTGTCGGGCGGGCAGTGGCAGCGGCTCGGGATCGCCCGGGCCGCCTACCGGCGCGGCCGCATCCTGATCGTGGACGAGCCGACGGCCGCGCTGGACGCCCGGGCCGAGCTGGAGGTCTTCGAGAAGATCCGCGCCCTGACCGGTACCGGCCAGACGGTCATCCTGATCACCCACCGGCTCGCGTCCGTGCGCCACGCGGACCTGGTGCACGTCCTGGAACAGGGCCGGCTCGTGGAGTCGGGCACCCCCGAGGAGCTCCTGGCCTCCGGTGGTGTCTACGCCGAGCTCTACTCGCTCCAGGCCGGGCAGTTCACGGCAAAGGTGCCCGCCGAGGAGGCGGGCTGACCTCATGCGAGAGCGTCGGCCGCGGTCTCTCCACTGCGGACGATCACCAGGAACGTGTCGGACGCCAGGTCCATGACGACCTCCGCCTGCAGTCCCTCAAGACGCCTCGCCTGCGCGAACTCCTCCGCCGGCCACGATCCACGCGGCCCGCCAGCGGGAAAGCGTTCGAGCACTGTTCGCCCGTTCACCACCCTGCACCTCCAGAAAGCGTGCGCTCATCCATAGAGCGCTTGTAGGAGTTAACGCCTTCCGTGGCCCGAAAGCCTCGGTGAGTTGCCGTACTGAGACGTAGTTGACACGGGTTCAACGCGAAGCGTGAGATTCCGACTACTCAACGGACACTTCCGTCGCTTTGTGCATCAGTCCTCGTACTCATCGTGATATCTGATGCGCACACTGCCCGCGGGCGCCCCGAGAGCCGACGCACGCCCCTCGGGTTCCTCCCACTCCTCCTGCCGGCCCAGCGCGGTGAGGTCGAGCAGGCTCGTGGTCGAGCCGAGTCCGTCGAGGCCGCGGGCGAAGGTCGAGTAGGTGTGGAAGACCCGGTCGCGGTCGCGCAGGAAGCAGCTGATGCCGGGCCGGTCGGCCGGCTTCCCCTCGACCTCCAGGGTGGCCTCGAAGTCGTGGTTGAAGTCGCCGTTCGAGGAGTACCAGGGCACGGTCCATCCCATCCGCGCCTTGAACGGCAGGATCTTCGTGTACGGCGCCCTCGACACGGCCGCGAACGTCGTCCCCCGTGCCTTCAGATGAGCCAGGTGCCCGATCTGGTCCAGGAACGCGGAGCAGCTGCGGCACCCGGCGTCCCACTCGGGCGCGAACATGAAGTGGTACACGACGAGCTGGCCGCGCCCCTCGAAGAGGTCGAGCAGGGTGGCCTTGCCGTCACCGCCCTCGAAGACGTACTCCTCCTCGATCTCGACCATGGGCAGTCTGCGCCGCTCGGCGTTGAGCGCGTCCCGCGCGCGCGTGGCCGCCTTCTCCCTGACCAGCAACTCCTCGCGCGCCGCGCGCCATTCGTCCCGCGAGACGATCTCCGGAAGCGCCATGGGGTCCCTCCTGTGCAACGGTCCGTTCGAGGTGGTGACCGCGGGGAGGGACGGAACTCATCGGTGGCGCGGAAGTTTCCTGCCGTACGACACCCTAGGCGCGAGCAGCACGCGGGCGCGGCCGGGGGGCGCCGCCTCGGGGTGGGGTCGGCGAGGGTGAGGTCCGGGAACCGTTCCAGCAGCGCGGCCAGGGCTGTCCCGGTCTCGGCGCGGGCCGGCGGGGCGCGCAGGCAGTGGCGAACGAACTCCTCTACAC
>NZ_RSAJ01000768.1 GCF_003933965.1 Streptomyces sp. RP5T
GGGTGGGGGAATAGGGGTCCCTGTGTCGTCGTTCTCCAGGCACGCGGTTATAGTTGAACCGTAAACAACTTGGAGGGTGAGCGACCATGCAGTTCGGGATCTTCAGCGTCGGCGACGTCACGCCGGACCCGACGACCGGCCGGACGCCGACCGAGCGCGAGCGCATCAAGGCGATGGTCGCGATCGCGCTGAAGGCGGAGGAGGTCGGGCTCGACGTCTTCGCGACCGGTGAGCACCACAACCCGCCGTTCGTGCCGTCGTCGCCGACCACCATGCTCGGCTACATCGCGGCGCAGACCGAGAAGCTCATCCTCTCGACGTCGACCACGCTGATCACCACGAACGACCCGGTGAAGATCGCCGAGGACTTCGCGATGCTCCAGCACCTGGCCGACGGCCGCGTCGACCTCATGATGGGCCGCGGCAACACCGGCCCGGTCTACCCCTGGTTCGGCAAGGACATCCGCGAGGGCATCAACCTCGCCATCGAGAACTACGCCCTGCTGCGCCGGCTGTGGCGCGAGGACGTCGTGAACTGGGAGGGCAAGTTCCGCACGCCGCTCCAGGGCTTCACCTCCACGCCCCGCCCGCTGGACGGGGTCGCGCCCTTCGTCTGGCACGGTTCCATCCGCTCGCCGGAGATCGCCGAGCAGGCCGCCTACTACGGTGACGGCTTCTTCCACAACAACATCTTCTGGCCGGCCGACCACACCAAGCGGATGGTCGAGCTGTACCGGGCCCGCTACGCCCACTACGGGCACGGCACGCCCGAGCAGGCGATCGTGGGGCTCGGCGGCCAGGTGTTCATGCGCCGCAACTCGCAGGACGCGGTGAAGGAGTTCCGGCCGTACTTCGACGTGGCGCCGGTGTACGGGCACGGGCCCTCCCTGGAGGACTTCACCGAGCAGACCCCGCTGACCGTCGGCTCCCCGGAGCAGGTCATCGAGAAGACGCTGAAGTTCCGCGAGTACGCCGGGGACTACCAGCGCCAGCTCTTTCTCGTGGACCACGCCGGACTGCCCCTGAAGACCGTCCTCGAGCAGATCGACATGCTGGGCGAGGAGGTCGTACCGGTGCTGCGCAAGGAGTTCGCGGCGGGCCGTCCGGCCGACGTCCCGGAGGCCCCCACCCACGCGTCCCTGCTGGCCGCGGCCCAGAACAGCACGGCCCAGAACAGCACGGCACAGAACAACGAGGAGGTCGTCGCATGAAGCTCGTCGTCGTGTCCGCGGGACTGAGCGTCCCCTCGTCGACCCGCCTGCTGGGCGACCGGCTGGCCGCGGCCGTGGGACGCGCGGCCGAGGTGGAGACGCAGGTCGTGGAGTTGCGGGAACTCGCCGTGGAGATCGCGCAGAACTTCACCAACGGCTTCCCGGGCCGGGCCTTGGCCGCCGCGCAGGACGCGGTGGCGGGGGCCGACGGACTGATCGTCGTCACGCCCGTCTTCTCCGCCTCCTACAGCGGACTGTTCAAGTCGTTCTTCGACGTGCTCGACCCGGAGGCACTGGCCGGCAAGCCCGTGCTGATCGCGGCGACCGGCGGCTCGGCCCGGCACTCGCTGGTGCTCGAACACGCCCTGCGGCCGCTCTTCGCCTACCTGAAGGCCGTCGTCGTGCCGACCGGGGTGTACGCGGCCTCCGAGGACTGGGGGGCCGAGGGACTGGACGGGCGGATCGAGCGGGCGGCCGGGGAACTGGCCGCGCTGATGACGGGACTGTCCGGCGGGGTGCCGGCCGGACGGGCGCCGCACGCGTCCCCGGCCGACGCGTTCTCGGCGGCCGCGGTGGTGCCCTTCGAGGAGCAGCTCGCCGCGTTGCGTCCCACGGGGTGAGAGGGCAGTAAGAAGGGCACGCGGTGAGCAGCTCATCACGTCGTACGACTCGGCGGGCACGGCACACTGAGGGTGTGCCCCAAAATGTGCTGCTCGCCGAAGACGACCGTGCCATCCGCCACGCCCTGGAGCGCGCCCTGGTCCTGGAGGGCTACCAGGTCACCGCGGTCGCCGACGGGGTCGAGGCGCTGGCACAGGCCCACAAGTCGCCGCCGGACGTGCTCGTCCTCGACGTGATGATGCCCGGGATCGACGGACTCCAGGTCTGCCGGGTGCTGCGCGCCGAGGGCGACCGCACACCGATCCTCATGCTGACGGCGCTCGTGGAGACCCAGGACCGGATCGCCGGCCTGGACGCGGGCGCCGACGACTACGTGGTCAAGCCCTTCGACGTCGAGGAGGTCTTCGCCCGGCTGCGGGCCCTGCTGCGGCGGACCAGCCCCGACGGGATGGCCCCGGTCGACGCGGCTCCCAAGGCCGTCGCGCCCGAGCTGCCCCAGGGCCGGATCGAGGCGGCCGGGCTGCGCATGGACATCCAGGCGCGGCGGGCCTGGCGGGGCACGCGCGAGCTGGAGCTGACCCGCACCGAGTTCGAGCTGCTGGAGCTGCTCGTGCGCAACGCGGGCATCGTGCTGGACCACTCGACCATCTACGACCGCATCTGGGGCTACGACTTCGGGCCCGGCTCCAAGAACCTCGCCGTCTACGTCGGCTACCTGCGCCGCAAGCTCGACGAGCCGGGCGCTCCGCAGCTGATCCACACGGTGCGTGGCGTGGGTTACGTGCTCCGGGAGGACTGAGTGGGGCGGCTGGCCCGGCTGCTGGCCCGGCCTCGGCCCCGGCTGCTGTCCCTGCGGGCCACGTTCGCGGTGTCCTTCGCCGCGGTGACCGCCGTGGTGACCGTCCTCGTCGGTGTGCTGTCCTACAGCGCCGCCGCGCGTCTGGTGCGGGTGGACCAGGAGTCCGTGTTCGACCAGGTGGTGCGGGACCTGCGGGACGAGGTCAGCCATGAGCGGATGACGCCGGACGACTTCTCGTCCTCGGCGCCGGGGCACGACCTGGTGCGTCCCGCCCGTACGGATGTGCAGGTGCTGGGGCCCACCGGGGCGGTCGCCGACCCCGGGCGGCCCGGGCTGCCGGTGATCTCCGGGGACCGGCGGATCGCGGCCGCGGGGACGGCCGGGCGGATGGTCCTGCACAAGGAGGTCTCGGTCGGCAACGACGTGTACCGGATCGCCACCGTCTCGCTGGGCGGCGGGCGGGGTGCGGTGCAGGTCGCGCAGGAGTTCAGTGACACCGAGGACCTGCTGCGGGCGCTTCAGCAGCGGACGTTCCTGCTCATGGCGGCGGTCGTGGTGGGTGCCGGGCTGTTCGGGTGGTGGCTGGCCCGGCGGATCACCCGGCGGCTGGTGATCCTCACGTCCGCCGCGGAGGACGTGGCGCGGACCCGGCGGCTCGGGATCGAGGTGCCGGTCACCGGGCACGACGAGGTGGGGCGGCTGGGGCGGGCCTTCGACCGGAT
>NZ_RSAJ01000769.1 GCF_003933965.1 Streptomyces sp. RP5T
CCTCCGGCCCATCCCGCCCCTCGCCGCTCAGGCCCTCGTGAACCGCAGCGTGACCAGCTCGAACGGCCGCAGTCGCAGGGACACTTCGTTCCCCTCCCGCCGCAGCGAGGGGGCATCGTCCGACGGCCGTTCCAGCAGGTCCGTGGCCGTGACCCCGGTGACCTCGAAGCCCGCCCTGACGGTGGCCCGCGCCCGTCCGCCGTGCGCCTCGTGGAAGCGGACCACCACGTCCCCGCTGCCGTCGTCGGCCAGTTTGACGGCCGTGACGACGACCGCGTCCTGGTCGACGGCCACCAGCGGGGCGACCTCCCGGGAGCCGCGTACCGAGCGCTCCGGCAGATTGATCCGCCAGCCCTCGCGCACCGCGTCCCCGATCCCGGCCCCCGGCACCAGCGCGTGCCGGAAGCGGTGGACGCCCTGGTCGGTCTCGGGGTCGGGGAATCGCGGGGCGCGCAGCAGCGAGGCCCGGACCGTGGTGGTCGTGCCCCGGTCGCCGTCCGTGCGCACGGTACGGGTCACATCATGGCCGTACGTCGAGTCGTTGACGATCGCCACACCCCAGCCGGGCTCCTCCAGGTGTACGAAGCGGTGGTTGCAGGCCTCGAACTTCGCCGCTTCCCATGAGGTGTTGGTGTGCGTGGGCCGGTAGAAGTGACCGAACTGCGTTTCCGACGCGTACCGTTCGGCGTGCAGGTCGAGCGGGAAGGCGAGCTTGAGGAACTTCTCCGTCTCGTGCCAGTCGACCTCGGTGTCCACGAGCAGCCGCCGCTCCCCCGGCGCCAGCGACAGGAGCTGGGTGACGCGGGAGGCGCCGAAGGTCCTCGTGATCCGCACCCCGTGCCCCTCGGGGGCGATCTCGTCCACGTCGGTGAGATCGGTGACCGTGTGCCGGTAGAACTCGTCCACGTCCCAGGCGTCCCACATGTTCGGGAAGTCCGGGTGGAGTTGGAGGAGGTTGCCCGCCCGGTCGGGTGCGATGGTCTCCCGGTCGGCCTCGATGTCGTACGTGGAGACGACCAGGCCCCGCGCGTCGATCTCGACCCGCAGGATGCCGTTGTCCAGGACGTGCCCACCGCCGGGACGCTCGGTCAGCGTCGTGCGGCCCTCGACGACCGCGGGACCGGCCCCGCCCGCCGCGACCGCGCCCCGGCCGTGGGGTGCGGAGTTGAAGAGCAGGTCCCGCGTCCCCTCCCCCGCGAGCGCCCGCTGGGCCGCGTCGATGATGCCGTTCAGCTCGTCCGCGAGCCGTTCGTAGGTGCGCCGCGCCTCGCGGTGCACCCAGGCGATGGAGGATCCCGGCAGGATGTCGTGGAACTGGTGCAGCAGCACCGTCTTCCAGATGCGGTCCAACTCCGCGTACGGGTAGGGGAATCCGGTCCGTACGGCCGCCGTCGCCGCCCACAGTTCGGCCTCGCGCAGGAGGTGCTCGCTGCGGCGGTTGCCCTGCTTGGTTTTGGCCTGGCTGGTCAGGGTGGCGCGGTGGAGTTCGAGGTAGAGCTCGCCGACCCAGACGGGCGGTTCGGGGTACTCGGCCTCGGCCTTCTCGAAGAACTCCGCCGGCGTCTCCCAGACGACGGTCGCCGAGCCTTCGAGGTCGCGCAGGCGGGCCGCCTTGGCGATCATCTCCCGGGTCGTGCCGCCGCCCCCGTCCCCCCAGCCGGTCGGGGCGAGGGAGTGCCGGGCGACGCCCTTGTCCTTGAAGTTCTTTGCCGCGTGGGCGATCTCGCCGCCCTTCATGGAGCAGTTGTAGGTGTCGACGGGCGGGAAGTGGGTGAAGATCCGGGTGCCGTCGATGCCCTCCCATCGGAAGGTGTGGTGGGGGAACTTGTTCGTCTGGGACCAGGAGATCTTCTGGGTCAGCAGCCACTTGGAGCCGGCCGCCTTGATGATCTGCGGCAGCCCGGCCGCGAACCCGAACGTGTCCGGCAGCCACGCCTCCTGGTTCTCGATGCCGAACTCGTCGAGGAAGAACCGCTTCCCGTGCACGAACTGGCGGGCCATCGCCTCCGAGCCGGGCATGTTGGTGTCCGACTCCACCCACATGCCACCGGCCGGCACGAACCGCCCGTCGGCCACCGCCTTCTTGACCCGCGCCCACACCTCGGGCCGGTGGTCGCGGACCCACGCCCACTGCTGGGCCTGGGACATGGCGAACACGAACTCCGGCTCGTCGTCGAGCAGCGCGGTCATGTTGGAGGTGGTGCGGGCTACCTTGCGGACCGTCTCGCGCAGCGGCCACAGCCACGCCGAGTCGATGTGGGCGTGGCCGACGGCACTGATGCGGTGGGCCGAGGGGACGGCCGGCTCCGACAGGACCGTCTCCAGCCGTACCCGCGCCTGGGCCGCCGTGCCGTTCACGTCCTGGAGGTCGATCGCGTCGAGCGCCTTCTCCACGGCCCGCAGGATGTCCCAGCGGCGTGCCGACTCCACCGGCAGTTCGGCCATCAGCTCGCCGAGCACCTCCAGGTCGAGCACCAGTTGCCACACGGTCTCGTCGAGGACGGCGAGGTCCATGCGCGCGAGCCGGTACTGCGGCTCGCTGCCCGCGGTCTCCTTGTCACCCAACTGCGTGGGAAGGAAGGGGTGGTAGTCGAGGATGACGGGGTTGGAGGCGGCCTCGACATGCAGGCACACCTCCTCGCCGCCCTCCACGGGCGCACCGATCCGCACCCACTGGTTGCGCGGGTTGAGGCCCTTCACGGGGGTGCCGTCGGGCCGGTAGACCAGACCTTCGCACTGGAAGCCGGGCATGTTCTCGTCGAAGCCGAGGTCCAGGATCGCCTCCACGGTCCTCCCGGCCCACTCCTCGGGGACGGTCCCGGTGACCCGGAACCAGCTGGTGCCCCAGGGGGCACCCCAGCGGGCGCCCACGGCGATGGGCTCCGGCTCGGCCGCCAGGCCCTCGGCGACGGGCACCGGCTCGTCGGGCGCGTGCCACACCGCCACCTCCAGCGGTACGGACTCGGGGTACACGGCGGGGCGGATGCGCTCGTCGAGGACCCGCTTGAGGCGGGCCTCGACCAGACTGCGGTCGTCATGCATGCGGGGTGCTCTCCAGGATTGCGGGGGGTTACCAGAGGTGGGTCACGCGGTCACCAGGGATGGGTGACCGTCACGGGGGCCGACGAGGTGTAGAGCTCCCCCACGGCGCGCAGCTCCAACCGCGCCTGCCGCTCGCCCTGTTCGGGGCGCAGGCCCGCGACGAAACAGGCGCGCTGGCAGGTGCCGGCGAGGAAGCGCCGGGTGCCGTCGGGCAGGAGCCGGTGCAGGGTGTAGTGGCGCACGGCGCCGGGGGCCGGGTTCCACGCGAGGCGCAGGTCGCCGCCGGACGCGGCCGTGA
>NZ_RSAJ01000076.1 GCF_003933965.1 Streptomyces sp. RP5T
GTCTCCGGACCCGCCCTCACCCTGCGCAACCCCGTCTACGCCACCGAGCGCGAGCTCCTCAAGCTCGCCCTCCAGCGCCCCGACCTGGTCTCCCCGGCCTTCGACGCCTACGGCATCGACGAGTTCACCGCCCCGCCCTACGCCGCGGTACGCCAGGCCATCATGGACGCGGGCGGCGCCGAGTACGGGGTGCAGGACTCCCAGGACTACCTCGTCCGCGTCCGCGAGGCCGCCCCCGACGACGCGGTCCGCGCGATGGTCACGGAGCTGGCCGTCGAGGCGATCATGCGGCGCGCGGTCGACGAGGTGTACGCGGGCACGGTCCTGGTCCAGGTCCGCCGCCGCGCCGTCGAACGCCGGATCCAGGAGATCCAGGGCACCCTCATCCGCCTCGGCACCGGCGGCGACGTGGCCCACCTGGCCGCCGTGCAGAACGAGATGTGGGTGCTCCAGCAGTACGACCAGGCACTACGCGAGCACGGGGCCGCCGCCCTCTAGCGGCGCGTACGGCGGAGTCACTGCGCGGTCACGGCCCGATTGCAAAAAGTCACCGCACGCCCCTCGTGGCGGCTGTGTGTCGTACTCCACACTGGGTCCGGTGCCTGAGTCCTCGGAGCGCGGCCGATCCGTCCCCAGCGGGTCCCAGACCCCCGCGGTTCCGCCCAACGCGTACGGGACGGACAGCGGCGAGGCCGCCGACTCCGCCCCCGAAGTACCGCTGCCGCACCCCCTGGCAGCGATCATCCTGGAGGTCGCCCCCGTGCAGACCCAGACCCTCGCACAGACCGAGAACAGTACGGACGACACGACAGAGCAGGACGCCGAGCCCGACGTCCTCGTCGCGGTGCCCCCGCAGAGCCGTGTCGCGCACCACCCCGAGGCGGAGCCCGACGCCCCGCCCGCGGAAGCCCTCGAACACGTGGAGACCGAGCCGGCCGAGCCGCCCGAGCCGCCCCGCGGCCGCGTCGACACCGGCGGCCCGTCCTCGGACCTGTTCCGCCAGTACCTGCGGGAGATCGGCCGCATCCCGCTGCTCACCGCGGCCGAGGAGGTCGAACTCGCCCGCCGGGTCGAGGCCGGCCTGTTCGCCGAGGAGAAACTGAGCAACACCCCTGACCTGGACAGCCAGTTGGCGCTCGACCTGGATCGTCTGGTCGTACGGGGCCGGATGGCCAAGCGCCGCCTCATCGAGGCGAACCTGCGCCTCGTCGTCTCCGTCGCGAAACGGTACGTCGGCCGCGGCCTGACCATGCTCGACCTCGTGCAGGAAGGCAACCTGGGCCTCATCCGGGCGGTGGAGAAGTTCGACTACGCCCGCGGCTACAAGTTCTCCACCTACGCCACCTGGTGGATCCGCCAGGCCATGTCCCGGGCCCTCGCCGACCAGGCCCGCACGATCCGGGTCCCGGTCCACGTCGTCGAGCTGATCAACCGGGTGGTCCGTGTCCAGCGCCGCATGCTCCAGGAACGCGGCTACGAACCGACCCCGGAGGAGGTCGCCGCCCACCTCGACCTCGCCCCGGAGCGCGTCAGCGAGGTCCTGCGGCTGGCCCAGGAACCGGTGTCCCTGCACGCCCCGGTGGGCGAGGAGGACGACGTCGCCCTCGGCGACCTCATCGAGGACGGCGACGCGGCCTCACCGGTCGAGTCGGCGGCGTTCCTGCTGCTCAGGGAGCACCTGGAAGCGGTGCTGTCGACGCTGGGGGAGCGCGAACGGAAGGTGGTCCAGCTCCGGTACGGGCTCGCCGACGGCCGCCCGCGCACGCTGGAGGAGATCGGCCGCATCTTCGGGGTGACCCGCGAGCGGATACGGCAGATCGAGTCCAAGACGCTCAACAAGCTGCGGGATCACGCCTTCGCGGATCAGCTGCGGGGCTATCTGGACTGAAGGGGGGCCGTCTCCTGACGGCCCCCGCCCGCTAGGGCGTGTTGCGAATGTCCCGCCTGCCTTGCGACGCCATGCACGCGCCCCCATCCTCGAACCTGCTGCCCAGGGCTCGGACGGGGGGACCCCCTTCGCCGCACCGGGCGAAAGCCCAAGTACATCCAGTACGAGGGCTTCCGCCCGGCACGCCGAGAGCACGCACCTGACGCCGCGAGGCCCGCCCTTCGGGCGAACGACGGGACTTTCACAACACGCCCTAGTCGACCTCCGCCACCGCCTGCGCGAACTGGGCCTTGTACAGGCGCGCGTACGCCCCGTCGGCCTCCAACAGGTCGGTGTGCGTGCCCTGTTCGACGATCGAGCCGTTCTCCATCACCAGGATGGTGTCCGCGTCGCGGATCGTCGACAGACGGTGCGCGATCACGAACGAGGTGCGGCCGTGGGCCAGTTTGGCCATCGCCTTCTGGATCAGCACCTCGGTGCGGGTGTCCACCGAACTCGTCGCCTCGTCGAGGACCAGGATCACCGGGTCCGACAGGAACGCCCGGGCGATGGTGATGAGCTGCTTCTCGCCCGCGCTCACCCCGCTGCCCTCGTCGTCGATCACGGTGTCGTAGCCCTCGGGCAGGGTCCGGATGAACCGGTCCGCGTGGGCCGCCCGGGCCGCCTCCTCGATCTCGCCCCGGGTGACCTCGCGCGCGGCGCCGTACGCGATGTTCTCCGCGATCGTGCCGCCGAACAGCCAGGTGTCCTGGAGGACCATGCCGATCCCGGCGCGCAGGTCGTCCCGGGACATCGTGGCGATGTCCACGCCGTCGAGGGTGATCCGGCCGCCCGAGACGTCGTAGAACCGCATGAGCAGGTTGACCAGGGTGGTCTTCCCGGCCCCCGTCGGGCCGACGATCGCGACCGTGTGCCCGGGCTCGACCTTCAGGGAGAGGTCGTCGATGAGGGGCTTGTCGGGGTCGTACCGGAAGGACACGCGCTCCAGGGCGACCCGCCCGCGCAGTTCCGCGGGCTTCTCGGCGACCTGGGGATCCGGCTCCTGCTCCTCCGCGTCCAGGAGTTCGAAGATCCGCTCGGCCGAGGCGACACCGGACTGCACGAGGTTCGCCATCGACGCGACCTGCGTCAGCGGCATCGAGAACTGCCGGGAGTACTGGATGAAGGCCTGCACGTCACCGATGGACAGCGCACCGGACGCGACCCGCAGACCGCCCACGACCGCCACCAGCACGTAGTTGAGGTTCGACACGAACATCATCAGCGGCTGCATGACCCCGCTGTTGAACTGCGCCTTGAACCCGGCCTCGTACAGCGCCTCGTTCTGCTCGGCGAACTGCGCGGCCGACTCGTCCTGGCGGCCGAACACCTTCACCAGGGTGTGCCCGGTGTACATCTCCTCGATGTGGGCGTTGAGCTTGCCGGTGGAGCGCCACTGCTGCACGAAGTGCGGCTGCGAGCGCTTGCCCACGCGCGTGGCGACGACGAACGACAGCGGCACGGTGACCAGCGCGACCAGCGCCAGCAGCCAGGACACCCAGAACATCATCGCGAGCACCCCGATGATGGTGAGCAGCGAGTTGATGAGCTGGCCCATCGACTGCTGGAGGGTCTGGCCGATGTTGTCGATGTCGTTCGTGGCCCGGGACAGGACCTCGCCGCGCTGGCGCTTGTCGAAGTACGACAGCGGCAGCCGCGACATCTTCGTCTGCACGTCCTCGCGCATCCGGAACATCGTGCGGTTGACGGTCCGGTTGACCAGCCGTGTCGCCACCGCCATCAGCAGCCCGGCGATCAGGAACACCCCGACCGCGAAGAGCAGGACATGCCCCACCGCGGTGAAGTCGATGCCCTCGCCGGGCGTGAAGTCGGTGCCGCGGAGCATGTCGGCGACCTGACCGTCGCCGCGCTCCCGCATCCGCGCGAGGACCTCCTCCTTGCTCGCGCCGGCCGGCATCTGCCGTCCGATGATGCCCGCGAAGACCAGGTCGGTGGCCTGACCGAGGATCTTCGGCCCGGCCACGTTCAGACCGACGCTCACCACCACACAGGCGAGCATCGCGTAGAGAGTGAACCGTTCCGGCTTGAACTGGGCGAGCAGCCGCCTGCCGGACACCTTGAAGTCCAGGGAGCGGTTCTCTGGACCGCCGCCTGCCATCATGCGCCCCATGGGCCCCGCCATCAGGCAGCCTCCGCTTCCGTGAGCTGGGAGAGCACGATCTCCCGGTAGGTCTCGTTGTCCGCCATCAGCTCCCGGTGGGTGCCGGTGCCGACGACCCGCCCCTCGTCGAGGACGACGATCCGGTCCGCGTCGCGGATGGTGGCCACCCGCTGGGCGACGATCACGACGGTCGCCTCCGCGGTCTCCTCGGCGAGCGCCGCCCGCAGGGCCGCGTCGGTGGCGTAGTCGAGCGCGGAGAAGGAGTCGTCGAAGAGGTAGATCTCCGGCCGCTGCACGAGCGTGCGCGCGATGGCGAGCCGCTGGCGCTGACCACCGGAGACATTGGTGCCGCCCTGGGCGATGGGGGAGTCGAGCCCGTTCTCCAGCCGCTCGACGAAGTCCCTGGCCTGCGCGACCTCCAGCGCGTGCCACAGCTCCTCGTCCGTGGCGTCCGGATTGCCGTAGCGAAGGTTGGTGGCGACCGTGCCCGCGAAGAGATACGGCTTCTGCGGCACCAGCCCGACCGTTTTGGCGAGCAGCTTCGGGTCGATGTCCGACACCTCGGTGCCGTCGACGAGGACCTCGCCGTCGGTCGCGTCGAACAGCCGGGGGACCAGGCCGAGCAGGGTGGACTTGCCGCTGCCGGTCGAGCCGATCACCGCGGTCACCTCGCCGGGCCGGGCCACCAGGTCGATCGCCCTGAGCACCGGCTCCTCGGCGCCCGGGTAGCGGAAGCCCGCACCCCGGATCTCCAGATGCCCGTGCCGCCGCAGCTCGGTGACGGGGGCCACCGGCGGGACCACGCTCGACGAGGTGTCCAGGACCTCCTGGACGCGCTCGGCGCACACCTCCGCGCGCGGCACCATCATGAACATGAAGGTGGCCATCATCACGGACATCACGATCTGCATCAGATAGGCGAGGAACGCGGTCAGATCACCGATCTGCATCCCGCCGCTGTCGATGCGGTGGGCGCCGAACCACACCACGGCGATCGACGACAGGTTCACCGTCGTCATCACGACCGGGAACATCAGCGCCAGCAGGTTGCCGGTCCGCAGGGACATCTCCGTCAGGTCGGTGTTCGCCTTGCGGAAGCGCTCCTCCTCGTACTGGTCCCGCACGAACGCCCGGATGACCCGGTTGCCGGTGATCTGCTCGCGCAGCACCCGGTTCACCGTGTCGAGGCGGACCTGCATGGCCCGGAACAGCGGCCGCAGCCGCCGGACGATCAAGGTCACGCAGATGCCCAGCGTCGGCACCACGGCGACCAGCACCCCTGACAGCGGCACGTCGAGTCCGAGCGCCAGCACGATGCCGCCCACGCACATGATGGGCGCCGACACCAGCAGGGTGAACGTCATCAGGGTCAGCATCTGGACCTGCTGCACGTCGTTGGTCGTCCGCGTGATCAGCGTGGGCGCGCCGAACTGACCCACCTCGCGCGCCGAGAACGACTGCACCCGGTCGAAGACCGCCGCCCGCAGGTCCCGGCCGAGCGCGGCGGCGGTCCGGGCGCCGTAGAACACCGCCCCGATGTTGCACACCACCTGCGCCAGCGAGATACCGATCATCAGGGCGCCGTAGCTGAGGATGTAGCCGGTGTCGCCGTTCACCACGCCTTCGTCGATGATGTCGGCGTTCAGCGTGGGCAGGTAGAGGGTGGCGCAGGTCTGCAGGAACTGCAGCAGCACCAGAAGGGCGATGGGTTTCCTGTAGGGCCTGAGATAGGTCCGCAGAAGTCGTATGAGCACGCTACGTCTCTCGGAGTCGGCGACGGGGCGAGTGGTTGCCCCTGGCCCCTATCGTCGGACACTCCACCCGTGTTACCTCAACCGATTAAGCCGACAGCAGTGCTCCGCACGGGCTGCGGGCTCCGCACGGACGCCGACTCCTACCGGACCCTTACCTTCCGGGCCCTGGCGGAACGCCGGACGGGTCCTAGCGGAACGCCCCCGGGTACGTCTGCTCCCGCACCGACACGAACTGCTGCCGCACCGCCTGCCCCACCGCAAGCTCCTCGCCCGGATCCAGCACCTGCGCGGCCGGGCCCTGCCACATCGGCGGGGTGCGCGGGTCGAGCGTGCCCTGCGAGACCCCGAGCGCCCAGGCCGCCTGCCGGGCGGCACCGATCGCCGCGTAGTCCGCCGGCTGCGGCACCACGACCTGCGCGCCGAACAGCGCGGGCGCCGAGGCCTGTACCGCGGACAGCTCGGCGGCGGCCCCCAGCAGGAAGACCCGCCGCACCTCCACCCCCCGGCCACGCAGCACGTCGAGCGCGTCGGCGAGCCCGCACAGCATGCCCTCGAACGCCGCCCGCGCCAGGTGCTCCGGCTTCATCGACTCCCGCCTGAGCCCGCTCAGCGTCCCCGCGGTGTGCGGCAGATTCGGCGTCCGCTCGCCTTCCAGATAGGGCAGCAGTACGAGGCCGTGGGCGCCCGGCGTCGACTTCACCGCCAGGTCCGACAGGCTCTCCAGATCACCGAGCCCGAGCATCTCGGCGGCCCCGCGCAGGGTCCGTACGGCGTTCAGGGTGGTCACGACCGGCAGGTGCATGCCGGTCGCGTCGGCCAGGGAGGTGATCATCCCGGTGTTGTCGACGAGCGCCTCGGGGTGCACGGCCATCACGGACCCGGACGCGCCCAGTGACACCACGGCGTCCCCGAGCCCGATCCCGAGCCCGAAGGCGGCGGCCATGGTCTCCCCGGTCCCGGCGGAGATCAGCAGCCCCTCCGGGGTCGTACCGGCCGCGTCCGCCGGGCCGATCACCTCGGGGAGCATCGCCTGGTGGCCGAGGGCCAGCTCCACGAGGTCGGAGCGGTAGGCGCCGGTGGCCGCGGACCAGTAGCCGGTCCCGGAGGCCCCGCCGCGGTCGGTGGTCCGCCGCACCGGCCGGCCGAGCAGCTGCCACACCAGCCAGTCGTGCGCCTGGAGGAGGACGGCGGTGCGCAGGGCGGCGTCGGGCTCGGTCTTGTTCAGCCAGCGCAGCTTGGTGACGGGCTGCGCGGCCTGCGGGACACAGCCCACGGCCTGGGCCCACGCCTCGCGGCCGCCGAGCGCGTCGACGAGGTCGGCCGCGGCCACCTGCGCGCGCTTGTCGCCGCCGACCATGGCGGGGCGCACGGTGTTGCCCTGGGCGTCGAGTGGCACGACGGCGTTCTGCTGGGCCGACACGCCGATGGCCTGCACGCCTTCGAGGAGCCCGCCCCCGGCGGCCTCACCGAGGGACAGGAGCCAGGCCTGGGGATCCACGTCGGAGGGACGCCCTTCGACCGGGTGCGGCGCGTACCCCTGTTTGAGCACGGCACCCGTGTCCGCGTCGCAGACGACGATGCGAGTGAATTCGGGTGAGCTGTCCAACCCGGCGACTATCCCCATGGCGGAAATTCTATGGGCGTAGCGTCGCGGCGGTGCGCGCAGTGCGCACGGTGACGCGGGCGTGGGACCGGCATCACCGGTCCCACGCCCGCGGGTGGTTCATGTCACTGCGGATTCATGGGGAGCTGGTGCCCCAGTCGTCCTCCGCCGGGCCGCTGGAGTTGCGGTCCCGCAGCGAGCGCACCCGCTGGGTCACGGACTCCGGCACCCGGTCGCCCACCTTGTCGCTGACCGCGTGGTACGCCTTGCCGGCGAACTGGCGGCCCTGCTGGGCGGCGGTCTCCGCGGTGTTGCGGACGGCGGGGTTCTGGGCGACCTGACGGGCGGATTTCTTCAACTGCTCGTAGCGCTCGCGCCCGGCACGGGTGCCCAGCACGTAACCCAGAGTCAGTCCGACCACGAACGTGAGCTTGTAGCGCATGGCGGCCACCCTTCCTTGCGTAGGTATCCGGTGCGACGTCGGTGTCGGTATCGGTGTCGGTCCCGGGTCAGGGGAACCGATTGGCGGAGCACCCCCCTGCTTGCGCTAATGTATGTGTCGCAGCGAGCGCCCGCCCCCTGGCGAATACCCAGGGAGGTACGTTCGATGCAACGAGGCGATCCTCCGTAGCTCAATTGGCAGAGCAGCCGGCTGTTAACCGGCAGGTTACTGGTTCGAGTCCAGTCGGGGGAGCTTCGATCTTCCGTAGCTCAATTGGCAGAGCAGCCGGCTGTTAACCGGCAGGTTACTGGTTCGAGTCCAGTCGGGAGAGCAGGAAGAGGAAGGACCCCGATGGGGTCCTTTTTCATGTCCGAGGGAACTGCGCAGGTCAACAGCGGAGTCCTTCGGGGCATGCGAAGTCGCCCCTGCGAAGCAGGAGATCGTATGAGCGGCTATGCTGCGGCAGACGGCGCGCACGCATGTACGCGACACGCCGCTATGGGGCGGTAGCTCAGCCGGTTAGAGCAGCGGACTCATAATCCGTCGGCCGTGGGTTCGAGTCCCACCCGCCCCACCTGCGCAGGCTTCTGACCTGCGGAAACGTTCAATTTGTCCTGTTGGATCGTCAACTTTGTCTCAACGGACTAAATCCGCTGCTCGTTAGTTTGGTGCCCGGCTCGGCCTGCGCTGGCTGGTACCCCTCTGACATGCATGAATGCGGGCAGATGCGTATCTGGAGGCGCCTGTTTCGCTGGGGCGTGCGACGGTGGTGTCATGGATTGAGGCCGCTCTGAGGCCGCCGGTAACGAGAAGAATGCGCTCGACGGGTCTGCGCCCTGGCGGGTGCATGTGGCCCGCGGCCTTCGATGTGGTGGCCGTCTGGGTTTGCGGTACGCGAGAGTGCGGGTCGTTGCGGCGGCTGGTGGGTGCCAGGAACTGACCCGGGGGAAACGGCCCCAAGCGACGCTGCAGCGTCTTGGTAGGCCATGGGAGCGAGTCCCGCCCGCCCCGCCATGCATGCCTCTGGACTGCGGAAACGTCGCATCAAGGCATAGCTTCAGTCCGTGGGCCAACGGAGGAGTCCGCTGTGCGCGAGTTCAACTGGGTAGGTCTACGGGTGGTATCGGTGAGTGGTTGAACATCAAGTTCGGGACGTTGGCAGCACGCAAGGAATCGGAAGCCGACCAGAGCTGGTGGCACCAGGAAACGGCCCGTACTGGTAACGGCCCAGAGGAGACCGGCAGATACGGCGGGACGGCGGATCGCGGTGGGGTCCCGCATGCAGCCGCACGGCTTTTCCCGCTCATCCCGTCCATCGAGCGGGAGCGATGGCTATCGCTCAGGCGTGACGTGATCCGGTGCGCAGGCGCGGGTGGGCTTGGATACACCGACGGGCCCTGACACCTCTTGTCGCTCAGGGGCTCGGTTCCGACGGCGTCCAGCAGGGCGCACCAGGGGGTGCGCCCGATTTAGAGGTCTGAGCTCTGCACCGCCGCCTCGCCGGTGTACGCGGCCGCCGAACTCGCGGTCTGGCCCGACTTCACCGCCCTCGTCCAGGACGAGGAACTCTGGAACCTGGCCTGTCGCGCTCAGGCCGAGATCATGACCCTCCCGCGGTACGGCCAAGCCGGCGAACACATGGCCAAGGCCATGGGGCCACGTGAGACTGCCCGGACACACCAGGCCATCGAAGCGGACGTGCTGCCGCTGGACTACCAGGCGTTCGACCGGTTCCACCACGGCGGCAAGGTCCGCGCCCAGGACGTTGAAACCATGTACGACTGCCTTGCCGAGAGGCGCAGCGGCGGTCACCCCATGCCCGCGCTCCGGACACTGTTGAGCCGGTTGGAGGCGCATGCCGCTGTCTAGGCGATCACCTGGCGGTCGACGAGGAGGGCGCGGTGGAGGCACCGGCCTGGGCTTCGGTGCCGGCCCGGCCCGTCAAAGGGGTCGCCGACATGTTCAGTGGCCCTCTCGGCAAGCGGCTCGCCGGCCTCGCGAGAGACGCCGCCTCGTGGTTGGTCTCGTCGGCCGCCCCGGGCAGGCATTCGAGGCGCCCTGCATCGCGGCCCTGGTCGGCGGCAAGATCGATCTGCACCGGGATGGGCAGCCAGTGATATCTAACATGTTAGTTGCTACCCTGTTGTGTGTACGGCCGCCGACCAGCAGGCAAGTGAGGGTTCGGGCGCGGTTCGGAGCGGGTGGGAGGCGACTGGCATGACCGTCCTGGCGTCGCGCGCGGGGAACCTGCCCGAGGCGTTCACCACGTTCGTGGGCAGGGGCCATGACATCGCCGAGATCCGCCGTGTTCTGGGCTCGGCGCGGCTGCTGACTCTCACCGGGACGGGCGGCGTGGGCAAGACGCGGCTGGCGCTGGAGGTGGCGGCGACAGCCAGGAAGGCCTTTCCCGACGGGACGTGGCTGGTCGACCTGGCACCGGTAGGGGACGCCTCGGCGGTGGCGACCACGGCCGCCGCCGCTGTGGGCATCGTGGACCTGGGCGGCACACCTGCCCTCGACCGGCTTGCCGAGCGCCTGGCTGAGCGGCGGGCGCTGATCGTGCTGGACAACTGTGAGCACCTTGTCGACGCCTGCGCCGAGCTGGCGGACGCGCTGCTGTCGGCCTGCCCTGGACTGCGCATCCTGGCCACGAGTCGCCAGACGCTCGGCATAGGGGGTGAGCACGTGTTCACCGTGCCGCCGCTGAAGGTGCCGGACGAGGCGGTCGAACTCCTGAGGGACCGTGCTTGCGCGGTACGGCCCGACTTCCGGATCACCGACGACAACTGGGACACGGTCACCCGGCTGTGCGCCGACCTGGACGGGCTGCCGCTCGCCATCGAGCTGACCGCGTCCCGGCTGCGTACGCTCACCGTCGAACAGGCCGCGGACCGGCTGGAAGACCGTTTCGCGCTGCTTACCGGAGGCAGCCGGACCGCACGACCTCGGCAGCGCACGCTGCGTGCGGCGATGGAGTGGAGCTACGAGCTGTGTTCCCCGGCCGAGCGGCTGCTGTGGAACCGGCTGTCTGTCTTCGCCGGCGGCTTCGGCCTGGACGCGGCCGAGGCCGTCTGCGCCGGAGAGGGCCTTCCCGCGCAGGAGGTGCTGGACGTCCTCGACCGGCTGGTCGTCCAGTCCGTCGTCCTACCCGCCGAGCACGAGGGCCTGCCCCGATACCGGCTTTTGGCGACGGTCCGCGAGTACGGTCGGGAGCGGCTCGCCGAGTCCGGTGAGGAAGAGCGCCTGCTGCGGAGGCACCGCGACTTCAACCTTGCCCTTGCCGAGCGCATCGCCGGCCGATGGTACGGCCCGGGCCAGGAGGAGGCCCTGACCCGGCTGCGCGCCGAGCATGCCAATCTGCTGGCCGCGCTGGACCGGGACGACGATCCGCAGGCCACCCTCGCGTTGGCCTCGGCGCTGCGCTTCTACTGGTGCGCCGGCGGATTCCTTGCCGAAGGGCGACGACAACTCGGCCGTGCGCTCTCCGCCGCGCCCGAACCCACCCTGGCTCGCGCCAGGGCGTTGTGCGCAGCGTCCTGGGTGGCGCTGCTGCAGAGTGACCATGCGGCGGCCGACGGGTGGCTGCGCGAGGCCGGAGAACTGTGCGAGCGGCACGGTGACGTGGCACTGCTCGCGCACGTCGCGGGACTTCGCGGCACACGGGCGGCGTTCCAGGGGAGGCTGGCGGATGCCGTGCCGTTGTTCGAGCATGCTGTAGCCGCCCACACGGTGGTCACGGAGAAGGGCTCGGCGGTTTTCCTGCTGTTCCAGCTGGCCGCGGTGCAGATGGACCTGGGTGATCCACGGGGTGAGACGACTGGTCGGCAGGCAGTCGAGTTGGCAGAGGCGCACGGTGAGCGGTGGGCGCGCGCGCATGCGCTGTGGACGCTGAGCTGCCACGCGTGGAGGCAGGGTCGTCGTGAGGAAGCCCTGGCGTTGATCCGGGCCTCGCTCGAGATCGAGCGAGGCTTCAACGAGCCGCTCAGCGCGGCGCTGATGCTGGAGACGTTCGCCTGGATCATCGCTTCCTACGGTGAGTACGAGCGAGCGGGCCGAACCCTCGGGTCCACACGCAAGATGTGGCGCGATGTGGGTGTGGAGATCTCCGTGTTCGGTCCGCCGCTGGACGACGACCACGCACGGTGCGAACGGTTGGTCGTACGAGCACTGGGACAGGAGGGGTACGAGAGGGCACTCGCGGTCGGGGGCCGTCACGACACCCCCAAGCAGGCCATCGACTCCGCCCTGGGCGGTGGCATCGCCCCGGCCCCCGTGGCCGCCGCCGCTGTCCCTGGCCCGCTGACCCGCCGAGAGCGGGAGGTGGCGGCGCTGGTGGCCAAGGGTCTGAGTAATCGGAAGATCGCCGAGGAACTCGTGGTCTCGCCGCGCACGGTCGACTTCCACGTGGAGAACATCCGCGCCAAGCTCGGCTTCACCAGCCGGGCGCAGGTCGCTGCCTGGTGGGCCACGCAAGCACCAACCACCCAGTGAAGGCACCCCTGGTGGCGTGGGGAAACCGATGGCCACTCGGCGATCCGGCACAGCTGCTGATGAGGACCGCGCGCCCGCACCGGTTTATCTGCGCGCCCGCACCGAGTCCCGGATCATCAACTGCGTGCTGAGCACGACTTGGCTGTCGCCGGAAGCGCCTTCCTCGCGATCTAGGACCAGGCGTATGGCGGTGCGTCCCAGTTCCTCGTAGGGGACCCGGACGGTGGTGAGGGACGGGGTGAGGTCGGCGGCGAAGGGGACGTCGTCGAAGCCGACCAGTGAGATGTCACGGGGCACCCGCAGTCCGGCCTCGCGAAGCGCGGCCATGGCTCCGAGGGCGATGGCGTCGGTGGAAGCGAAGACGGCGGTGAAGTCCAGGCCGGCGTCCAGCGCCTCGCGTACACGGCGATATCCGGAGGCGCGGGTGTAGTGACCGGCAATGTCCAACTCGGTGAGATGGGGTGCCGAGTGAGCGCGCAGAGCGTCCAGGAACCCCCTGTGACGCTGCTCGGCACTGCTGAACCCCTGCTCGCCGCCGAGGAAGAGGATGCGGCGGTGTCCGGAGGTCAGCAGATGCGAAACCGCCTGGAAGGCGCCGCCGTGGTTGTCGTAGTCGACGACGGTGACGGGCAGTCCGGGGGCGAGGGGCGGTCGGCCGAGGAGGACCAGGCGGGACCCAGCGGCGTCCAGGGCCTTGGCGTAGGCGGCCATGCGGCGGTGGTAGGTGGCGTCGGGGACCGCGCCGCCGACCAGTACCACTGCTGCCGCGTGCTGTTCTCGCATCAGCTGGACGAGGTCGTCCTCCCGTGCCGGATCACCGTGCGTGGAGCAGACCAGGCTCAGTCGGCCCCGGCTGTTGGCTTCCAGCTCCACCCCGGCGGCCACATGCGCCAGCGACGGGCCGGTGATGTCCGGGATGACGAGGGCGACAGGCCCGGGGACCCTGCCCGACAGGGCCTTCGCGTGGACGTTCACCACGTAGTGCAGGGAGTCGACGGCGGACATGACGCGGGCCCGTGTCTGCTCCGAGACGGGGTAGTTGCCCGCCAGGGTGCGGGAAACGGTTGCCACCGACACGCCGGCCTGTTGTGCGACATCGCGGATGGTGCTGGGCCGGTCAGTCCGGATGCTCTTCCGTCGCCCTGAGCCGCGAGCCCGGCTCTTGCTTCCGCTCTCTTCACTGTCTGCCACGTCTGTGACGTTACTGCACCCGGTGATGGTTGCGGGCGGCTGACGGCAGGATCTAGCCTGATCGAATAGTAATCGTTTTCTGGACCGTGGAGTCGATGATCATGTCCGTCACGCATCTGCGCTGGGGTCGCGACGAACTGTCTGTCCTCCTCGCCTGGGAACCGGCAGGGCCGGTACGGCTGTTGGCCGTGGGGGAGGCGTCCGCCCTGCCTGATCCGCGGCGCGAGCCGGAACGGTGTGCCCAACTCGCCCACCTTGCCCTGCCCGTCGTAGAGATCCAGACCGCGGGCAGCGGACGGCTGGGCACCTCCGGGAAGCGGCATGTGGACGGCGTCGCGGCGCGTGCTCTGCGCCACGTGACCCACGAGGAGAGTGTGAGCGACCCGGGCACCCAGCACCTGCGGGTACGGCTCGCCGACGATTCGGGAGGGGTGGCGGCCACCGTGCTGTTCACCCTGCGTGCGGGCATACCCGTACTGCACACCGAGACGACGGTGCGGAACGCGGGCGAGCGGCCGGTGACGGTCGAGTACGTCTCCTCAATGGTCCTGTCCGGACTGGCCCGGCACCTCCCTGACGGCGCCCGCTGGGAGGACCGGATCTCCCTGTGGCTGGCGGCCAATCCGTGGAGCGGCGAGTTTCGCTGGTCCCGGGCCACACTGGCCGAGCGCGGGCTCTACGACGTCGGCATGACCGCATACGGTCAGACCGGATCGAAGAATCGCATCGCGGTGACCAGTACGGGATCGTGGTCCTCGTCCGAACACCTCCCGATGGGGTGCCTGGAGGAGCCGGCCACCGGTCGTGCGCTGCTGTGGCAGATCGAACACAACGGCTCCTGGCACGCAGAGATCGGCGACCGCTTCGGCGACGTGTACCTGTCGCTGTCCGGCCCCACGGACCGCGAACACCAGTGGAGCCGTCGCCTCGCACCCGGCGACACCTTCACGGCCGTGCCCGCGGCGGTCGCCCTGGTCCCGGAAGGCGGCTTCGAAGCCGCCGCGGCGGCGCTGACCGAACACCGCCGAGCCACCCGGCGACCGCACGCGGACCACCAGGAACTCCCCGTGGTCTTCAACGACTTCATGAACAGCCTCATGGGTGAACCCACGACCGGGGCCCTGCTGCCGCTGGTGGACGCCGCCTCGGCGGTCGGCGCGGAGGTCTTCTGCATCGACGCGGGCTGGTTCGACCCCGAGCCGTCCGGCACCGTCGGACCGGGCGGCGTCCCCGGATGGTGGGATGCCGTGGGGGAGTGGCGGGAGGCGAAGTCCCGGTTCCCGGGCGGGCTTCGGGAGGTGACCGAGCGCATCCAGGCCGCGGGGATGGTTCCGGGGTTGTGGTTGGAGCCCGAGGTCGTGGGCGTCCGCAGCCCTGTTGCGGCCGTCCTGCCGGACGAGGCGTTCTTCCGCCGCGACGGTGTACGGCTCGTCGAGTGGGGGCGGCACCAGCTCGACTTGCGCCACCCGGCTGCCCGTGCGCACCTGGATGCCGTCGTCGACCGTCTTGTGGATGAGTACGGCGTGGGCTATCTGAAGCTCGACTACAACATCGACATCGGGGCGGGCACCGACGGTCCGGACGGCACCGACAGTCCCGGCGACGGCCTGCTCGGCCACAACCGGGCGTACCTCGACTGGCTCGACGGAGTCCTCGACCGCCATCCGGCCCTGGTCCTGGAGAGCTGCGCGGCGGGAGGCAGCCGTACCGACCACGCGGTGCTGTCCCGGCTGCCCATCCATTCCGTCACCGACCAGCAGGACTTCCGTCTCCTGCCCGCGATCGCCGCCGCGGCTCCCACCGCCGTGCCTCCGGAACAGGCCGCGATCTGGGCCTACCCACTGCCCGAGCACACCGAGGCGGACCTCGGCACGGTCATGGTCTCGGCGATGCTCGGCCGGGTCCATCTGAGCGGGCGCCCCGACCTGCTCTCCCCGGACCAGCTCTCCGTCGTGCGCAGGGCACTGGCCACGTACAAGACGTACCGGCACCTGCTGCCCGGTTCCCGCGTCCGCTGGCCGCTCGGTCTGCCGCGCTGGCGTGACGGATGGATCGCGCTCGCCGTGACGGCTCAGGACGCCACCACGCTGCTGGCGCTGTGGCGTCGCGCCGGTGCCGCGGAGTCCGTCACGGTGCCCGTGCCCTGGATCTCCACGGAGGTGCGTCCCGCCGTGCTGTTCGAGAACGGCTCGGGGGCGGTGATCGACTGGGACGGCCGTGCCCTGGTGCTGAAGGCCGAGATGACGGCGGAGTCGGCAGTGCTGGTCGCCTTCAGGGACATCGTGATGGGCTGACCTGGCCCGCGCGGTAGAGGGATCAACGGCCGCAGCGCCCCGCTGGCGCGGTCCGGGCAGGTCCTGCCTGCGGGCTGTGACCGCGCATCACCAGGGCCGCCCCGTGTCGGGGTTGCGCCGCCCGAGAGGCGGTTGGCTCCGCGTGAGCGGCTCTGGCCGTGAGGGGGCGGGTCGTGGCGGTGCCCCGCCCTTTGCACTCAGGCGCTGTAGGCCATGTGCTTGCGGAGCACGGACCTGGCGAGGGGTGCACCTGCGGCGAAGAGGGCCAGCTCGTCCACGACGGTGGCGCCCAGACGTTGCAGTTCGTTCCCCAGGGATCCGGCGATGTGGGGGGTGAGGAAGACGTTCGGGAGGTGGTACAGAGGCGAGTCCGCGGGCAGCGGCTCCGGCTCGGTCACGTCCAGGACGGCGTTGATGCGGCGGGAGACGAGCTCGTCCGTCAGCGCCTCGGGGTCGATGAGGGCGCCGCGGGATGTGTTCACCAGCACCGAGCCGTTCGGCATCAGCGCCAAGCGCCGGCGGTCGAGCATGCGGTAGGTGTCGGGGATGTCGGGCGCGTGCACGCTCACGATGTCGCTGGTGCTCATCAGCTCGTCGAGGGGCACGGACTCGGCGCCAAGTTCGGCGGCCTCTGAGGCGTCGACGTAGGGGTCGTAGAGCGACACCACGAAGTCGAAGGGCCGCAGCAGCTCCAGGACGCGGCGTCCGACCTGGGAGGCGCCAATGATCCCGATACGTCGTCCGACGTTGCCCACAGCGCCATGGCCGGCGGGTGCTGGGTAGGTGTGCTCGGCGCGGAACCGTTCGCGCAGTCCGAAGGCGTCCTTTCCGGACAGCAGCAGCATGGCGAGGGTGTACTCCGCCACGGGCAGGGCATTGGCCCGCACCGCGCTGGACACCTGGATGCCCCGTTCCCAGACTTCGGGTCCGACGAGGTTGCGGACGCTGCCCGCGGCGTGGAGTACAGCCTTGAGGCGGGGTGCGGCCGCGAGCACGTGCTCGTCGATGGGCGGACAGCCCCACCCGGTGATCAACACGTCCGTCTCGGCCAGGGCACCGACGGCCGCCGGATCGGTGAAGTCCTCCACGACGACAGTGGGATCGATCTGCACCAGGGCTGTCAGCCGTGCCAGGAGCCGTGGTGGGAACAACTCGGGCAGGTGCACCGGGTTCATCGCGAACAGCGCGCGTGGTGGGTGTGAGGTGGGCATGGGTCACCGCTTCGATGTGGAGGGTCGTCTGAGGGGCGTGTAGTAACCGTATTCCACGCTAGCTAGACCGCGCGACACGGGTCAATGAGTTCCAGACTCCGGCCATTGGCAGAAGTGAGCTGCTCGCAATATCCATACATGGGTTAAATTGCCTGCTCAAAGCACCTGACGGTGACAGAAGTGCAAGCTGGACGAAACAAGTGAGCCTCGACCTCTTGTGCGTCAGGGTGCTCAGGTCTTACGGTCCCACAGCAAACGGTTACTGAATGAGTTTCCCCTCCGTACCCGTCGCTCTGCCCCTCAGCCGTCCGCACCCTCTTGCTGCCGCCGGCGCCGTCCCGCCCTTCCTGGAGGACCGATGAGCACCATCCGTTCGAGAGCCGCAGCCGGCGCGGCCGCCACCCTCTCCCTCTGCCTCGTCCTCGGCGCCTGCGGTGGCGGCGACGACGGCGACTCGGCCACCAAGACGACCCAGGGCAACGTCAAGCTGGAGTTCTGGAGTTGGACCGAGGGCATCTCGGACCAGGTCGCGGTGTGGAACAAGGCGCACCCGGAGACCCAGGTGACCTTCGTCAACGCGGCCGGTGACACGGTCTACCAAAAGCTGCGCGCCGCGGTGACCTCGGGCAACGCCCCCTGCCTGTCCAAGATGGACGGGATGAACCTGGCGAACTTCGCCGCCGACGGACTCCTCACCGACATCACCAAGACCGCAGCCCCCTACAGGTCGCGCTACACCACGCCCGCCTGGAACAGCGTGAGCCCCGGCGGCGCCACCTACGGCATCCCCACCGGCTCCTCCCCGCTGTTCACCGCCTACCGGGCCGACCTGTTCCAGAAGTACGGCATCAAGGCCCCCACCACCTGGGACGACGTGATCGCCGCGGGCAAGGCCGTGCAGAAGAAGGACAAGAACGTCAAGATCTTCAACATGGCGGGCGAGGACCCGAGCACCCTCGTGGACCTGTCCTGGCAGGCCGGCGCCGCCTGGTACAAGGTCGACGGCGACCACTGGGAGATCGGCTTCACCTCTCCGGACGCGCTGAAAGCCGCCGACACCGTCCAGCAGCTCGTGGACGACAACCTCGCCTCCAACGCCTCCTACTCCGACCCCGGCGTCTTCAAGACCTGGGACCTCGGCAAGACGATCCTGATGACCACCTCGACCTGGCAGCTCCCCATCTACGACACCAACTTCCCCAAGTCCAGGGGCAAGTGGCAGCTCGCCGACGCGCCGGTCTTCGACACGGCCCACCCGCAGACCTCCAGCAACTTCGACGTGACGGCCGTACTGAAGGGCTGCAAGTACCCCGACCGGGCAGCCCAGTTCGCGGCCTGGCTGTCCAGCAGCAAGGAGTCCCTGACCGCGCTCACCGACCCCGCCTCCAAGTCGGGGCTCTTCCCGGCGGTCAAGGACGTCTCGCCCTACGTCGACAAGATCATCCCGACCGAGATGTTCAACGGCGACTCGGACAGCGCCCAGGTGATCAAGACCGCCGCGTCCCGGGTGGGGGAGCAGTGGCAATACGGGCCGGACTACGCGGCGATGTACTCCGAGATGCAGAAGCAGTGGGGCAAGGTCATGAAGAAGCAGATGTCCGTGAAGGACATGCTGACGCACCTCCAGGAGTGGGTGCTCGCCGACCTGAAGAAGAAGGGCGTCAAGGCCGTCGCCGCGAACTGACAGCCAACGTCCCCCCGGCGCATCCCACTTGGAGACATCCGTGTCCACCCTCACCCGACCCCCGCAGGTTGCGGGCGACGCCTCCCCGGTCCGGCGGACCTCCTCCCGCCGGACCGGGCGACGGGGAGCCTACAAGGGCCTGCTGTTCCTTCTGCCCTTCCTGGCCGGCTTCGTCCTGACCTACGTCGTACCGATCGGCTACGCGTTCAGCCAGAGCCTGCACGAGAAGAAGAGCAGCGGCATCGGCTTCGGCCCGCCGAAGGTCGTCTTCACCGGCTTCGCCAACTTCTCGGCGATCCTGGCGGACGGGTCCTTCTGGGCCGGCATGCTCCGCACCCTGCTCTTCGGCGCCGCCCAGATCGCGGTCATGCTGGGCATCGCCCTGCTGCTGGCCCTGCTGCTCGACGTCGTCGCCGCCCGCGCCGTCCGCTTCTTCCGTGCCGGGCTGCTCATCCCGTACGTCATTCCGGGCGTCGTCTCGACCCTGATCTGGCTGTTCCTCTACAGCCCGACGGCCAGCCCGATCATCGACATCGGGGACAAGGCGGGCCTGGACGTCACCTTCTTCGGCGGCATCAACACCTACCTCTCGCTGGGCAACCTGCTCACCTGGCAGGGCATCGGCTTCAACATGATCCTGATCTCCGCCTCGCTGCAGGCGCTGCCCCGCGAACTGTACGAGGCTGCGCGGCTCGACGGTGCCAGGGAGTGGCGGATCGCCTGGTCCGTCAAGATCCCCAACATCACCGGGATCCTGGTGCTGACCGGCATGTTCTCTCTGATCGGCCGGCTCCAGCTGTTCACCGAGCCGCTGTTCCTGCGCTACGTGGCACCGGAGTCCATCAGCACCGACTTCACCCCGATGCTGGAGATCTTCGACCGGGCCTTCAAGACCGGTGACTATCAGTACGCCGCCGCCGAGTCCCTCGTCCTCGCCGCCGTCACCGGCATCCTCGCTTTCGTCTTCTACCGCGTCACGAACAGGAAGATGTCATGAGTGCCGTCACCACAGGGGGCGGCGTGCGCCCCACCCGCCGTGCGGTGGCCCTCACCACTGCCCTCCTGATCGTCTTCCTGGTGTACTCGCTGGCCCCCACATGGTTCCTGCTGGTCGCCTCGACCAAGAACCAGTCCGATCTGTATTCCACCTTCGGCCTGTGGTTCTCCGCGAACCACTTCGCCGACAACTTCCGGGGGATCTGGGACTACCACGACGGGGTCTTCGGCCGCTGGATCCTCAATTCGGTGCTGTACTCCACCGTCGGTGCGGCCGGTTCGACGCTCCTCTCGCTGGCCGCCGGCTATGGCCTGTCGAAGTTCGAATTCCGGGGCCGAGGTGCCCTGTTCGGCGTCATTGTCGGTGCCTCCCTGCTGCCGAGCACCCTGCTGGCCTTCCCCCTCTACCTGGTCTTCGCGGACATCCACCTGACCAACACCGTCTGGGCGGTGCTGATCCCGTACTTCATCAACCCCTTCGGCGTGTACCTCGGCAAGGTGTACGCCGACAGTTCGATGCCTACCGAACTGATGGAGGCGGCCCGCATCGACGGCGCCGGCGAGACGCGGATCTTCCTCTCCATCGCGCTCAACCTGATGCGCACCGGCGGCATCACCATCTTCATGCTCGACTTCGTCAACATCTGGAACAACTTCTTCCTCCCCCTGTTCATGCTCAACGGCGAGCGTTCCTTCCCCGTCACCCTGGGCCTCTTCTCCTGGGTGCAGCAGGCGCAGACCTCCCGCGACATGAACACCCTCGTCCTCACCGGGTCGCTGCTGTCGATCATTCCGCTGGCGGTCTTCATGTTCGCCCTCCAGAAGTACTGGCGCAGCGGAATCCTCATGGGCAGCCTCAAGTAAAGGATCACCCGTGCCCAACGCACCCAGAAGACGCGATGTGCTGAAGTACGCCGGGGCCACCGGAGTCGCCGCGGCCGCGATCGGACTGCCGACCGCCGCACCCGCCGTCGCCGCCGAAACTCACGGGCCCGCGCGTGGCTGCGCCCCGCTCGACGTCGTCGTCTTCGGCGACGCGGACTCCGAGGCCGTGCACTCCCTCACCGCCACCCTCTCCGACACGGTCACCGGCGGCCTCGGTCAGTCCGCCCGCGTCCTCAACCCGACAAGCCCCGCCTCGTACTGGGGCGGGACGCTCAAGTTCGACGTCGCCGTCAGCCCCACCGGCACCACCTACGTCACGGTCCGCTTGTGGGGCGACGACTACGACGACACCTCGGAGGAGGCAGCCTCCGGCACCCACATGTGGCGCCTGCAGCTGTTCTGCGAGGGCAAGCAGGTCGGCTATCAGGACCAGGGAGCCGTCGACAGCCTCGACATCCTCGACACCGCGCCCCGAAGTCCGGGCCGCTTCTTCTTCCACACCCTGCCGCTGCCGGAGAGGATGACGGCCGGGAAGAAGAAAGTGTCCCTGGAGATCCGCGCCATGGGCCGGATCTGGTCCTACGGCCAGAACCAGGCCCAGCTCTACTACACGATGACCACGCCCTCGCGCGGCATCTACCGCCTCTACACCCACACCGACCCCTGTTTCATGCCGCCGAGGGGCGAGGTGCAGGGCCCCGCACCCGAGCCGAAGCCGCGCACCGGGGGCGAGGACGTCCTCGACGACATCAAGACCCGGGTGCTCAAGGACCAGAACGACCTTCTGACCAGCGCGACCCCGGCCGCCATGGACGGCTGGGCCATGCAGTCACTGGCCGAGGGCTACCTGTGGTCCGGCAGCCCGGCGCACGGCAAGCCGGAGGCGGTCGAGCGGGTGCTCCAGGCCATCGACGGCCGCTACATGGCCTGGAAGGCCGACCCCACCGTGCTGACCGGCTCCGACCAGCAGTGGCAGGGCTTCGGCCGGGTCGGCCTGGTACTCGCCCTGCTCTGGGAGCACCTGGGCGACGGCCTCACCACCCAGGTCACCGGATTGCCGTACGGCATCGCCAACCCCTCCTTCGAGTCCGGCGGCGACACCCCCACCGGCTGGCAGAAGCCAGGCTGGGCTCCCTCCGGCACCTGGGCCCGGGACACCACGGTCGCCCGCTCCGGCTCCGCCTCCCTCCGGCTCGACGCCACCGGCGCAAGCGGCTACAGCTACGTCTACTCCGCCCCCAAGACCCGTATATCCCAGGGCACTTACACCTACGGAGCCTGGATCAGGACGGACGGTGTCACCGGCCTCGGCGCCCACATCGACCCGCTGTTCTTCGACTCCAGCGGCAACCTGGTCGGCAGCGACCACAAGAAGTACGCGAGCACCGGTACCCACGACTGGGAGTACGTCTCCATCGACCTGGCCACCCCGGCCGGAGCCACTCAGATGGAACTGCACCTGCGCCTGTCCGGCCCCGGTACCGCCTGGTTCGACGACGTCACCCTCGTCGCCCCCGTCGACACCACCACTCCGGTGCCGCCGGTGCGCAAGGACGCCTACATCGACATGCTCAAGGCGAGTCGTGACTACTGGCGCCGGCACTTCCCGCACTACAGCAACCAGTCCCAGATCTGCGCCATCGGCATCTACCAGGCCAACCGCGGACTCCGACTCCTCGCCCCCGACCAGGCCCTGGACGAGACCAGGGCCCGCGACTACATGTACCAATCCATTGGCCTCAAGGCCTACCTCGGCCCCGAGGATGCCGACGGCAACCCCACCAAGCCGCTGGGCGACAGCTACTACCAGGTCACCGAGGCCGGTCTGACTCGCGAACTCGGCTACGTCGGCAACTACGGCGAGGTCATGGACTGGCTCGTGATGATGTACGAGTCCGTCACCCGCGGGCACGACGGCCAGGACGCGCCCGAACTGCGTGAGCAGATGGTGCGGATGACCAAGGCGCGCGGCGCGTTCCGGGTCGTCGACGTCGACAAGGACGGCTGCCGCATCTCCCGCATCGAGACCGTCATCGGCTGGCGCAACGAGGTCTACCCCGGCGAGATCGCCTACGCCTCCCGCACCGCATGGGACTCCAACCCCGTCATGACGGCCGCGGTCTTCAAGGACCCCGACATCGTCGGCTGGACCCAGGAGATGGTCGCCGACGGTCAGCTCTACCCCCAGCTCCACCTCCAGGCCACCCACACCTGGACCCGGGTCGGCCTGAACGCCCTGCGGTTCCTATCCCGCGACTGGCCCGAATTCCAGACGCTGGCCGCACGCCCCGGCCGTATCCCCACCGGCTGGGACCGTCCCGACTTCGTCGTCACCGACGAGGACAACGGCTGTGTGGCCGTCAAGAACGGCAAGGAACTGCTCTTCGCGTCCCTCTACTGGCGGGCCCGTCAGGGCGTCAACGACTACGCCCGCGTCCACCACGTCACCCCCACCGACCAACGCTCGGCCACGGTCCGCCAGCACACCGCGGGCACCAGCGGCGCCACCTTCACCGCCCGCGACTGGATCCTGTGGGACTACGCCATCAACGACCCCGGCGCCGCGGGCATCCCGCCCGGGGGCTTCCCGCCCCCCGGCGAGACCCTCCACCAGGCACAGGAAGGCGACGTCTACCAC
>NZ_RSAJ01000770.1 GCF_003933965.1 Streptomyces sp. RP5T
GGGGTGCGGGGCTGGGCGCGCAGGGCGCTGATGCCCCAGTACATGGCCAGCGCGCCCAGCATCAGGCTCACGTACGGCCAGCCGAAGAGGACGAAGAAGAAGGCCCACATACCGCACAGCAGGGCGTAGCGGGCGCGGCGCTGGGAGGGGTCCGTCGGGTCCCAGCGCGGATTGGGGGCCGAGTTGCCCGGCCCGTCCGGGCCACCGCCGGGAGCCGCGCCCGGGCGCTGGCCGAAGCCGCCGTCGGAGCGGCCCGGCTGGCGGTCGCTCCACTGGCTGCCCCACGGAGCGTGGCCGCCGTCGTCGTCGCCGTCGTCCGAGCCCTCGGGGCGGCGCGGCTGCCACGGGCGGTCGGGCGTGCCCTCCGGCGGCGCGGCGAAGGGGTTGTCGTCCTCGGCCGTGCCGTCCCGTCCCTCGCCGTTCTTCCCGGACTTCTTGCCGGAGGAAGGGGCGTCCGGCGGCGAGGCGGGCTGCTCCCGCAGCAGCACGCCGCTGCGCTCACCTCCCGGCACCGACGGCTGGGGGAGCGTGAGGAATCGCAGGCTGCGGTCCGACATCAAGTGAGCGTCTTCCCCTTGAGGATGTGACTTGCACGGTTTGCGTGGATCGGGACGGTACGGCGGGCCCGCCGACGCGAGCCTCACCCCGTGAACGCACCGCGCACCACCCGCGTTCCCGGACCGGTCCCTCCCAGACGCTACCTTCCGGCCACGCCCCCGTCCCGTGGGGGCCTTCCGATGTGCCGGTATCGTTGCTGACGTTCGGCCGCTTCGTAGACTTCCCCGTATCCCGGGGCTCGAAGCATTCGTACGACCGTACAAACGCTCCCCCGAGAAAGGGCCCCGCCGTGGCCGCCAAGCCCGTGGCCGAGCAGGCCAGGCCGGTTCAGCGCCTGGTCGTGCTGGTCTCCGGATCCGGTACGAACCTCCAGGCGCTGCTGGACGCCATCGCGGCGATCGGCACCGAGGCGTACGGCGCCGAGATCGTGGCCGTCGGGGCCGACCGCGGGAACATCGAGGGGCTCGCGCGGGCCGAGCGGGCCGGGTTGCCGACCTTCGTGTGCAAGGTCAAGGACTTCGGGACCCGTGAGGAGTGGGACGCCGCCCTCGCCGAGGCCGTCTCCGCGCACGAACCCGACCTCGTGGTGTCCGCCGGGTTCATGAAGATCGTGGGCAAGGAGTTCCTCGCGCGCTTCGGCGGGCGGTTCGTGAACACCCACCCCGCGCTGCTGCCCAGTTTTCCGGGGGCCCACGGAGTGCGCGACGCGCTCGCGTACGGAGCCAGGGTCACCGGCTGCACCGTCCACTTCGTCGACGACGGCGTCGACACCGGACCGATCATCGCCCAGGGCGTGGTGGAGATCCGGGACGAGGACGACGAGAGCGCTCTGCACGAGCGCATCAAGGAAGTCGAGCGAAGGCTGCTCGTCGAGGTCGTGGGGCGGCTCGCCCGCAACGGCTATCGCATTGAGGGACGAAAGGTAGTTATCCAGTGACCGCCGAGAGCAACAAGCGGCCCCTTCGCAGGGCGCTCATCAGCGTCTACGACAAGACCGGCCTCGAAGACCTCGCGCGCGGCCTGCACGAGGCGGGCGTGGACCTCGTCTCGACCGGGTCGACCGCCGGCCGGATCGCCGCCGCCGGCGTCCCCGTCACCAAGGTCGAGGAGCTCACCGGCTTCCCCGAGTGCCTGGACGGCCGCGTCAAGACCCTGCACCCGCGCGTGCACGCCGGCATCCTCGCCGACCTGCGCCTCGACAGCCACCGTGAACAGCTCGCGGAGCTCGGTGTCGAGCCGTTCGACCTCGTCGTCGTGAACCTCTACCCGTTCCGCGAGACCGTCGCCTCCGGCGCGAGCCCCGACGAGTGCGTCGAGCAGATCGACATCGGCGGGCCGTCCATGGTGCGCGCCGCCGCCAAGAACCACCCCTCGGTCGCCGTCGTCACCAGCCCCGAGCGCTACGCCGACGTCCTGGCCGCGGTCAAGGACGGCGGCTTCGACCTCGCCACCCGCAAGCGCCTGGCCGCCGAGGCCTTCCGGCACACCGCCGAGTACGACATCGCGGTCTCCAGCTGGTTCGCGAGTGCCTACGCCCCCGCCGACGACTCCCCGTTCCCCGAGTTCATCGCGGCCGCCCTGGAGCGCAAGAGCACCCTGCGCTACGGCGAGAACCCGCACCAGCCCGCCGCGCTCTACGTCGACGGCACCGGCGTCGGTCTCGCCGAGGCCGAGCAGCTGCACGGCAAGGAGATGTCGTACAACAACTACACGGACACGGACGCCGCCCGCCGTGCCGCGTACGACCACGCCGATCCGGCCGTCGCGATCATCAAGCACGCCAACCCCTGCGGCATCGCGATCGGTTCGGACGTCGCCGAGGCGCACCGCAAGGCCCACGCGTGCGACCCGCTGTCGGCGTTCGGCGGTGTGATCGCGGTGAACCGTCCGGTCTCCAGGGAGATGGCCGAGCAGGTCGCCGAGATCTTCACCGAGGTCATCGTCGCGCCCGACTACGAGGACGGCGCCCTCGAAGCCCTCGCCAAGAAGAAGAACATCCGCGTCCTGAAGGCCCCGGCCGCGCCCGCGCACCCCGCCGAGGTCAAGCCCATCGACGGCGGCGCGCTCCTCCAGGTCACCGACCGCCTCCAGGCCGAGGGCGACGACCCGGCGAACTGGACCCTGGCGACCGGCGAGGCGCTGAGCGCCGACGAGCTGGCCGAGCTGGCGTTCGCCTGGCGGGCCTGCCGGGCCGTCAAGTCCAACGCCATCCTCCTCGCCAAGGACGGCGCCTCGGTCGGCGTCGGCATGGGCCAGGTCAACCGCGTCGACTCCGCGAAGCTCGCCGTCGAGCGGGCCGGTGCCGAGCGCGCGCAGGGCTCGTACGCCGCCTCCGACGCCTTCTTCCCCTTCCCGGACGGCCTGGAGGTCCTCCTGGAGGCCGGTGTGAAGGCGGTCGTCCAGCCGGGCGGCTCGGTCCGTGACGAACTGGTCGTCGAGGCCGCCAAGAAGGCCGGCGTCACGATGTACTTCACGGGGACGCGGCACTTCTTCCACTGACCCGACCCCGACCTGGGCGGCGCTACGTGGAACTGCGCAGCGCCGCCCAGGTGTTGGGCCCCACCTGGCCGTCCACCTCCAGCCCCTTGGCGCTCTGGAACTGCTTGACCGCCGCCTGGGTGTCCCGGCCGAACTCGCCGTCCACGCCCGAACCGCCCACGCTGTAGCCGCGCTTGGTGAGCATGCACTGCACCTGGACGACCCGCTGGCCCTTGTCGCCGTAGTCGGTGAGTTCGGTGCCCGAGTAGTAGGTGCAGCCGGAGATCCAGGCGGGGATGGCC
>NZ_RSAJ01000771.1 GCF_003933965.1 Streptomyces sp. RP5T
CAGCCGGACCCCGCCCAGGGGCCGTCCCCGGCCCCGGACCCGTACGGGCCGCCGGCACCGGGACAACAGCCGTATGGGCAGCAGCCTTACGGGCAGCAGTCGTACGGCCAACCCTATGGTCCGCCGTACCCGACCTGGGGACAGGGCTACAGCCCCTACGCCCGCCCCTCCTCCGTCAACGGCCTCGCCGTCGCCTCCCTGGTGCTCGGTGTCCTGTGCTGCTTCCCCGCCGTGGGCCTGGTCCTCGGGGTGATCGCGCTGGCGCAGATCAGGAAGAAGGGCCAGTCCGGCAAGGGGCTGGCGATCGCCGGCTCGATCCTGTCCTCGCTGGGGCTCGCCCTGTGGGTGACGGCGCTCGCCACCGGCGGGTTCTCAGACGCCTGGGAGGGCTTCAAGAAGGGCGCGACGGAGGGCGCGGCCTTCTCGGTGGTGAAGGGCCAGTGCTTCGACGCGCCGGGGGAGTCCCTCGGCGGCCTGACGTACGACGTCGAGCAGGTGCCCTGCACGGGTGAGCACGACGGTGAGGTGTTCGGCGAGTTCAGGATGACCGGCGGCGCCTTCCCGGGTGACGCCGCGGTCTCCGACGCGGCCGACGAGAAGTGCCAACCGCTCCAGGACGCCTACGCCATGGACAGCTGGGCGCTGCCCGAGGACGTCGACGTGTACTACTTCGGCCCGACCCGGCAGAGCTGGCGGCTCGGCGACCGCGAGGTCACCTGCATCTTCGGCAACACCGACGAACACGCGACCCTGACCGGCTCGCTGCGCGCCGACGAGTCCACGCTGGACACGTACCAGATCACTCTCCTGAAGTCCCTCAACGCCCTCGACGCGGTGCTGTGGGAGGAGCCCGAGGACTACCCGGAGGACGATCTGCCCGGCTACCGGGACTGGTCGCGGGACGTCCACGACAGCCTGGACGAGCAGATCGGGGCCCTTCGCGCACCCTCCTGGCCGGACCGGGCGGACAAGCAGGTCGAGGCCCTGGTGAAGGACATGGAGGAGGCCCGCGACGAGTGGGCGAAGGCGGTCGCCGCGGCCGAGGACGACGACGTGGACTCCTTCTACATCCACTACGACAAGGGGTACGACTACGTCGACGGCCCCAGCACGGTCACCGCACGCAAGGCTCTGGGGCTGGCCACGAAGCGGCCGTCGTACGACGAGGAGGGCGACGACGGCAGCGGAGAGCCGAGCAGCGGCGAACTCAATGTGTGATCGCCGCCATAGTGGGGAGAAAGTGCCTGCGTAAAGCCCCCCACCGGCACATGTCATCACATCGAGTGATTCTCTGGCCTTTGCTTGCATGGTCGAACCCACGGTTGCCAGGCTGTTGCTGTCTGTACAACCTGATGGGAGCGGCCAGTGACATTCGGTGAGCAGCCGGCGTACCTGCGCGTCGCGGGTGATCTCCGCAAGAAGATCGTCGACGGTTCGCTGCCACCGCACACCCGCCTGCCGTCCCAGGCCCGGATCCGCGAGGAGTACGGCGTCTCGGACACCGTCGCGCTGGAGGCCCGCAAGGTGCTGATGGCCGAGGGTCTGGTCGAGGGCCGCTCCGGCTCCGGGACGTACGTCCGCGAGCGCCCCGTGCCCCGCCGTATCGCCCGCTCCGGATACCGCCCGGCCTCCGGTGCCACCCCCTTCCGGCAGGAGCAGGCCGACGGGGAGGGGCGCGGCACCTGGGAGTCCAGCAGCCGGCAGACCGAGGCGTCGGCGGCCGTCGCCGAGCGGCTCTCCATCCGGGCCGGTGACCGGGTGATGTGCACGAAGTACGTCTTCCGGGAGGCCGGGGAGCCGATCATGCTCTCCACCTCCTGGGAACCCCTCGCGGTCACCGGGCGCACTCCCGTGATGCTCCCCGAGGAGGGTCCCCTCGGCGGCATGGGCGTGGTCGAGCGCATGGCCGCCATCGACGTCGTGGTGGACAACGTCACCGAGGAGGTCGGTGCCCGCCCCGGCCTCGCCGAGGAACTGCTCGCCCTGGGCGGTGTCCCCGGGCATGTCGTCCTCGTGGTCCACCGCACCTACTACGCCTCGGGTCGTCCCGTGGAGACGGCCGACGTGGTCATTCCGGCCGACCGCTACCAGGTCGCGTACCACCTTCCGGTGAAGTAGTGCGCTCCCCGGGGAGGTTGCCCGGGGCGAACACTCAACGGGCCTGCGGGCGAACGCCGTTCGAATTCGGCCGTTCTCGCAGGTCGACACCGCTGTCCCTGAGGCGTCCCTGACGGAAGGCATGCCCCTCCACCGGGGGCGTGTTCACCGGTGCGCGCCCCTGCCGGAGGAGTCCGTCCTGGCTGGTTGCGTACCTCTTTGTGAAAACGCGTATTCGCTGCGTAAAGGTTGGGCGTAGGCTCGGGCATATGCGGATTGCGGTTTCCTTATCGGGTGGGGCTCGACGCAGGTCGGGAAGGAGCGGTGGGGCGCAATGAACGACGGCACGATCACTCTTCCCTGGCTCGTCATACGCCAGGACGACAACGGCAATCGCTACCGCGTGGGCAGGTACGCGACCCGGGCCGAGGCCCAGAAGATCGCCGACAGTCTCGATGCCCGCGGCCACAAACAGCTCTACTGGGTCGAGCGCATCGGCCCGAACGGAGCGAGTTCGGCCGACTGACGTGGCCTCCCGTAGGCTCCGGCGCATGACGGAACGGATCGTGGTGGTGGCGGCCGCCCTGTACGACGGTGACCGCCTCCTCGCCGCCCGCCGCAGTGCACCCCCCGAACTGGCCGGCCGCTGGGAGCTGCCGGGTGGCAAGGTGGAGCGGGGGGAATCGCCGGAGCAGGCGCTGGTGCGCGAACTGCGCGAGGAGCTCGGCGTGACGGCGGAGGCCCTGGAGCGGGTCCCGGGCGAGTGGCCCCTGCGCTCCCCTTATGTCCTCCAGGCCTGGACGGCCCGGCTCTCCCCGGACTCCCCGGCCCCCGAGCCGCTGCAGGACCATGACGAACTCCGCTGGCTGACCCCGGACCGGCTCTGGGACGTGCCCTGGCTCGACCAGGACGTGGAGGCGATCCGCTCACTGGAGGCACGCGGGGGCGCGGGGCTCCGTCCGAGCCGCTGAGCGCGCTCCGGCTTAAGCCATTCGGCACGGTACCGCACCCCTGATATCGGGTATGTGCCCCTTAACCCCACGAAAGCGGACATGGGCTGGCCCGGGATGTGATCGGCGTGATCGACACCGAAGGCGACTGCGCCGAGTGGACTTTCCCGGCGGACCCGGGTGCCGTGCGCGCCGCCCGGACGGCCGTCCGGGACCGGCTGGCCGCCTGGCACCTCGACGGCCTCGCCGACATCGCTGCCCTGCTGGTCAGCGAGCTGGTGACCAACTC
>NZ_RSAJ01000772.1 GCF_003933965.1 Streptomyces sp. RP5T
GAGCTGAGCCGTCGCTCGGCGGTCACCGGGATCGACACCGCTCCGGCCATCCGGATGCTGGTGAACATCACCGGCACCGAGGCCGGCAGGATGACCTTCTGGACCAGCCGGGGCACTGACGGGTTCGGTGAGGTGGTGACCGCCGTATCGTGCCGCCACCGTCACCGCCACCGTCGTCAGCGCAGTGACTGCACGGCGTAGAGGCCGCCGAGGGCGGTGGCCACGACTCCGAGCAGGAGACGCAGTGCCGTTTCGGGCAGCCGAGGCTGCAGATGTGCCCCGAGGTACCCGCCGATCAGTCCGCCGAGGCCGCAGGCCAGACCGAGGTACCAGTCGGGGGCGATGTCACCGGAGCCCGTCAGGGACAGCAGGGCGAAGGCCGCGGCCCCGGTCACGGAGGTGGCGAACGTGGAGGCGAGGGCGGCCGGTGCCACGTGGGCGACGGGCATGCCCCGGCCGACCAGTATGGGGCCGAGGATGGATCCGCCGCCGATCCCGTAGATCCCGCCGACGACCCCGACGACCAGGGCCAGTCCGGTGATGGTCCGCGGCGAGGGTTCCGCAGTCGGGGCGGGCCGGGCGAGCCTGAGGGTGCGCCGGATGAGCCACAGGCCCAGTGGCATCAGCAGAGCGGCGACCAGAAGGCGGAAGACGGTGGCCCCCGGGACGGCGAAGACTCGTATGACGGCGCCGACGACCACTCCGGGCAGTGTGCCGGTCACCAGACGGCGCGTCAGTGGACCGTACAGCAGGCCCTCGCGGCGGTAGCGCACCAGGGCGCCGGGCCCGGCCACCATGTTGAACAGCAGATTGGTGGGCGTGACCGCCGGGCTGGGTACTCCGAGGACACTCAGTTGCACGGGCAGCAGGAACACGGCACCCGACACCCCCACCGGCGCGGTCACCACAGCTATGAGCAGGCCGACCGCCAGCCCGGCCAGCCCTGTTGACCATGTCACGGCAGGCCTCCGATTCGAATGTCCGGCCCGTATCGCCGCCGTGGTCCCGCTGTCGGCCCACGGGCTGCTGGGCAACCCGGTAGCGAGGGATCCTGGCGGTGGGCCGACCGGCTCGGGCATGGCCGGGTCTGAGGAATCGTCCCCCGGGATCGGTTTTCCCGAACGTCCCCGCCTCCCGATTCAGGCGGGCAGGACGAACGGAGGATGAGCGCCGTTGAGGAAGTACTCCCCGACGTCGCGGAGCCGGTGGGCGACGGGCTCGTACAGGGTGTGGGTTCGGGCGTTGCGCCAGAACCGGTCGAAGCCCAGCCGTGCGGAGGTGGAGCCGGCGCCGATGATGTCGAGGGCGCGCGTGGTGGAATCCTGCGCTGCCCGGGCCGCGGCGGTTTCGGCCATGGCCACGAGGGCGGAGATGTCCGCACACTCGTCGTAGGTCAGCTCATCGCCGCGCTCAAGTCCGCCTCGCACGGCGTCCAATGCCTGATCGGTGAGTGCCGACGCCGAGCGGGTGAGGACGGTGAGTTCTCCGTAGGCGGTCTGCACCTGAGGGTCGTGCGGGGTGCCGATCGGCCAGGCTGGATGCCAGGATGCGTGGCCCGTCCTGCTGTACTCACGGGCTTCGGCGAGCACTCCCTCGGCCATGCCGAGAAGGAGTTGGGCGGAGAAGAGACGCCCGACCGGAGATGCCAGGGCGGCCCGGGGCGACAGCAGGTCCTCGTCCGCGGACAGGGAGCCGAGCACGTCGTCGGCGCCCACCGGTACGTCGTCGAACTCCACGCTGCCGCCGGCCGCGAGCCGCTGGCCGAAGGGGTCGGTATCGCTGTCGATCACCACACCGCTACGGGAGGGATCCACCACGACGGCGAGTGGTTCACCCGTGTCCGCCCGTACGGCGCGCACGGCGAGGCGATCGGCTACCAGGACCCCGGTGGTGTAGCTCTGTCGACCGTTGAGCACCCGCCCCCTGGAGGTTCTCGCCAGCACCAGGGGCGGCTCCTGACGCGCGAAACCGCCGCCCCAGCACCACTGTTCGGCTGCGGACCGCTCCTCTGTCCGCGCGGCGAGAGCGGGCCCGGCGAAGAACCGGGCGCTGCACGACAGGAAGTAGTGACAGCCGAGCAGTTGACCGATCGCGCCGTCGGCCGCGGCGATCTCCCGGACGACGGCGTAGGCCGTCAGCCAGTCCGCGCCGCCTCCCTGGGGCTCGGTCGGCGTCAGGAGCGTCAGCAGTCCCGCCTCGCGCAGCCGGGACACCTCGTCGATCGGGGCCTTGCCCGCCTGCTCCCTGGCCGCCGCGTCCGTGGCCAGGTCGTCCGCCGTCTCGCGGGCCACGCGCAGCCAGTGCGCATGGCCGGGCCCGCATCGCTCGGACGGCGAGGCGGGATGGGACGGTGCTGAGGCAAGGCCCATGGAAGTGGTCTCCTCAAGGTCGGCCGCAGGGCGCGGCGTTGGAGCTCGCCTGCTGGTCGGGCACGTACTTGTAGCCCACGCGCCGAACGGTGACGATGCGGTGCCGGTGAGCTTCACCCAGCTTGCGGCGCAGGCGGGCGATGTGGACGTCCACGGTGCGGCCGTCGCCGATGTGGTCGTAGCCCCAGACGGCGGCCACCAGTCGATCACGGGCCTGCACGTGGTGGGGATGCTGAACGAGATGCGCAAGCAGCTCGAACTCCAGGTAGGTGAGGTCGAGTTCACGGCCGTCGACTGCGGCGACATGCCGCGCTGGATCGATGTGGATGACGTCGTCCGCCGCTGTCCGGACAGGGGTTGCCGAGCCCGGTGCGGTGAGCGGTCGGATCTCGGGCCGCGGCCTGTCCTTGGCGAAGAGCTCGGTGGGATCGGTGCCCTCGGGGACGAGCACGAGGTAGCCGACGAGCGGCGCGGAAGTGGGTTCCTGGGTGGCTCGTTGAGCGGTATCGCCCACCAGGCGGAGACGGGGTGTGTCGGCGGGGCGCGGATTGTGTGGGGTGGCCTGGGCCGGAAGTGCCGTGGTCATGGCGGTTGTCCCTCAGAAGTGTGTCGGGCCGTCAGACGTGGTGGGTGAATGCGCCTGATCGCCTGTGAAAGGGCGAACGGAGTGGCACGGGCGAAGAACGTGCGTCGCGTGCCTTACGCGCGGCAGCAGGCGGCACTGACGACGTGACCAAGGTCGACATGCCGACGACGAACGAGTCGTTGCTGCTTACGGGACATGTTCATCATCCTGCGCACCCCCTGCGGACTCAGTCAAGGCTTCCCTAGTAATTCAGTAGGAAAAGTGGGGAAGGTCTCAGACTCTGAGAGGCGGGCCGTCCATCGCTGACGTGGCCGTGTACGCCTCGATGGCGCTCAGGGCATGCAGAAGCGCGCGGGCGACCGCGTCGTTCTGGCGG
>NZ_RSAJ01000773.1 GCF_003933965.1 Streptomyces sp. RP5T
CCCTCCCGCTGACCCCTCCCGCCGGCCCGGCCCGGACGGCCGTCGCTCAGGACGCCCCCGGCGAACCACTGGCCGGTGACGGGGACGCCGTCTCGACGGGTGAGGACGGGATGCTCTCCGACGGGGTCGGCGTCGGGTCGGGGGCCGAGGGGCCCACGCCCGGTGAAGACGGCCCCGGGCCCGCCGAGGTGCCCTCGGTCGGGGACGCCGGACCGCGGGAGGTGCCCCCGCTCGCCGTGCCCGGGGCCGTCGCGGACGACGCCGGTGCCGCGGACGCCGACGCGTCGGAGGACGTGCCGGCCGAGGGCGCGTCCGAGCCCGGGGAACGGCCCGCCGCCGTGGGCGCCACCGCTCCGGAGCCAGGGCCCGCCGGGTCGCCCGAGTCGTCGCCCGGGGTCGAGTCGTCGCCGTCCGGGGCCGTGGCCTGCCGCGGCTGCGGCTCCTCCGTCGACACCCCGGGCTGGAGGATCGGCGCGATCGGGGGCTTCTTCGGGAGCGGCTGGGGCGTGAGCCCGGACGTCCACGCGTAGCTGAGGCCGGCCAGCCCGGCGAGGGCCACCGCGCACAGCGCCACCCGCAGCCGGGGCCGGCCCGCCGTGGTCCGTTTCGCGGCCCGCAGGAGCCGGCCGCCGATCTTCACGGAGAGATAGACGACACCGCCCATCGGGATCAGCAGCATCAGACAGCCGAGCACCCCGACGAGCCCCTCGACGACCTGGCCGTCCGCGAAGGCCGCCCCGGTGCCGGAGAACTGCTCGACCATGGACCGGGTCATCGTGGCGATGATCCGGGGCAGGTTCCACAGCGCGTAGCTCATCTCGCCGATGATCAGCGGCACCATGGTGAGCACCCACGCGGCCACGATGGTCCGCGCCGACTTCTTCAGCCCGGCGACCTCCTTGCGGGCCGCCCGCCCCTTGCGGCCCGGTACCAGTCCGAGCAGGATCGGCTTGATCTTGCCGTAGAGGTCCGGGACCCCGGCGAGGTCACCGAGGATGTAGTAGCCGTCCAGGCGTACCGCCGGCATGAGCTGTTCGAGGATCTCGAAGTGCCCGAGGTAGACGGCGGCCAGGAAGAAGGGCTCGCCCGTGGCGAAGTACAGCCCGGCCATGCCGAGCATGAAGACCACGTTGAAGTAGACGCCGCCCAGGTCCGTCCTGATCCGGCCGCCGCGTCCGATCCGGTACACGTCCGTCACGTCCGTGTACATCGACGGCCAGATCAGGAAGATCCCGCAGCCGATGCACCCGGGCCGGGCACCGCCGTATCTGCATGCGGAAGCATGGCCGAACTCGTGGAAGACGAGCGAGGCCACGGTCAGGGCGAAGACGATCAGGATCAGCACCGGCTGGTCGAGGACCTCCAGGACCGGCTCGATCGCCCCGAAGAAACCGAACAGCCACACGTCCATGGCCACGGCCGCAAGGAGTACGGCCGCGACCACGACCGGCCGGTGCAGCCACGCGAACAGCCCCGCGATGCGGGCCGTGCGCCGCTCGTCGAAGATGACCCGGTGGCCCTTGAGGGCGAGCAGCAGATCGGAGCGCGGTGCGTCGACCTCGTCGCTCTCCTGACCCTCCGGGACGGTCACGCCGAGCGGTTCGAGCTTCTTCTCCACGAGGAAGCGGATGTTCTCGCCGCTGACCTCGCGGCCGAATCTCGCGCTCACCCGGTGGGCGATCGACTCGGTGTCGCGTACGCCGTCGACGGACGACGCCACCAGATACAGCAGCCGCGACAGCTGCACGACCTGCCCGTCCCCCCGACGGGCGATGTACTTGGGCTCGGTGAAGCCCGACCCCTGGTACTCGCCGTGCAGCCGCAGTCCCGCGCTGAGCCGCGGCACGAGCCGCTGGTCGACGACCGGCAGGCTGCCCGTCGCGACCTGCTCGTACGTCACCGGCCAGCCGCCCGGCCCGGGCACCGGCCCGGTGTCGTAGAGCGTCGCGGGCCCGTCTCCGAGCACTGTCATGTGTGGTCTCCCCCCACGTCCTCCCCCGTTTCCCCCCTGCATGGCCGTCGGGGTGGACCGCACCGCTGGTACGGGCGGCCCACCCCGACGGCCGTGGTCACGCCGGTGTTACTGCTTGACGACGATCGACTGCGAGGCCTGCGACTCGGCGACCGAGTAGGAGGAGTGGTCGTTCAGCGCCGCGGACTGGTTGTCCGCCTGGATGTTGGCGATGTGCTTGGTGACGTTGGTCGTCTTGTTGAAGCTGAACTTCAGACGGCCGAGGGCCTCCCGGCCCGGCAGCAGCTCGGCGGACTCGGTCTCCAGCTCGTGCATGTCCATGCTCATGACGGACGTCCTTTCAGGTGATGTGGATCGGGTTCGAGGTGGTGCGCGGGTGTTACTGGGTGACCGTGATGCTCTGGCCGGCCTGCGAGGCGGCGGCCGAGGCGAAGGAGTGGTCGTTGACGGCCATCGACGTGTTGTGGGCCTCGACGTTGGCGATGTGCTTGGTGACGTTGGTCGTCTTGTTGAAGCTGAACTTCAGACGACCGAGGGCCTCGCGACCCGGCAGCAGTTCCGCGGACTCGGCCTCGAGCTCGTGAGCGTCCATCATGATCAATTCCCCCTCAGGGATGGGCATTTCCGGTCGGACCGAGCCAGGTTCCCCCCAGACTCTGTCCGACTTGGTCGGACGTGCTGTCCAACGAGATTGGACACTAGGGCCTCCTGAGGGCGTTGCGCAACCCGTTCGGGGAATCACCCTTTCGGCGGCGGGTGGGGGCGCCCGTAGAATCGGCCCCGACATGGCCGGTTCCGCCGAGCGGCGAGCAGGAAGTGACCCCCGTGGCCAACGCACTGCAGCAGTTGATCCGTGAGCGCCTGGACCGCAAGGGCTGGTCCTACGGCGACGTGGCGCGCCGCGGTGGCGTCCCGCGCTCGACCGTCCACCACCTGGCGACCACCGACCGCGTCGTGCGCATGCCGCAGTCGACGACCCTGGAGGGACTGTCCAAGGGACTGGAACTCCCGTTGGACACCGTCCGCCGCGCCGCCGCGGAGGCCTGCGGCATCCACGTGTACGGCGCGGAGGGCACCGCCGCCCACCCGGCCGACCCGGAAGTGGACCTCCTGATCGCCAGCGTCCAGAAACTCTCGGCGGACGACCGCCGCCATGTCGCCGCGCTGGTGGAATCACTGCTGGACCGCACGCCGAAGCAGTAGCCGTCCGGCACCGGGCGCGGCATCAGCGGTCCCCGCGCCGCGCAAGCAACTCGCCGGCCCCGACCTCGCCCCCCCGACCGGCACCTCGGCCGACGGCACGTCCGTACGGCCCGGAGCACCAGCACCCGGTCGTCGCCCCGGCC
>NZ_RSAJ01000774.1 GCF_003933965.1 Streptomyces sp. RP5T
GCCCCGACCCGACCCCCTCCTCCGCGACGGAGTTCCGTCTCAGGGACGCCAACGCCACGGCCTGGCGGCGCGGCCAGATCCCGGCGGCGAGCGGCTTCGGCAACGCCCGTTCCGTGGCCCTCGTCCAGTCCGCGCTCGCCTGCGCGGGCACCGTCCGGGGCGTACGGCTGCTGTCGGCGGCGGGCGCCGCGCGGGCCCGTGAGGAGCAGTTCAGCGGCGAGGACCGCGTGATCGGCATGCCCCAGCGGTACGGCCTGGGATACGGCCTGTTCGGCACCACCTTCGGCTGGGGCGGCTGGGGCGGCTCCCTCGTCATGATCGACCCCGACGCCCGCATGGCGGTGGCCTACACGACCAACCAGATGCGCGAACCCGCCGAGGACACCCGCGGGTTGGACCTCGTGATGTCCGCCTACGACGGCCTCCAGGGCCTCTAGCGCGGACTCCACGCCCGCAGGGGCGGGGCACGGAAAATCCCGTGCCCCGCCCCTTCCTGTTTCCCTACACTCACCAGGCAGCCCATGAAGGGGACGACGAGCGAGGGGAGTACGGCCATGTGCGTGCGCACAGCTGTCGCCGTTCCCCGGACGTCGTACGACGTGATCCTCGTGTCCCCGGCCCTCCGGTGCCCGCTGCGCGGCCGGCACCGGATGCCCGTGACGACTGTCTGAACGGTCGAGTACCGCCTGGGCACGTCTGTGTGACGTGCCGTCATGTCGCCGTACGGGTCATCGCGCCGCCCTGTCACCACATCGTCCGAAAGGCCCTGGGCCGTGCGTACCACCACTCACCCCGACCCGCTCTCCGTCGTCCGCAACCTCGGCATCCTCGCCCACGTCGACGCCGGCAAGACCACCGTCACCGAGCGGATCCTGTTCGCCACCGGCACCACCCACAAGCGCGGGGAGGTCCACGACGGCACCACCGTCACCGACTTCGACCCGCAGGAGCGGGACCGCGGGATCACCATCTTCGCCGCGGCCGTGAGCTGCGCGTGGGACGGACACCGCCTCAACCTGATCGACACCCCGGGGCACGTCGACTTCGCCGACGAGGTGGAGCGCTCGCTGCGGGTGCTCGACGGAGCGGTCGCGGTGTTCGACGCGGTGGCGGGGGTGGAGCCGCAGAGCGAGTCGGTATGGCGGCAGGCGGACCGGCACGGTGTGCCGAGGATCGCGTTCGTCAACAAGCTGGACCGCGCGGGCGCCGACCTCGACGCGGCCGTCGAGTCGATCCGGCGGCGGCTGCATCCGGCCCCGCTGGTCGTGCAGTTGCCCATCGGCAGCGAGGACGGCTTCACCGGCGTCGTCGACCTGGTCCGGATGCGGGCGCTGACCTGGACGGACGGTGACACGGCCGAGGAGGGGCCGGTGCCGGAGGGCCTGCGCGAGGAGGCGCTCCGGCGTCGCCGCGCACTGGAGGAGGCCGTCGCCGAACGGCACCCGGCCGCCCTTGAGGAGTTCTGCGACCGCGAGACCCTCTCGGCCGCCACCCTCACCGCCGCCCTGCGGGACCTCACCCGCAGCGGTGACGGCGTGGTCGTCCTGTGCGGCTCGGCCTACCGCAACCGCGGTGTCGAACCGCTCCTGGACGCCGTCGTGGCGTACCTGCCGTCACCGCTCGACGTGCCCGCCGTACGCGGGGACAACGGCGAGGAACGGCCCTGCGACCCGGCGGCGCCCTTCGCGGCGCTGGCGTTCAAGGTGAACGCCGGCCCGACGGGACGGCTGACGTACCTACGCGTGTACTCGGGCACGATCGAGAAGGGAGCCACCGTGTGGGACGCGGGCGCGCGCCGCACCGAACGCATCGCGCGGATCCTGCGTGTGCGGGCCGACCGGCACGCCCCGCTGGAACGGGCGGTCGCCGGTGACATCGTCGCCGTCGTCGGGCTGAAGTCGGCCCGTGCCGGGTCGACCCTGTGCGCGCCGGACGCCCCGCTCGTGCTCGAACCGCCGAGCGTGGCCGAACCGGTGGTGTCCGTGGCCGTCGAGGCCGGGCGGTCCGCCGACACCGACCGGTTGGCGTCCGCTCTCGCCCGGCTGACCGAGGAGGACCCCTCGCTCGTCGTCCGCACCGACACGGAGACCGGTCAGACCCTGCTGTCCGGCATGGGCGAACTGCATCTGGAGGTGGCGGTGGAGAAGGTGCGGCGTGAGCACGGCCTCGCCCTCACCCTCGGGCGCCCGGGGGTCAGTTACCGGGAGACGGTCGGGCGCGGAGTGTCCGGGCTGGTCTTCCGGCACGTCAAACAGGACGGCGGGGCGGGGCAGTTCGCCCATGTCGTGCTCGACGTCGAGCCGGCGGAGGCGGGCTTCGCGTTCCGTTCCGCGGTCGTCGGCGGGCGCGTGCCGCAGGAGTACGTCCGCGCGGTCGAGGCCGGTTGCCGGGACGCGCTGGCCGAGGGTCCCCTCGGCGGGCACCCGGTGACCGGGCTGCGGGTGACCCTCACCGACGGGTCGACCCATGTGAAGGACTCCTCGGACACGGCCTTCCGCACGGCCGGCCGGTTCGGCCTGCGGGAGGCGCTGCGGGCCTGCGCGATGGTCCTCCTGGAGCCGGTCGCGGAGGTCACGGTCACCGTGCCCGAGGACGCCGTCGGCAGTGTGCTCGGCGACCTCGCCGCGCGCCGCGGCCGGATCTCCGGCTCGGTCAGTCGGGGCGGTTCGGCGATCGTCACGGCGACCGTGCCGCTGGCCGAACTCTTCGGCTACGCGACGAGGTTGCGCAGCCGGACCCAGGGCCGCGGCACCTTCACGGCCCGCCCGACGGGCTACGCACCGGCCCCGGCCGAGGCGGCGGCCCGGCGGTGACCTGCGTGTGGCCCTCCCCGGCCGGGGAGGGCCACACCTCGCGCCGGGGCCGGGTCAGCAGTCCCTGAACTCCGGCGACTGGTTCAGCACCTGCGAGCGCACCGACGTGAAGCGCGCATACGTCTCACCGTCCACCGACTCCGGGCGGAAGGCCGCCACCCGGTGGCAGTTCTGGAAGGCGAGGGCCACGCCGAAGTGGCGTTCCAGGCTGCCCCGGATGGCGTCACTGGCGAGGGCCCGCAGCAGCTGGCCGCGCTCCTTCTCCGACGGGGGAGGGGTCTGGTTGTCGGAGAACTCGGCGGTGCCGCCCTTGAGTTCACCGGCCAGGGACGCGATCAGGTCGTAGGCGTAGGGGAGGGAGGCGCGGACCGTGGCCACGAAGTCCTCCTCGCGGATGGCGCCCTGTTCGGCTTCGGCGAGGAGCTCGGGGGATACGTCGAGAGACATGTGCTGCGGTTCCTGTCCGTCGGTGGGGCGGGGGTCAGTCGCT
>NZ_RSAJ01000775.1 GCF_003933965.1 Streptomyces sp. RP5T
CTCCCGAGACGTTGACCCGCCCCGGGTGCGACAGCAGAATGATCCCGCCCCATTGAGAGCGCTCTCAAAAACCCGGCCTCCGTGGCCGGAGTACCTCCGAGGAGACCCATGACCGGCAGTCCCCGCCCACCTCTCGGCCGCCGCGCCCTCATCGGGACCGGCCTCGGAGTCGCGGTCCTCGCCGCGACCGGCACCGGCACCGCCCGGGCGGCCCGGACCGCCTCCGGGGCCTCCGCACCCCGCCGGGCGCAGGCCTTCCTGGCCGCAGCCATGGACGCCTACCCGGACCACGGACCGATCCGGCTCACCCAGAGCTACACGGACCAGGCGGGACTGTTCAGCACGGCGTTCACGTACGACAACGCCCTCGCGATCCTGGCCCATCTCGCCTGCCCCGCGGGCGAGTCGCGGGCCGTCGCCCTCGGTGACGCGCTGCTGTACGCCCAGGCCCACGACCCGGTGCACGACGACGGTCGCCTGCGACAGGCCTACAACGTGGGGCCGTACACCTTCTACGACGGCTCCCCGCAGCCGGACGGGTTCGTCAGGGCGGACGGCACGGCCAACGTCGGTACGCAGTTCGGCTTCACCGGCACCGCCGTGGGCGACATGGCGTGGGCCGGTATCGCGCTCGGCGCGCTGGCCGGCCGTACCGGCAAGCGACGGTTCCTGACCGGCGCGGTGCGCATCGGTGAGTGGATCGAACGGGTGGGGCGGACCGACGAGCCGTTGGGCGGCTACAAGTTCGGGGTGAACGGGGCGGACGAGAAACTCCCGTTCACCTCGACCGAGCACAACACCGACCTGGTCGGCCTGTTCGGGCGGCTCGCCCGGCTGACCGGGGACAAGGTCTGGCGGGAACGCCGCGCGCGTGCCAGGGCCTTCGTCGAGAAGATGTGGGAGCCCTCGGGCGGCTTCTTCTACACCGGCACCAACGACGGCGTGACGATCAACAGGTCGCCGATCCCCGAGGACACCCAGACCTGGACCCACCTCGCCCTGGCCTCCCCGGCCCACTCCCGCTCCCTCGACTGGGCCGCGACCGAGCTGGCCGTCCTGGACACGGCGGACCGCCCCAACAGCACGGTTCCCGCGGGACAGTCCTACCCGGGCGTCACCTTCAGCTCGGCGAGCCTGCTGGCGAACGAGGGCGCCCCCATCGCCGACGGGCAGCCCAGACCGGACCGCAACGGCGTGTGGTTCGAGGGCACCGCCCACCTCGCGCTCGCGCTGCGCCACCGGGGGCACACCGGCGACGAGAAGCGCGCCCGCGGCCTCCTCGCATCGATCGAGCGCGCCCAGGACCTCCTCGGCGGCACCCAGACCGTCGGCGGCACGGCCCTCCCGGCCCGCTCCGGAGTCGTCTCGGCGAGCAGTCCGCTCGACACCGGTTTCGGCTTCGGCTACTACCCCTACCGGCACACCGGCGCCACGGCCTGGTACCTCCTGGCCGCGGGCCGCGCCAATCCGCTGCGGGGCTGACTCCCCGCCCTTCCGGCACTCGGCACTCGGCACTCGGCGGCGCGCGTCCCCATCTCCACGGACGCGCGCCGCCCCTTACCCATGCACAGACGGCAGACGGCAGACGGCAGGACCGTCACCCCTCACCTCGAAGAGCAGCCGACACCTGCCTGCACACCGGCCCTCTTCAGCCGCTGCGCACGGATCCGCCGACCAAGCCGGCCGGCCCTCGCTCGGGGATGACCAACCCGCGGTCACGCAGCTGAGACAGACAGGTTCCGGGTGGCGGGCGCGCCCGAGCGCCCCCGTACCCGTGACCTGCACTGCCGCAAGGCAGATACTGCCGACAGCGGCCCTCCCGCTCGCGGCCGCCGCGGACCGCCAAGATCGCCTACTGGTCACACGGGTTCTGAACTGTTAGAACGCAGACCACGAGCCCATCCCTCGTCCCACCCGGAGGTACCCATGAAGATGCTGATCAACGTCCCGGAAACCGTGGTCGCGGACGCCCTGCGCGGTATGGCGGCCGCCCATCCGGAGCTGACCGTGGACGTCGAGAACCGGGTGATCGTACGGCGGGACGCCCCCGTCGCCGGGAAGGTCGCCCTGATCTCCGGCGGCGGCTCCGGGCACGAGCCGCTGCACGGTGGTTTCGTCGGACCCGGCATGCTCTCCGCCGCCTGTCCGGGCGAGGTGTTCACCTCTCCGGTGCCGGACCAGATGGTGCGGGCGGCGGCCGCCGTGGACAGCGGGGCGGGAGTGCTGTTCATCGTGAAGAACTACACGGGTGACGTGCTCAACTTCGACATGGCGGCCGAGCTCGCCGAGGACGAGGGCATCCAGGTCGCCAAGGTGCTCGTCAACGATGACGTGGCGGTGACCGACAGCCTCTACACGGCCGGTCGGCGGGGCACCGGCGCCACGCTGTTCGTGGAGAAGATCGCGGGGGCCGCGGCGGAGGAGGGGCAGCCCCTGGAGCGGGTGGAGGCGATCGCCCGTCAGGTCAACGAGAACTCCCGGAGCTTCGGCGTCGCGCTGAGCGCCTGCACCACGCCCGCCAAGGGCAGCCCCACCTTCGACCTGCCGTCCGGTGAGCTGGAACTCGGCGTCGGCATCCACGGCGAGCCCGGCCGGGAGCGGCGGGCGATGATGACCTCACGGGAGGTCGCCGACTTCTCGGTGCACGCGATCCTGGACGACATGAGCCCGCGCAACCCCGTGCTCGTCCTGGTCAACGGCATGGGAGCCACCCCGCTGCTGGAGCTGTACGGCTTCAACGCCGAGGTGCAGCGGGTGCTCGCCGACCGCGGGGTCCCCGTCGCCCGCACCCTGGTCGGCAACTACGTCACCTCGCTCGACATGGCCGGCGCCTCGGTCACCCTGTGCCAGGTGGACGAGGAACTGCTGCGCCTGTGGGACGCGCCGGTGCGCACGCCGGGGCTGCGCTGGGGCGTGTGAGCAAGCGACCGACGTACCGACCACGCAAGGAGATCCAGTGCTCGACGCCGACTTCTTCCACCGCTGGATGACGGCGACCGCCGCCTCCGTCGACCGTGAGGCGGAACACCTCACCGCCCTCGACTCCCCCATCGGGGACGCCGACCACGGCAGCAACCTCCAGCGCGGGTTCACCGCGGTGGCCACGGCCCTGGAGAAGGAGGCCCCGGAGACGCCGGGCGCGGTCCTCGTCCTCGCCGGCCGCACCCTCATCTCGACGGTCGGCGGCGCCTCGGGCCCCCTGTACGGAACCCTGCTGCGGCGGACCGGCAAGGCGCTCGGGGACGCCGCCGAGGTCAGTGCCGAACAGCTCACCGAGGCGCTGCGGGCGGGGGTGGAGG
>NZ_RSAJ01000776.1 GCF_003933965.1 Streptomyces sp. RP5T
GTTCCGGGCGACGGGTCGCGGCGGGCACACGCCCGTCCCGGGCAACGACTCTCGGGGAGTACGCGTCCGTCCCGGGCGACGATTCACGGCGGGCGCGAGGCCGTTCCGGGCGACGGGTCGCGGCGGGCACACGCCCGTCCCGGGCAACGACTCTCGGGGAGTACGCGTCCGTCCCGGGTGGCGATTCACGGGGGGCACGCGTCCGTCCCAGGTGGCGATTCACGGCGCGCGCGAGGCTGTTCCGGGGGATGAATCGCGGCGGGCACACGCCCGTCCCGGGTTGCGATCACGGGGGACACCCGCCCGTCCGGGGCGGCGATCTGCGGCGGGCACGCGCACGTCCCCGGCGATGATTCACGGCAGGCGCGTGGCTGTTCCGGGTAGGGACTTCCGCGGAGCCGAGGGCACGGCGGGGATGAACCCAGGCCGCTGGCCGTCGGCCGAGAAACCCCGTGCAGGCCACTGGTGGTCGACCGACAAGCCCACCGAGAACACTGGACCACGACCGACAAGCCCGCCCCAGCCACAGCCACTGGACGTCGATCGACAAGCCCCGCCCAGCCACGGGCCGTCAGCCGACAAACTCCGCCCAGGCCACAGAACCCCGACGCAGACCCCCTACCGGGCCAGTACCAGTTCCGGGTCCTCGCGGAGCTTGCCCAGGGCGCGCGACACCGCCGACTTCACGGTGCCCACGGAGACCCCGAGGACCTCGGCCGTCTGCACCTCGCTGAGGTCCTCGTAGTACCTGAGGACGACCATCGCCCGCTGCCGGGCCGGCAGTTTCATGATCGCCCGCCACATCGCGTCGTGCAGCGCCTGCTGCTCGGCGGGGTCGTCGTCACCGGGCACGGGATCGGGCTCGGGGATCTCGTCGGTCGCGAACTCGTCGACCTTGCGCTTGCGCCACTGCGAGGTGCGCGTGTTCAGCAGGGCCCGGCGCACATAGCCGTCGAGGGCCCGGTGGTCCTCGATGCGCTCCCAGGCGACGTAGGTCTTGGTCAGGGCGGTCTGCAGCAGGTCCTCCGCGTCGCTCGGGTTCGCGGTCAGCGACCGGGCGGTACGCAGCAGCACCGGCTGGCGGGCCTTCACGTACGAGGCGAACGAGGGGTACGCGAGGGTCTGCGTCGCCGGTACGGCGGCCTTCGAAGCGCTGGTGCAGACGGGTGTGGTCATGGCTCCACGCTAGATTCGCGACCGGCCTCGCTCATCGGCCACAGGTCCCGAAGAGGACTCCCCCTCAGGTTGTAGAGGTGGTGCTGACTCCACCTCCTGAAGGTGGACGAGGGAGTGCCATCTACTGCGGGTTCACCCCTCAGGGTCTGAGGGCCTCGGGGCCTGGGGGCCTCAGGGTCTGAGGGCCCTGGGACGTCACCCGTCCGACGACGTGAGCACCAGCCCGGACGTCGGCACGCCCGTCCCCGCCGTCACCAGGACCCGTCCCGCCTCCGCCACCTGGTTCGCCGCCGTCCCCCGCAGCTGCCGTACGGCCTCCGCGATGCCGTTCATGCCGTGGAGGTAGGCCTCCCCCAGCTGGCCCCCGTGGGTGTTGAGGGGGAGCGCGGCCCGGCGTACGAAATCCGCGGCCTCGCCCCTGCCGCAGAAGCCGAACTCCTCCAGCTGCATGAGAACGAACGGGGTGAAGTGGTCGTACAGGATCGCCACGTCGATGTCCTCGGGGCCGAGGCCCGAGGTGCGCCAGAGCTGGCGGGCGACGACGTTCATCTCGGGCAGGCCGGTGAGGTCGTCGCGGTAGAAGCTGGTCATCTGTTCCTGGGCGCGGCCCGCGCCCTGGGCGGCGGCCGCGACGACTGCGGGCCGGTGGGGGAGGTCACGCGCGCGTGCGAGGGACGTGACGACGATCGCCTGGCCGCCGTCGGTCTCCTGGCAGCAGTCGAGCAGCCGGAGCGGCTCGACGATCCACCGCGAGGCGGCGTGGTCGGCCAGGGTGATGGGGCGGCCGTGGAACCAGGCCGCCGGGTTGGTGGCCGCGTACGCCCGGTCGGTCACCGCGACATGGCCGAAGGCCTCCGGGGTGAGGCCGTGGGTGTGCAGATAGCGCTGGGCCGCCATCGCCACCCAGGAGGCCGGGGTGAGCAGGCCGAAGGGGAGGGACCAGCCGAGCGCTGCCCCCTCGGCGGAGGGTTCGCGGTGCTGGACTCCGGAGCCGAAGCGACGGCCGGAGCGTTCGTTGAAGGCGCGGTAGCAGACGACGACCTCGGCCACGCCCGCCGCGATCGCGAGCGCCGCCTGCTGGACGGTCGCGCAGGCCGCGCCGCCGCCGTAGTGGACGCGGGAGAAGAAGGACAGCTCGCCGATCCCGCAGGCCTGGGCGACGGTGATCTCCGGGCTGGTGTCCATGGTGAAGGTGACCATGCCGTCCACGTCGGCCGGCGTCAGCCCCGCGTCGTCGAGCGCCGCGCGGACCGCCTCGGCGGCCAGGCGCAGTTCGCTGCGGCCGGAGTCCTTGGAGAACTCGGTGGCCCCGATCCCGGCGATCGCGGCGAGGCCCCCGAGCCCGTCGCGCGCGCGTGCGCTCATGCGGCGTCCCGCAGACAGAAGGTGACCGTGCCCGTCACGTGGTTGCCGATGCCGTTGGTCCCCACGATCCGGACGGTCGCGCCGGCACCTTCGACGGCCTCTATGGTCCCGCGCAACACCATGGTGTCGCCGGGGTAGTTGGGCGCGCCCAGCCTGATGGCCACCTTCTTGAGCTCGGTCCGCGGGCCGAAGTGGTCGGTGATGTACCGCCCGACCAGGCCGTTCGTCGTCAGGATGTTCATGAAGATGTCCGGGGAGCCCTTGTGGCGGGCCGCCTCCGGGTCGTGGTGCACGTCCTGGTAGTCCCGGGAGGCGATCGCACCCGCGACGATCAGCGTGCGGGTCACCGGGATCTCCAGGGGTGGCAGTTCCTCTCCCGCTCTCATACGGCGGCCTCCTCGGCGACGGCCTCTTCCGCGACAACCTCTTCCGCGACGACCTCTTCGGCGGCGCGGAAGACCGGAAGGGTGAGGTCACCGTCGTACGACTGGAAGACGAGCCGTACCGGCATCCCGATCCGCACCTTGTCGTACGGCGTACCGACCACGTTGCTGATCATCCGCACGCCCTCGGCGAGTTCGACGAGCACGACGGCGTAGGGAGGGTCGAACGCGGGGAAGGGCGGGTGGTGCATGACGACGTACGAGTAGACGGTCCCCTCGCCGCTCGCCTCGACGGTGTCCCAGTCGGGGCCGCCGCAGCGGGCGCAGCCCGGCAGCCACGGGAAGCGGAGGGCCGCGCAGGCGGTGCAGCGC